>NZ_JBFAAD010000007.1:0-315547 GCF_040639555.1 Streptomyces sp. NPDC023838
TCGGGTGCGTGCTCTCGGCGCGCCGGGCGAGAGCCCTCGTACTGGACGTACGTGGGCTTTCGCCCGGTGCGGCGAGAGTGCGTGCCAGGCGTCGCCGGACAGTCGGGAATTTGACGACAGGCCCTAGTAGGGCTTGGTCAGGTCGGTTGTGGTTGAGCGTGTCCTTCTGGTTCGGTGTTGCGTTGAGAGAGCGTGACTCCGGACGAGATTGTGGCTGTACGTGGCGAGTTGGAGGACTTCGCGGCGGAGGTTTTCGAGCCGTTCGCAAGGAACGACCAACGTCGGTGGGGGCAGGTCTACCTGCGAGGCCTGCTCACTGACGGGCAGCGCAAGTCGGTCGAACCTATGGCCGCCCGGCTCGGGGAGGACGGAAACCGGCAGGCTCTGGCCCACTTCGTGACCACCAGCCCGTGGGATCCGTCCCACATCCGGGCCCGGCTGGCCTGGAAGATGGAAAAGGCGATCCGGCCCACCGTGCTGGTCTTCGATGACACCGGCTTCCTCAAGGACGGCAATGCCTCGGCGTGTGTGTCGCGGCAGTACACCGGCACGGCGGGCAAGGTCACCAACTGCCAGGTGGGCGTCTCGCTGCACCTGGCCTCGGATCACGCCTCGGCGGTGGTGGACTGGAGGCTGTTCCTGCCCGAGACGTGGGCGCCCGGGTCGGTGAAGGCGGACCCGGACAAGGTCGCCCGCCGCACCGCCTGCGGCATTCCCGATGACATCGGGCACGTGGAGAAATGGCAGCTCGCACTCGACATGCTCGACGAGACCCGGTCCTGGGGCATCGAGGTGCCGGTGGCCATCGCGGACGCCGGATACGGAGACGCGGCCGCCTTCCGGCACGGCCTGCAGGCCCGCGGCCTCAAGTACGTCGTGGGAATCTCCACCACTCTCTCGGCCCAGCCCGGGCATGCGGTTCCCGTGGCCGATCCCTACTCCGGGACCGGACGCCCACCGGTGGCGACGTATCCCGACAAGCCACAGTCGGTGAAACAGCTGGTCATCGCGGCGGGCCGAAAGGCGGCAAAGCCGGTGCAATGGCGTGAGGGCTCCCGGCCCGGCACGGGCCGCAGCGGCTTGAAGCTGATGTACTCGCGGTTCGTGACCTTGCGGATCCGGCCTGCCGGACGCGAGGTCCGCCAGGCCCTCGACGGCCCGGAACTGCCCGAGTGCCGGCTCCTGGCCGAGTGGCCATCTGACCAGAGCGAACCCGTTCAGTTCTGGCTCTCCGACCTGCCCGCCGACGCCCCGCTGACCACCCTGGTCCGCCTGGCCAAGCTCCGTTGGCGCATCGAGCACGACTACCGGGAGATGAAACAGGCCCTGGGTCTCGCCCACTTCGAGGGCCGCACCTGGAACGGATGGCACCACCACGTCACCCTCGTCTCCGTCGCGCACGCCTTCTGCACCCTGCAACGACTGGCCAGAGCCCCAAAAGACACGGCACCGGCCTGAGCCTCTACCGCGTCGTCCGCGAGCTGCAGACCCTCCTCGCGACATGGACCGGCGTCTGCCCCACTTGTCACCGCGGCATACCCACACCAGCCCCGACCTGACCAAGCCCTACTAGGGCCTGTCCGGTTCACCGCTCCCCCGCGAGGCCGCAGCCTGCAGGGTGCGCAGGGCCAGGAGCAGGACGCCTATGTCGTCCAGGTAGACGGGGTCGGGGAGCAGGTCGACCGGGCTGATCACATACACCAGCGCGCCCCAGTAGGCGGCCTTGTGGGTCAGGGGGATGCCCGCGTCCCGCAGGATCTTGCGGGCCCGGACCAGCCGTACGGTCAGGGCGACCGCCACCAGCGCGGCCGTGAGGAGCGCGAGTGCGGCAAGGGCCAGGCCGACCGTCAGTCCCGTACCCATCGAACCGGCCAGAACGGCTCGCGGGAGGTTCACGGCGTCGGGGCGCGGAACTCGGCCCCCGCCTCGGGCTCGGGCTCGGGCTCGGGCTCAGGCTCAGGCTCAGGCTCAGGCTCAGGCTCAGGCTCGTACAGCGTCTGGGCCATCGACTCGGTCATGGGTGGCCGCCTCCTCGCAGTGTGGTGGGGCGTCGATCCGCTGCCGCGCGAGTACCGTGCGCGGGGCGGTTGATACCCGCGATCACCGGCACCACCGTCGCCATGGACGGTCCGGCGCCCGGGACGAAGTCGGGTGCGTCCCCGCTCCCGTCAGACGCTCGCGAGGAGGCCGTCGAGAGGGGCCGGTACCCGGTCGGGTTCGAGGGCCTCGACGAGGAGGCGGCCGTAGCGGATCTTGCGGCCCTTCTTCGTGCCGAGGAACCTGCGCAACTGCTGTTCCCGGGGACGGCCGTGCTGCGCGGGCTGGCGCTGAAAGGTCTGCCAGGCACGCAGGTCGCCCTCGGCCCGGACGGTCTCCTCGACCCTGGCCGTGCCCAGCGCGCGGATCAACTCCTCCTCCAGGTCCGCCGCACACACGAATATGTCCTGGCGCGGCGCCCCCGCCCGCGTCAGACCACGGTCGAAGTAGCGCTGTTCCCGCTCGTCGCACAGCCCCGCCAGGCGCAGGCCCAGACCCGTCGGCCCGAGCAGGCCCGCGTACCGGCCCACGCTCATCGCTCCGCCCATCGACACCACGCACACCCCCTCGGCGGCCAGATCCCGGCCACGCCGTGCGGCCAGCGCCTGCACGGCCGCCAGGTCGCTCGCCCCTTCCAGCAGCACCGCCGTGCGCACCCCCAGCCGCACAGCCAGTTCCCTCACCGGTTCGCCCGGGCCCCCCGCCGCCCAGGCGCCCACCTCGTCCTGGAACGCTCCCATGTCCGCCATGCAGGCGAGTCTGCGCCATGACCGGCGGCACGGCACGCGATATTCGGGGTGTTGCGGCCGTGGACCTGTGCAGCCGCCGGCCAAGGCGTGCAGCCTTACGCCTGCGGAACGCGGACTTCGGCCGGAGTCACCGGGCCCGGTGACGGACCACGCCTCAGGCCGGTTCGGGCTGCGGCTGCGGTTCCGGCTGCCGTACTGGCACGGCCTTCGCGTCCCACAGCTTGGTGGTCCGTACGCAGCCGTACACCACTGAGGACATCGCCAGAAGGAGAAGCGGTCCGAACACCCACGGATGTCCGGCCATCTCCACGGAGAGATAGCGATACGCAAGCAGGAGTGCGGCAAAAACCATCGCCCCACAAGCGACCAGCTGAATTCCCGAGCGGTCCCAGCCACGGTCGAGCGAGCGCAGCGCTGCCTCGATCGTGAAGGCGAACACCACGCCCGCGACGATATCCGCGCCGTAGTGGTAACCGAATCCCAGCGTCGCGCCGAGCGTGGCGATCAGCCAGAACGCGCCGCCGAATCGCAAAATCCTCGGGCCCTTACGTGAATGAATGAATATCGCGGTGGCCCATGCCGTATGAAGACTGGGCATGCAGTTGCGCGGGGTGATTTCGTCGAACGGCATGTGGTGCGGCGCGTTGACCGGCGACGGCGTGTTCGGCCACAGGTCGGCCACTGCCCAGTGCCCGCCGTCGGCGCCGTAAGCGAAGATCGGTCCGACCACCGGGAAGATCATGTAGATGGCCGGCCCGAGCAGGCCGATCACCAGGAAGGTGCGTACCAGGTGGTGGCCGGGGAAGCGGCGCTCCACCGCGACGTTGCGCAGCTGGTACAGCGTGACGGCGACCGCGCCCACCGCGAGCTGGATGTAGACCCAGTCGAGGACATGGGCGCCGATCGGGCCGGTGGCCTCGACGATCCGGCCTGCCACCCACGACGGATTGCCCAGCGCGTGATCGGCGGTCGCCACGTACTGGTCGAGCACCATCGGGCGCGTCTTCCACGTGATGAGCAGCCAGGCGTCGCCGGTCTTGCGGCCGGCCACCAGCAGCAGGCCGAGGCCGACGCCCTTGAGCAGCAGGACACGTTCCCGGCCGGTGCGACGCGTGACGGCGATGACCGCACACCCCAGGATCACCCAGAGCGCGCCGTTGCCGAACATCATCTTGGCGTCGACAGCCCACCGCACGAGGAAGAAGACGATGTCGATTCCGATGGCGGCACCGAACGCGATGAATCGTTGCCGCCAGGTGAACACGACCGTCATCAAGGCCATGCTGGCGTACAGCAGTGGACCCGATCTGGGCGCGAATATCACCTCGCGCGCCTGGTTGGTGATCGGCCCCGGTACGCCGTAGTGACGCGCGGCGATCTCCATCGTGACGAGGAACCCGAGGGCCACCACACCCGCCGCGGTCCACAGCATCACGCGTGGCTGACGCCACGCGGCGGACTCCATTCGGCCGTCTATTCGCGAAAGCACCCGCAAGATCTCGGTCTCAATCGTTTAGTCGATTTTAGGGAATTCGGTCACTCTTCGCGCCGAAAGCATGGTTTCCGGTGAAGGACACGATGAGGGCGATCACCGCGAGCTCGAACATGCTAGCGGAGTGGTACGGGTGGGTTCACTGCGTCGGCGGGTGCCGGGATCGGTGCCGAGGGTGACGTCGGGGTACGACCGGCGGCTTGCGCGGGACACCTGGCCCTTCTCTAGGAGTGCCAGTCCCTGGATCAGCCGGGCTCTCCCGCCCGTCGCACCACCCCGGCCAGTGTGGTCACCGGCGCCGAGAGGCGGCGTCAGGAGTGGTGGTCCGGCCCGTCCGACTGAGCACGGTCCGACTGAGCACGGTCCGACTGAGCACGGTCCGACTGAGCAGGGTCCGGCTGAGCAGGGTCCGGCTGCCCTTCCACTCGTACCTCACAGGGAGCGAAGAACATGCCCAAGGTTTCCGCCGAAGACAAGAACCTGACCGTCCTCAACATCTTCACCACCGACGCCCCCGAGAAGCAGGAGAGCCTGGTCGGCGCGATGCGCGAGATCGTCGACGCGGCCGCCTACCCCGGGTGGATGTCCTCCACCGTGCACGCCGGCGTCGACAAGCCCGGCACCGCCAACTTCATCCAGTGGCGCAGCCGCGCCGACCTGGAGGACCGCTACAACGCCGAGGAGTTCGAGCACCGCACGCTCCCGCTCTTCGGCGAGCTCACCACCTCGATCCGCCTGCTGCAGAACGAGATCGCCTACTCCCAGAGCACGTCCGGCGACCGCGTCGAGATCTCCCCTGCACGCGGCGACTACACCGTCATAGCGGTCTTCGGCGTCGAGGAGCACAACCAGGACAAGCTGGTCGACTCGCTCGGCCCGTCGATGACGTTCCTCAGCGACGTGCCCGGCTTCGTCTCCCACACCGTCCTCAAGGGCATCGCCGCCCGCGGCTTCGAGGGCTCCTTCGTCGTCTCCTACTCACAGTGGGAGAGCAAGGAGGCGTGGGACGCCTACCAGGCCGTCCCGCAGGACGCCAAGCCCGCCGCCCGCCAGGACGCCGAGCGCCGCACCGGCTCGCTCCTGACCTCGGTCGACTCCAACACCTACCAGGTCATCCACACCCGCGCCGCCGGGGAATGAAACCGAAGAGCACGACACAACGCCCGGTTCCCCACAGGAACCGGGCGTTCGTCGAACCGCTTCACTCACGCTCTTCCCGGAATTCGAGGCGGGTGTCGCCGCGCCCCCTCACGCCTGTGGCCCGTTCGGCTCGCCGACGTCCTGATCGGCGCACCCCCCGGCCGGTCAGCCGAGTCCGTTGTAGGTCACGGTCCTCCCGGAACCGATCTCATCAGCCAGACGTGCGGTAAGGCGCTGACCTCGTAGCTCCAGTTCCACCCGTCTCGCGTCGTCCCTCGCCTCGTCGCGATCCCGCAGATACAGGTCCATGCCCGCGTCGAAATCGGCCGACCATGCGTACAGGTCGGCGACGAGCTCGTCAGACAGGTCAAGCCCCGCAGCAGGGTCGTCGGGAGCGAAGTCTCCAAAGCCTTCCGCGCGCAGTGGGTACCAGCGGTATTCGCCCTGGACAGTGATGTGCAGTGGATGCAGGGTGTTGCCGTGCTCTTCGAGGGCCCAGTGCAGCCGACTGCACCCCCAGCACACGAACTTCGCCGTCTGGTGGCTCTCGTCCCAGTAGCGCAGGACCCAGCCGGGACCGAGATGCTTCGCCAGCCGCTGCGCGATCTCCACGCCCTGCCGTGTCTGCCCACGCAGCTGCGAGTGAGAGTCGAACCCCGCCGTCGGGCGCGCTTGCGCCCACGAAGCCAGCTCATGCGCCAACTGCTCAGGAAGCCCCAATACGGGATCGCCGAGTGCGAGGGCGCGGGTGAACCCGCTGACCGCTGCTGGGCCTTCCTCCTCCGCCACGTACAGCGGAGAAACTTCCCCCCGGGCGCGCACCATCAGGTATCGCGGTTCACGGGTGAGATCCATACGGGATGTCCTCCAACGTCCACACCCTGCGGCGCAGTGGCCACTGAGCCAGACTGCGCCATGCACCAGCAACAGGGCAACACCACAAGCTGCCCCGCCGCATGCCACACCCCCGGCTCAGTCGGTCCCGCTCTCCTTCTCGGAAGATACGTGCCGGGGCAGCGCCGAGTCCCCCGCCCCGGTCGGCGCGGGGGCGGCGCGCCGGGGCAGCCGGGGACGCACTGCCAGGCGCCACACCGCGTACACCGCCGCGAGCGCGCCCGCGAACGGCGCCGCCGCGCCCAGGGCCATCCCCAGCCACCGCGCGGCGGTGACGAAGGCGTGCCAACCGCCCGCGACGGCGTCCGAGACGCCCGGGCCGCCCTCGTCGGGTTTCTTCGCGGGAGCCGCCGCCGAAAGGCCCAGGGTGATCGTGGCGAGACTGGTGCGGTCCTTCAGGGACGCCTGCTGGGCCAGGAGCGAGTCCAAGTCGGCCTGACGGCGGGTCAGTTCAGTCTCCAGCGTGACGACGTCGCTCAACTGGCCTGCGCGGTCCATCAGTTGGCGTACGCGCGCGAGGCTGGAGCGCTGGGTGGCGATCCGGCTCTCCACGTCCACCACCTGATCGGTGACGTCCTGCGCCTTGGCCTTGCGGCCGAGCAGCTTGCCCGTGCCCGACAGGCGCGCGAGGACGCTGTCGTACGTCGCCTCCGGGATCCGCAGCACGACGTGCGAGACCACATGCCCGCGCTCGTCCCGCTCGGTGGTCTCGTCGCCGACGTACCCGCCCGCCTCGTCGGCGGCCGCCCGGGCCGCGGCGAGCGCCTTGGCCACATCGGGCACTTCGAGCGTGAGCTCAGCGGTGCGGATGATGTGCGAAGCCTGCGGCAGCGCCGGCTTCGCGGACGGCTTGCGCGCACCGTCGTCGCTCGTACGCGAAGCCGCGTCACCCCCGGCCCCGTTCTGCGCCGGAGCGGCGGCTTTCCTGCCCCCCGACTTCGCGGCATCGGCCCCGCCCCCCGCGCTGCACCCTGCGAGGGCCAGCGAGGCGGCGAGGAGAACGGCCCCCACGGCCGCGAGAGGTCGTTTCCCGGTCCTGTGACGTACCCGCATGTTCGGCTCCCCCCGGGGGTGAGCGGTCAAATCGTGACGGTTGGACGGGCCAGGTGCGGGCGGAGGTTGCCGTTCCCCGATCACGAAGCGGTGTCGAAACGAACTCGGTGTGGGCCCGGTCGGCCGCGGGTCCGTGCCTCCCCGTAAGGACTGGAGTTGGCGCTCGCAGGCGACTACGACGCGATCGTGCTCGATGTCCTGCTGCCCGGTCTCAACGGCTTCCGCGTCTGCGCCCGGCTGCGGGACGCCGGGGTGTGGGGCCCCGGTGCTGATGCTGACCGCCAAGGACGGCGAGTACGACGAGGCCGAGGGGCTGGACACCGGAGCGGACGACTACGTCGCCAAGCCGTTCTGGCGACCCGTAGCTCCTCGGAGTGCGCGCTCACACCCCGGGCTGCGGGGCGATCTCCGCGATCAGTCCCTCCACCAGCACCTTGATCTCGTCGCGGATGGGGCGGACGGCCGCCACGCCCTGGCCGGCCGGGTCCTCCAGCCTCCAGTCCAGGTACCGCTTGCCGGGGAAGACCGGGCAGGCGTCGCCGCAGCCCATGGTGATGCAGACGTCGGACTTCTTGACCGCGTCGACGGTCAGGAGCTTCGGGGTCTCGGCGGAGATGTCGATGCCGACCTCGGCCATGGCCTCGACGGCGGCCGGATTGACTTCCCTGCCCGGATTGGAGCCCGCCGAACGGACCTCGATACGGTCCCCGGCCAGGTGAGCCAGCCACGCGGCGGCCATCTGGGAACGACCGGCGTTGTGGACACAGACGAACAGCACAGAGGGCTTGTCGGACATCAGGGGTCTCTCTTGTCTCGTGAACGCCGAACGGCGGGACCGGGCGTGATGGACATCCCCACCCAGGGCCCAGGACCCCGGACTGGGGACCCAGGACCTCAGTGATATCCGTCGCCCGGCGATGTGAAAATATCAGCCCATGATGATGTCAGTCGGCACTGACCTGATCCGGGTTCTGGCCGACCCGCTCAGGCTCCGGATCGTGACCCTGCTCGCCCAGGAGATGCTCTGCACCACCCATCTCGTGGAGGAGACGGGTGCCAGGCAGACGAACCTGTCCAACCACCTGAAGGTGCTGCGCGAGGCCGGGGTCGTCGACACGGAGCCATGCGGACGGTTCACCTACTACCGTCTGCGCCCGGACGTCATCGAAACCCTGGCCGGTCAGTTCGCCGACCTCGCACAGACCGCGCGGGACGCCACCGAAGCGAACCTCAAGCGGACCTGCCCCTAGGGCCTGTAACCCACCCGCCCGAGGAGACCCCGCTGTGACCACCACCGAGCCCGTCGGCTCCGCCTCTCCGGAGACCGTCATCGCCGCCGACGCGCCCCAGCCCGCACCCGGCGCCACCCCGCCCCCTCTCCCGCTGACGTCCCGCGCGGCCGCCGAACTGGTGGGCACCGCCGCGTTGGTCGCGATCGTGGTCGGCTCCGGTATACAGGCGACCGAGCTCACGCACGACGTGGCACTCCAGCTCCTGGCCAACTCCACGGCCACGGTGTTCGGCCTCGGCGTCCTGATCGCCCTGCTCGGCCCGGTCTCGGGCGCGCACTTCAATCCCGCGGTGACGCTGGCCGAGTGGTGGACGGCCCGGCGAGGCGGGCCGGGCGTCACCGCCCGCGAGGCGGCCGTGTACGTGCCCGCGCAGATCGTCGGTGGGATCGCGGGCGCGATCCTGGCCGACGCGATGTTCGGCGAGCCGCTCGTGAAGTGGGCCGGACACGACCGCTCGGCCGGTCACCTGCTGCTCGGCGAGGTGGTCGCGACCGCGGGGCTGATCATGCTGATCTTCGGTCTGGCCCGCACCGACCGGCTGCGCTTCGCCCCCGTCGCGGTGGCCTCGTACATCGGCGCCGCCTACTGGTTCACCTCGTCGACGTCCTTCGCCAACCCGGCGGTGACCATCGGCCGCGCCTTCACCGACACCTTCGCAGGCATCGCCCCGGCCTCGGTCCCCGCGTTCGTCGCCGCGCAGCTCGCGGGCGCCGTGGTGGGCCTGGCCCTGGTCGCGGTCATCTTCGTACGAGAAGCGCCCGGCAGCGATCAGCCCGCCGCATGACACGTACGGATGTGGTCGTGACCGGCGGCGCCCGAGCCGGGCCTGCGGCCGGAAACCACCTGCGCTGATCAGCGCCCCCCGGCCGCGTTGGCGAAGGCCCCCGAGAGGGCTGCGACCGCGCCCGGCTCGACGCGGTAGTACACCCATGTCCCTCGCCGCTCGGAAGAGAGCAGTCCCGCCTCCTTCAGCTTCTTGAGGTGGTGGGAGACGGTCGGCTGCGACACACCGACGTCAGAGATGTCGCACACACACGCCTCCCCGCCCGCGTGCGAGGCGACCAGCGAGAACAGCCGCAGGCGGACCGGGTCGCCCAGCGCCTTGAACATCTTCGCGGTGCGCTCCGCCTCCTCGGCGGTCAGCGGGCGCTGGTCGAGCGGCGGGCAGCACGCGGCCACCGACTCGTTCACGACGGGCAGCTCCACCCTGCTCAGATTCGACATGTATCAATATTGACATCCGTCGAAGCAATAGCCAAGCTTGTCTCGTCAGCGATATCGACAAACGTCGAAACAGACGATCGACGGCCTCCTGCCCCTGGAGCATGCGATGAGCGAGAACGCCCCCACCACCGTCCTGCCGACCGTGGTCATCGGCGCCGGCCCGATCGGCCTGGCGGCCGCAGCCCAGCTCACGGCACGCGGCCTCGAACCGCTGGTCCTGGAAGCCGGGCCGCACGCCGCCGCGGCCGTACTCGAGTGGTCGCACGTACGCCTCTTCTCCACCTGGGCCGAGGTCGTCGATCCGGCCGCCGAGAAGCTCCTCGCCCCCACGGGCTGGGTGAGGCCGGACGGCGCCACCTACCCGACCGGCGGCGACTGGGCCGCCCGCTACCTCCAGCCGCTCGCCGACGTCCTCGGCGACAAGGTCCGCTACGGGGTGACCGTCACCGGCGTCTCGCGCACCGGCCGCGACCGTGTCGTGGACGCCGACCGCGAGCAGCAGCCCTTCACTGTCCACGTCGCCCACACCGATGGGCACGAGGAACGGATCCTGGCCCACGCGGTGATCGACGCCTCCGGCACCTGGTCCACGCCCGGCCCGCTCGGCGGCGACGGTCTCCCGGCCCTCGGCGAGCGTACGGCCGCGGACCGGATCTCGTACCGCGTCCCCGATCTCAAGGACCCCGCCGTACGGGCCCGTTACGCGGGCAAGCGCACAGCCGTCGTCGGCTCCGGCGCCTCCGCCTTCACGGCCCTCGCCCACCTCGCCGAGCTGGCCCAGGACGCGCCGGGCACGCACGCGGTGTGGATCCTGCGGCGCGGCATCAGCGGCTCCACCTTCGGCGGCGGCGCGGCCGACCAACTGCCGGCCCGCGGCGCGCTCGGACTGGCGGCCAAGGCGGCCGTCGACCGCGGATACGCCGACGCGGTCACCGGCTTCCGCACCAGCACGGTCGAGCGCACGGCCGAGGGGCTGGTCCTGGTCGGCGAGGACGGCCGTCGCCTCGACCCGGTCGACGAGGTCATCGGCCTCACGGGCTTCCGCCCCGACCTCTCGTTCGTCGACGAGCTCCGCCTCGCCCTCGACGAACGCCTCCAGGCCCCGCTGGAGCTGGCCCCCTTGATCGACCCCAACGTCCACTCCTGCGGCACGGTCTACCCGCACGGGGTCAAGGAGCTGTCCCACCCGGAGCAGGACGTCTACCTGGTGGGCATGAAGTCGTACGGCCGCGCACCGACCTTCCTGGCCATGACCGGCTACGAGCAGGTCCGCTCCATCGCCGCCGCCCTCGCGGGCGACTGGGAAGCCGCCGAGCGGGTGGAGTTGACGCTGCCGGAGACAGGGGTGTGCGGCGGGGCGGGCCTGTTCGACGAGCCCGAGGCCGCCCAGTCGAACGGTGGGGGCTGCTGCGCCGCTCCCGCCACCCTCCAGATCGGCGTCGGGGCGCCGGCATCCTCGGGCGGCTGCTGACCGAGGGGCCCAGACCCGGCACCGCGAGGTCGCGGCCCAGGGGGTAGCCGCACCCCCGGGCCGCCGTCGCCGTGTGGTCACCCAAGGGGCAGCCCACGGTGGATCAGGCCTTGTCCTGCATGGAGCGCCGTGCGGGGTTGCCCTGTTCCGCGGCCTTGGGGTCCTTCTCGTTCGCCTTGGCGCGGACATCCCGCTCGATGCGCTCGCCGATCGACTTGTCGATGTGGGACCAGTACTCGAAGGCGCGTTGCAGGACGGGCTCGGAGACCCCGTTGAGGAGATGGCCGACGACGTTGTCCACGAGCCGGTCGCGTGCCGCGTCGTCGAGGACCTCTCGTACCAGGGTGCCGGGCTGGCCCCAGTCGTCGTCCTCGGCATGTGAGACGTAGGCCGACCGGGTGATCTCCCCGTCGGCGTACCAGCTGGGCGGGCTGCCGTACCGGTCGGTGTCGGCGGCCGGGCCGCCCTTGGAGTTGGGGGCGTAGACGGGGTCGGTGGTCTTGCGGTACGCCATCGCCCCGTCCTTCGAGTAGGTGCGCACCGGGACGACAGGCGCGTTGACGGGCAGCTGCTGATAGTTGCCCCCGATCCGGTGGCGGTGCGCGTCCGCGTACGAGAACAGCCGGGCCAGCAGCATCCGGTCCGGGCTCGGGCCGATGCCGGGGACCAGGTTGTTCGGCTGGAACGCCGCCTGCTCGATCTCGGCGTGGTTGTCGGTGGGGTTACGGTCCAGGGTCATCCGGCCGACCTCGATCAGCGGATAGTCCCCGTGGGGCCACACCTTGGTCAGGTCGAACGGGTTGAACCGGTACTCGGCGGCGTCCTCGTACGGCATGACCTGCACATACAGCGTCCAGCTCGGGTACTCGCCGTCACGGATGTGCTCGAACAAATCCCGCGTGTGGTAGTCCGTGTCGACCGCGGCCATCTGGTCGGCCTCGTGCTGCGTGAAGCACTCGATGCCCTGGTCGGTCTTGAAGTGGTATTTCACCCAGAAGCGTTCACCCTGCGCGTTGATCCACATGTAGGTGTGCGAGGTGTACCCGTTCATGTGGCGCCAGGTGCGGGGGATACCGCGGTCGCCCATCAGCCAGGTCACCTGATGGGCCGACTCCGGCGAGAGCGTCCAGAAGTCCCACTGCATGTCGTGGTCGCGCAGGTTGTTGTCGGCGCGGCGCTTCTGGGACCGGATGAAGTGCTGGAACTTCATCGGGTCCTTGACGAAGAACACGGGGGTGTTGTTGCCCACCATGTCGTAGTTGCCCTCGCTGGTGTAGAACTTCACCGCGAAGCCGCGGGGGTCCCGCCAGGTGTCCGGGCTGCCGCGCTCGCCCGCGACCGTCGAGAAGCGCGTGACCAGTTCCGTCCTCGTACCGGGCTGGAAAACAGCGGCCTTGGTGAAGGCGCTGACGTCATTGGTCACGTCGAAGTGTCCGAAGGCGCCGCTCCCCTTGGCATGGGGCTGGCGCTCGGGGATCCGCTCCCGGTTGAACTGCGCCATCTGCTCGATCAGGTAGGCGTCCTGCAGCAGGATCGGTCCGCCGGGGCCGACGGTCAGCGAGTGCTCGTCACTCTCTACCGGGGCGCCGGAATCGGTCGTGGTCGGCTCACGGGGAGTGTCGGTCATCAGTCTGGCCTCCGTCGTCGGGTGAGGTGCACCGCTGCTCGCGCCACGTATGTGAAACGCAATCACGGCGATATGCGGTTAACCCTCTTTGGATGGCCCCAAACCTGGGCCCGCACCGCTCGTCGGCGTCGTGCTCCCCGCACCGGAACAGGCGCCTGGCCAGTGGCAGGTCAGTGCCTGGTCGGTGAACTCCCGTCCGTTCCGGCTCACACGAGCGCCATCCGGCCTCCGTCCCGTCACCCGTCTGCCCGGCCGAGTTGCGGACACGTACGGGCCTGCCGTGCCCTCCCGCTCGGCAGGCCCGCGTCCTCGGCAAGCCGGGAGACCCGAACGGCGGAGAGGCCCAAGGGAGGAGGCGCGTACACCTCGTACGAATTCGGCTGTTTGCGTACCGAGGTCCTGGGCAAGCGCGGGTCGTGCTTCGGACCGGAGGCACGTCCGCGGGACCCGTGTGTTCCCCGGCGGGCGCGTCCGTGCGGACGCGGCTCCCGGCACAGGGTTCGGCGACGGTCACCACCCCAGCCCACGTCCACAAGGAGCCCACATGTCTCCCCTCGCGCACAGCCGCCACCCTCACGACGACGCCCCCGACACTCACGACGCCTTCGCCCGACTGCAGCACCTCGACCCCGGTCCGGAACGCGACGCCGTACGCGAGGACTTGGTGCGCGAGTGGCTGCCCATGGCACAACGGCTTGCGGGCAAGTTCCGCAACCGCGGTGCCGAGACGGAGGACCTGTACCAGGTCGCCGCGATGGGCCTGATCAAGGCCGTGGACCGGTACGAAGCCGCGCAGGGCGCGTTCGAGGCCTACGCCGTTCCCACGATCACCGGCGAGCTCAAGCGGCACTTCCGCGACCACCTGTGGGCCGTCCACGTACCGCGCCGGGTGCAGGAGCTGCGGCGCAAGGTCCGCGAGGCGCGCCGTGATCTGCTGGCCGCTCAGCCCAACGAGCCCACGATCGCCGAACTCGCCGCCCACTGCGGACTCGGCGAAGACGACGTGCGCGACGGTCTCGAAGCCCTCCAGTCCTTCCGCGCCCTGTCACTGGACGCGGAATCGCGCACCGGCGGCTCCGCCGGCGACGCGGACGGGCCGGCGCTCGCCGACCGCCTCGGCACACCCGACAGCGGCTTCGAACGGATCGTGGACCGCGAAGCCGTCAAACCGGCCATCGAGGCGCTGCCCGAGCGCGAGTGCCGGATCCTGCACATGCGGTTCTTCGAAGACATGACACAGCGGCAGATCGCCGAGGAACTCGGCATCTCCCAGATGCACGTCTCCCGCCTCATCACGAGCACCTGCACCCGCATCCGCAACCAAGCCCTCGCCGACCACCGCACCGCGGCCTGAAGGCCGGCGACGCCGAAGCGCCCATCCGAGAGCCCGCCCGCCCCCCGTAAATCGCTGCCGGTGCGAGCAAGCGACTCGCTACCGTGACCGTATGCCCACTGACGCCGTCTCTTCCGATGACATCGCTTCGCTGCCCCGCGCCGAGTTCGGCTTCCCCGGCCCGCTGCGTGACCACCTCGTCGCGGCCATCCTCGATGGTTCCAAGACCTCCACCACCGGACTCGTGATCGGCTACGAGCACGAAGGGGAGCCACTGCCCAGCGTGGGGAGCCGCGCGGTGGTAGTCGACTCGGACGACCGTCCGGTCGGGGTCATCGAAATCACCGGTGTGCGTGTCGTGCCGCTCGCGGAGGTGGATTTCGCTCACGTGGTGGATGAAGGGGAAGGCGACACCAGCATCACCGAGTGGCGGACGAACCACGAGCGGTTCTGGCACAGCGACGAGATGCGCGCGGCGTTGGACGACCCGGAATTCACCGTGGACGACGCGACCTTGGTCGTTCTGGAACGCTTCGGTCTCATCACCAACCTTCGCCGGGCTGATTGACCCTCCTGCGGCACGCTCGCCCGCACTCGACAGCACCAGCGATAATCTGCAACCCTGTCGTGTTGCTCAGGGCTCTTCCCAACATGCGGAGGTACCAGCGCAGATGACGGATTGGGCGGAGTACTGGGAGCGTCGGTACAGGCACGGCGACATCGGGTGGACCCTCGTCCCGCATCCGCTGGTGGTCGAGGAGCTCGCGCTCATGTCGCCGGAGGCGTCCGCCGGGCCGAACACGCCAGGGCGCCAGGCGCTGGACCTCGGCGCGGGTGCCGGGCGCCACGCGCTGTGGCTCGCCCGCCACGGTTGGCGGGTGACGGCCGTGGACTTCTCGGCGTCGGCCCTGGAGAGCACCCGCCGGCAGGCCGCGGCCGAGGAACTGGAAGTGACGACCGTCCTCGCGGATCTGGATTCCTACGAGCCACGGCAGGACACCTTCGGCGTCGTCCTCATCGCGTACGTGCACACCGAGCCGCCTCAGCGGGCCGCGCTGCTGGCCCGTGCGGCCAAAGCCTGGCTCCGGGTGGACGGCTGGTCATCGTGGGGCACCACCTCAACAACCTGGGCAGGGGACTCGAAGGCCCGTCCGACCCGGAGCGGATGTTCACCCCGGAGCGCCTTTCCGCGGAGCTGCCGGATCTGCGTATCGAACGGGCCGCGCGAGTGCCCCACACGGTCACCACCGCGTCGGGCGAGCGCGAGGCTTACGCCACCGTGATCAGGGCCAGGCGCGCCACCGCCGACAACGAACACCCGAGCCCGCCGCCGTCAGACCCCGGGCTGCCGCACCACGAGACGCACCAGGAGCTTCCGTAGGGCTTCACGCTCCTCGGTCGACAGGGGGCTGAGGAACTCCTGTTGGACCTCGGCCAGCACCTCGTGCGCCTCGCGCAGACGCACGACGCCCCGTTCGATCAGATGCAGCACCGAGGTCCGCCGGCCTGGGCCGCGGCTGCGCTCCATCAGCCCCGTCCTCTTCCCCGGGCCCGTTGACCACCGCGAGGGTCCCGCTCGTTGACGATTCCGTCAGGTGACCCCATAATGACCCGTCAGCACCCCTGACTATCAGCCATTTTGATTAACCGGCCTTCCGGGACAGACAGTCATGGGAGGCAAGGGTGTCGGCAGCCGCAGCCCGTCAGCAGGCCACCGGGCCGGAGGGAACACCGTGAACAAGAACGCCAAAGACACCCAGGACATGCGGCTGGTCTACGCCGGGTCCTTCCTCGGCAACTTCGACCGGATCGTGATCACCCCCCTGCTGCTGCCCGCGTCCAAGGGACTGGGTGTCAGCGTCTCGCACGTCACGATCGCGCTCACCGTCTATCTGCTGCTGTTCGGCCTCATGCAGCCCGTGCACGGGCTCATCTCCGACGTATACGGGCGCGTACGGGTCATGCGGGCAGCCCTGTTCGGCATGTGCGTCGCCGACCTGGTCTCCGCGCTCGCCCCCAACCTGGGCGTGCTCATCCTCGGACGCGCGCTCGCGGGCGCGTCGGCGGCCGCCCTGCTGCCGGTGATGGTGGCGTACGTGGGCGACCGGCTGCCCTTCGCGCAGCGGCAGCGGACCGTGGCGAGCGTGCTCGCCGCCGGGGCTGTCGGCACGGCGGCCGCGACCGTGGTCGCGGGTGTGTTCACCCATCTGTGGAGCTGGCGCGCGGCGATCCTGCTCGTCGCGATCTGCGCACCGCTGCTGGCTCTCGCCTTCGGCCGCCTGCCGGAAGCCTCCGCCCCGGCGCCGATGGGCACGAGCGTCACGGCCCGGCTCGCCATGGTCTTCCGTATCGGCTGGTTCCGGTTCCTCGTGGTCTTCGCGCTCTTCGAAGGCGCGGCCATGCTGGGCTTCTTCAACTTCTTCAACACCGCACTGCAGTCGGGAGGACACAGCGTCGTGTACGCCGGTCTCGTCACCGGCAGCTACGGACTGGCCGCGGTGGCGGGCGGCGTGGCGGTACGCACCCTGCGCGAGCGCGTCTCGGCAGCGACCCACTTCGCCGTCGGCAGCGTGCTGCTCTGCGTGGGCTATCTGGTCTGTGTGCCCGCCCAGTCGATGGTGACGGTCCTGGTGGCCAGTGTTCTTTCGGGGCTCGCGTTCGCGTTGGTCCAGTCCACCGTGCAGACCTGGGGAACCGAGGTCGCGCCGCCCCAGGTGCGCGGCATCGCGACCTCGCTGGTGGCGTGCGCCGTGTACACCGGGGCCGCGCTCAGCACGTATCTCGTGAGCGGGCTGGCGGACGACGAGCACTTCGGCACGCTCTTCGCGATCGCCGCCGCCGTGACCCTGCCCGTGGCACTCGTCGGGCCGGTCGCCCGCGCGCGGTTCTCGGCCGCGCTGGCCGGCCGAGCCGAACAGCACCAGCCGGCCGAGCAGCCACCGGCTCGTCCGGCGAACCAGGCTCCGTAGCAGATGCCCTAGCAGACGCCGCAGCAGACGCGACCACCCGGTAGCAGACGCCACCACCCGTATGGCAGCCCGACGCACGCCGGACGTCGGGGCCGCTCAGCCAGGGGCCGTTCAGGCGGCCACGGCGTCCCACATCTGCTGCGAGGAAGGCCGGTACGGGTGCTGAGGAGCCCGCTCGGCGAGCCTCATCATCCAGGCGCCGATCTCCTGCAGTTCCTTACGGCCGACGGACGCCCGGACCCGCGGGAACCACCCGTGGTCCTCGGCGTCCATGTGCCGTTCGACGATGTCCATCAGCAGGCGCGCCTTGGCATCGAAGGCGATGTCGTCGGGCCGCATGTCGTACAGCTCGGCGGCCAGCACATCAGCGATGTGGTGCTCCTCCACGAACCCCAGGATGTCCGGCTCGGTCTCCGGAGCCAGGACACAGACGCGCGGGTACATCCCCTCCCGCTCGATGTACGTGTACACGGTCAGCGCGCGGAGGAAGGGCCCCACCGCCTCGGTTTCGCCCTCGACCCTGTAGGAGCGGATCAGCCGCCTGATCTCCTTGTGGCCTTCCCTCAGCATCACGATCGCATCGGTGGACATAGGCAGCTCCCTGAGCACAGCACTCACTTCCGTTCCAGCCCCATACCCGGCAAACCGGGCGATCATGCGCCAGGGCGCCGGGGCTGCCCGTCCGTCGTCGTACGCATACGAACAGCTACCGGAACAGCTACGGGCGGCTACCAGGTCGGGCGTGCAGGGAATTACCCGTTCGGAGGTGCGTTCGTGAATTCTTCACCCACGGCAAAACAGGCTTGCAGTGATAGTGAGCGGCACTCTAATGCCTCCCTGTCGAGAAGCACTCAATATTTGGCAGGTGATTCTGTTGAGGAGGTTTCCGGACAGGTGGTTCGTGCCCTCCGGTTCCCTGGAACCGCCAACCACCTCGCATTCTTCCTGGGCGCGCGGATCGATGCCGTCGTTTTCGAGCCAGACGGTGAGTAATTGTTGATGGCCAGGAGATGGGCGGCTATGTTTTCCGGCGTCGGGAATCCGGAGACGGAAAACCTCGGCTGCAAAAGGGGTTTGTGGTTCGGTTTCCGTCCGCACTCCACTGCGCGAAACCTGAACCAAGGGAAGGAGGGGAAGGAAATGAAGCTCGCCATCGAGATCGTCGAGGACGCCAGCACGCTGGCCCACCACCCGGGGCAGTGAGGCCGGCCCCGGGTGAGGCAACCGCCTCGTGTGGGGCTGAACTGAGGACTCCGGCTGCGATGCGGGCAATGCATCGCAGCCGGATGTCGTCGTGCGGGGGCCGCGCCCCGCTGCCACCACGGTATCGCCCGCGGTCCGCGCCGAGCCGGCGCGGACCACTACGTCTTGGGGGCACGATGAAGGTTCGTCGCTGTGAGCAGTTGGTCTGCCGCTGGCTCGCGGGGGGCCTGGAGGTGGGAATTCCCGGGCGGCGGCAGTGGATCCGGCTCTCGGACGATCTGTACAAGGTGCTGGACCGGGCCGGTGCCGGGGTCGAACTCGACGACCTGGCAGGCGCGTTCGGCGCCGAGCACGAGCCGGACGTGCGCGAGGCGGTCGCCGCCCTCATCCAGCTGGGGGTGCTCGTGGAGGTGGACCGGGCCCCGCGCGTCCCGGCCCTGTGGGAGCGGTGGGGCGCCGTGGCGCAGCGGATGCACATCGAGGCCCGTGACGCCGACTATCTCGTCGACTCGCCGCGCCGGGACGACGAGGTCAACGCCATCGTCGCCGAGGGCGGTGCTCCGGCCGCGTTCAAGGAGTACCCCGACCGGCCCTCGGTGCCGTTGCCCCGCAGGCCCCTGCCGCTGGGCGCACCCGTCGAGGACGTCTTCGCCCTGCGGCGTACCCACCGGCAGTTCACCGATGACCCGGTCACGCTCGATCAGCTCGCCACCTTGCTGTTCCACAGCTTCGCGCCGCACCGTTTCCTCGATGGAGACGCCTTCGGGACGCTGCAGTGCCGGGTCAGCGCGTCGGCGGGAGCCCGGCACGAAGTCGAGGCGTACATCGTCGTCTACAACGTCACCGGGGTGGCGCCGGGGCTCTACCACTACTCCGTGGCCCGCCACGCCCTCGAGCTCTTGGACGAAAGTGTCACGCGCGAACAGGTCGCCGACCTGATGTATCACCAAGAGGCCTCGTACACCGGTGCCTTCACGGTGCTGACCACTGCCGTCGCCAACCGGCTGGCCTGGAAATACCGGCATCCGCGCGCCTACCGGCTGTGGATGTACGACGCCGGGCACTACGGTCAGACCTTCGCCCTGGCCGCCACGGCGCTCGGACTCGGTCCCTTCCAGACGGTGGCCTTCGTCGACAGCGAGGTGGAAAGCCTCCTGGGCGTCGACCCCGACGAGGAGTTCGCGGTGTACCTGCTGGCCGCCGGGGTCCCCCGGGACGCCGGCGCGCTCCTCCCGGCCGACTTCGCCTTCCCACGCCTCGGGCAGGGGAACTGACGTCATCGGGCCGGTCCCACGGTGGCGCCGGGTGTCCACCGGCTCCGTACGGCCTGTACTTGCACACGGCCGCGGAGCACGATGTCGAACCGCCGACAGAAAGCGATCCCCACGCCTCATGAAGGAAGACACCACCCTGCCGGGAAGCGGCCTCGACGAGACCGGCCCGGGCAGCACGCCAGTGGGCGGGAAGCTGCGGGAGCACCCGCAGTTCGTACGGCTGTGGCTGGGCCAGGCGGGCGGAGCCGTCGGTGACCAGGTGCTGCCGGTGGCGCTCAGCCTGTACGTCCTGCACCGGGGCGGCGGCGCCGGGGACGTCGGGCTGGTGCTGTCGGGCCGGGCCGTCTCGCTGGTCGTGTGCCTGCTGGCCGGAGGAGTGATCGCTGACCGGATGCGCCGCACCCGTGTCCTGATCGCCGCCGACGGCTTCCGCTCGGCGTTGCTGCTGGCCACCGCCCTGCTGCTCCCGGTCCTTCCACTGGGCCTGCTGCCACTGGTCACCGCGCTCGTCGGAGCCGGTGAGGCACTGTCACGCCCCGCCTCCCGCTCCCTGATGCCCCGGCTGCTGCCCGACGCCCTCCTGGAGCGCGGCAACGCGCTGGTGTCCGCGGCGCAGCGCACTTCGGCCGTGCTCGGCGCGCTGGTCGGCGTGGCGGCGGTCAGCCTCATCGGCGTGCGGCTCGCGCTGCTGGTGACCAGCACCATGTTCGCGCTCGCCGTCCTCGCCGTCCTGCGGATCCCGGACACCAGGCCTTCGGCGGGCCCCCGAGCCCGAGTGCTCGGTGAAGCCGCCGCCGGGCTGCGCGCGATCCGCCGGCGTCCCTGGGTGACGGCGGTGATGGGAACGGTCTGTCTGCACCTGTTCGCCGGGTCGGCGACCGCGCTCACCCTGTTGCCCGTGGTGGCGCGCCGTGATTTCGGCGGTGACGTCGCCTACGGCGTCGTGCTGGCCGCGATGGGTGTCGGCGCCCTGCCCGCGATCGCGCTCGCCGGGCGGTGGCGGCCACGGGCACGCGGCACCGTGAGCATGGTCGCGCTGACCGGGTACGCCCTGGTGCCGCTGAGCCTTGCCGGTCCGCTCCCGCTGCCCGCCGTGGTGGTCTGCTTCGCGCTGGGCGGCTTCGTCGTCGAGCTGTACTTCATCTACTGGATCTCCGCCCTGCAGCGGGCCTTCCCCGACGAGCTGTTGGGCAAGGTCTTCGCCCTGGACCAGCTGGGTGCCTTCGCGCTGCTGCCGGTCGGCTACGCGCTCGTCGGTCCGATGGTCGCCCTCGTCGGTGCGCGCGCCACACTGATCGGCGGTGGGGTCATTGTGGCGGCGTCGAGCCTGCTGTGCCTCGCGGTGCCCGGCGTCACCCGCCTGGCGGACGCGCCCCGGCGCGGGTGAGGCGGATCCCCCCTCCCGCTGCCCCTTGGCGAGGCACGGGACCTGCCCGGTCAGGTCGTGCGCGGAGCGCGGCCGTTCACACCGCCGCCGCGAGGTAGCGCAACGACACCGGTGCGCGGCGCACGACCGCCCTCGTGCGGCCCGCCAGGATCTCGTGCAGCAGCGCCTCCCGCTGGTGCGGGGCCCCCGGGCGGCCGGTGAGCACCCGCTGCCAGGTCGCGCTCGGAGCCTGCGGCCGGCCGTCGGCGGGTCGGTGTTCGGCGTGGCACTCCAGCAGGAGGGTCCCGTCGCGGCCGGCCGACGACAGCAGGGACAGCCGGATACGGATGGACGTCTCGGGGAACTCCGCACGGACCGTGTCCAGGACGCACGAGACATGGTGGGCGTCGGCGAGGCGCGCCTCCCCGATGACCAGAACGAACCGCAGGGCCAGACCGTGGTGCCGGGGCGGCGCGTGCCGCGGCTGAACGGGGCACGGCCCGGCCTCGGTGCCGTCCGGTCCGCCGGTGTCGGGGGCGGGGGTGCGGAAGAGGGTCATACCGTCTCCTTGGCGAGCGGGTCGTCCAGCTCGACGTGCGCGGGCAGGAGCGCCAGGACCGCGCGGGCGATGGCGTGGGAGTCCCGAGCGTCACCGAGCCGACCCCGGGGGCGGGTGTCACCGAGCCGACCCCGGAGCGGGCCCCCGTGGCGGTCGCCCAGTGCACTGATTCAGTAAGGCGGCCGCCCGCTCGTCGGCGCGGAGTCGTTCCGGCACCGACAGGCCGCGCGGTCCGGCACCGACGATGCGGACAGGGAGCTGTGCCGTGCTCACGGAGATCTCCCCCGGGTGCGTGCGCCCCGCTCGGACCCGCGGGTCCCGGCCCACCGGGCGCCGGGCCGGGACCCGCGTGGGGCACCGGCCCGGCCGGTACCTCACTGTTCGAGACAGAACTCGTTGATCGGATAGCCCACGTGCCGGTCGGCGACCGGCAGATAGCCCAGCACCTTGTCCCCGGGCTTGAGTTCGGTGCTGTTGAGCACCGTGCCGCCGGGTCCCAGGACCCGTACGTGCCAGTCGTCCTGGAGGATCAGGTTGGCGGTACGGCCGTCGGGTCCCACCGCGTCGACCGACAGCAGGGGACGCGACTCGATCTTGACGCGGCCCACCGTGACGAGCCGGGTCTTCCCGTGGATGTCGACGGCGGTGACCTTGCTGCCCGCCCGCAACTCGCTCAGGTAGCTGGTACGCGCGTCCTTGGCGAGGGTGTACGAGTGGATGGCGCCCGCGTTGACGCGGAACGGGCGGGTCGGCATGTAGGGCAGCGGATGGGTCTCGCTGACGCAGAGGATCATGCCTTTGGAGTGCGAGCCGACGAGGATGCCCTCGTCCTTGCGGAAGTACGTGGCGGTGTCCACGCACGCCCGTTCGCCCATGCCCACATGGGCGGTGGCCGTGACCTCCAGTTCGACCAGTTCCAGATCGGGGATGCCCGCCTCGGCGGCCTGTTTGAGGGCGGAGGCGTCACCGACCCGTACCGGGGCCATCAGCACGCCGTCCGAACCGAGTTCGAGGACGCCGAAGATGATTTCGGCCTCCTCGACGTCCTGCGCGACGGTGATGAGGCTGCCCTTGGCCCCGGAGGCCGCGGCGATGACGATCTCCAGGGGGATCTTCGTGGGGTCGCGGAAGAGCAGCACGCTCCACTGGTCGGTACGGCCCGAACGGCAGGCTTCTTCCAGGGTCTCGGCGTCCACGATCTCCACGAACCGGCCGAACTCGACGTCCGGGTGGAGGGCGGCGAGTTCGGTGGGGTCCCCGTGCTTGGCCGGGTCGACGACGACCACGTCGGCGGCGCCGAAGGACTCCGGGAGCGCCTCCCCCTGGGGGAAGAGGACCTTCTTCACCGTCGGTGGCAGGTTCTCGAGGTCCACGGGGTCGGCGGCGAGGATGCCGTCCACGCGCGCGTGCAGCGCCTCTTGGACGATCGCCTCTTTGCCGGAGCCCATCTTGCGGATGTCGATCCAGCTGAGCTTCACAGGACACCTGCCAATCGGGGGGAAGGGGGAAGGGCGTCGTGGAGGGAGCCGTGGACGATGTCCGCGAGTTCCCGTACGGTCTGCCGGGGCGTCGGTGACGTGAAGATCCGCCGCCCTATCGCGAGCCCCCGGCAGCCCGCGGCCAGGGCGGTGCGGGCGAATTCGGCAAGGCTCTGGCCGCTGTCGGCGCCGCCCGCGACGAGGACGGGCACCGGGGAGCTGGCGACCACTTCGGCCATCCGCTCCGGTGGGTTCGCGAAGACCGTCTTGACCAGGTCGGCGCCGAGGTCGGCGGCGACGTTGACCACGTGGGCGACGAGTTCGGGTGAGGGCGGCCCGGTCATCCGGGGACCTCGCGGATAGATCATCGCGAGCAGCGGCATGCCCCACCGGTCGCAGGCGGCCGCGACCGTGCCCAGATCGGCGAGTTGGGCGGCCTCGGTGTGGGAGCCGATGTTGACGTGGACGCTGACCGCGTCGGCGCCCAGTCGCAGGGCCTCGGCCACATCCCCCACCAGGACCTTGGCGTCCGTGTCGGGCCCGTGGGCGGTGCTGGCGCTGAGGTGGACGATCAGGGAGCAGCCGGCGAGGGCCTGGGGATCGATCAGGCGCGCCCGTCCCTTGTGGACGACGATGCCGTCCGCACCCCCCGCCACGAGGTCGTGGACGAGATCGTTGAAGCCGGCGGCCGTGGTGATCGGACCGTCGGACACCGAGTGGTCGAGAGGAATGAGGAGAAAACGACCGTCACCATGACCGGATAGTCTGGCCAGACGCAATGAGGTACCAGGTAGGGCGGCTCTCGCCATCAGCTACTCCTCGAACGCGTAAGCGGTTCCGATTGGGGAGATCTGTACACAGACAGACGGAGAATCTGATTCCGTCTTTACTTTCTTTGCGGCTTACTGACGGGCAGCGTCGCAAAGGTCGGTCGAGAAACTGTCGGTAAGCCGTCGAAGCCCAGCTCACGGCGAGTACGCGCGGATTCGCGCGAATGATCCATCTTCCCCTGTTGTGCAAGTGGGGAATCTCCCCACTTGCACAAGCCACCCGGCCTGCCTGTAAGAGGAAATTTCCAATCCCTTGCCTGTTGCGGCTCCCCCTGCCGCTGTTTAATCGTGCAGATCCCTGTGTACCTTCGATCCACCGAACTAACTCACCCGAGAGTTGCCGAATCCTGGCGACCGGACTGCGCAATGGGGGAATTGTGTACATCTCCGAGTATCCAGTAGGTGCTGGGCCAGACCGCCGTGCGGCACCCGAGTCCGGCTCCCGCCACCCGGAGTACCTGGACTGCGGTGTCCTGGGCCCGCTGCGCATCGGCACCGGCGCGACTCCCGGGACGATCACGGTTCCGCCGAAGATCCGTTCGGTCCTCGCGATGCTGCTCGTCCACACCGACCAAGTGGTCCCGGTGTCGGCGCTCATGCGCGAGCTGTGGCAGGAGCATCCACCCGCGAGCGGCTTACGGACGCTCCAGACGTACGTACTGAACTGCCGCAAGCTGCTGGTGGGGCTCACCGGGCTGCCCGCTCCCGTCATCACCCAGGACGTCCTGGTGACCCGGGCGGGCGGGTACGGCCTCAACGGCGCCCATGTACGCCTGGACTGGCTGCGGTTCCAGCGGCTGGCGGAGCACGGGGCGCGGGTCCTCGCCACGGGCGACGACCTCGGCGGGATCGACCTCCTCGAGGAGGCCCTCGGCCTCTGGCACGGCGCGGCTCTCGCGGACGTACCGGCGGGCCCGGTCATCGACTCCAAGCGCCGCCTGTTCGAGGAATCGCAGCTGGGAGTCATCGGCTCGCTGGCCGAGGCCCGGATAAGAGCCGGGCTGCACCAGGAGGCGATCACCCAACTCGCGGCGGCCACCAGCGAGCACGCGCTGCACGAGGGGCTCCACGCCCACTACATACGCGCGCTCGCTCTCGGCGGGCGCCGCGCCGAGGCGCTGGGGGTCTTCCAGGCCCTGCGCGCGCGGCTGGTCAGCGAGATCGGGATCGAGCCGGGCTATCCGCTCCAGCAGCTTCAGCTCACCGTACTGAACTCGGGCCCGCTCGCCATGTGAACGCTCCGCTGCCGGACAGTGAAGCTCACCGGGCCGGGCCACCGCCGACGGCTGTGACCGGGCCCGGATCCGCACCGGCATGACGGTCCGTCACCACATCGTGTGAGAACGGGAGTTGAGGGAGGCTAGGGCGCCCGGGGCCGATGCCGAGTGCCGGAGCCGGGACGCCAGATCCTGCCACACCTCCGCGCACGCCGTGGCCATCGCCGCGATGGAGTCGGCGCAGTGGGCCGGGACCGCGTCGGCGATGCGCTCCCACTGCTGGGCGTCCGCCATATGGATCTCCATCATGCGCAGCAACAGGCGGCCCGTCTCGGTCAGCCGCAGCGAGGGGTCCCGGCACAGGCTCCGGAACATCGCCTCGCGTACGTCGGCCGACATCCGCGTCTGCTGTGCGGGCGGGTCGCAGGCGGGTGGAGGGTGCGCGGCGGCCGTCCGCCCGCGTGCCCGGCCGGAACCGGACCCCGCACGCTTCCTCGGCACGGGATCCTCACCGCGCTTGAGGCGCTCGCGTACGTCGCGGACAGTACCCGGCGAGATGCCCGCCTTCTGAGCGATCGCGCGCAGCGAGGCGGTCGGGTTCTCGGCGATGAGACGGCTGGCGATCAGGCGCCCCTCGGTGCAGCTGACCGGGCGGACCCGGCCGTCCCGGCCGACCCGGGCGGACTGCTCGGCGGCGCCCGTGCTCATTCTCCGGCGCTGCGCGCCGACGGTCTTGGCGGAGAGCCCCGTGACGGACGCGATGGCCCGGTTGGACCAGTTCGGGTGGGTGCGGATGATGCGGGCGGCGGCGGCCGTGCGGTCGGGCGCGGACAGCGGGAGCCCGTGCACGACGTTGGCTTCGACGGCGAGGACGAACGCGTCCTCCGAGGGCCCGTCGTAGAACCGCACCTGGATGTCGCGTCCGCCCCGTAACCGGGTGGCCTGGAGGCGGTGCATACCGTCGATCACCCGCATCGTGGGGCGGTGCACGACGATCGGCGGAAGCGGTTGTTCCGACTGGGCGAGCAGCCGGATGTGCTCATCGTTCTCACCGAGTCGGCGGGGTGAGTCGGCCCGTAACAGCCGGCCGATCGGCACTGTTTCCACCGCGGACAAGGACGGGCCGGGCAGGGGGACACGACCGTCGGCGAAGCTCATCGTGCGGCACCTCGTGGGAGTCGGGCTGCCGGGGCAGCGGCGGGCATCGGTCCAGGGGACAGACGTGCCGCTACCCCGAGCCGTCGAGCCAGTCGCGCACGTCGCGCATCGCGCTGCCCGAGCTGTCGACGTCGATGGTGTCGGAGAGATCGGCGATGGTGATGTCCCGCAGCGCCGCGCGCCAGGCCCGGTCGGCGACCTGCATGGCGCGGTTGACCGCGCACGGCTTGGCGCAGTCCCGCGGGGGCTGCGCGAGCGGGCCGCGTTGCCGGATCTCGGTGCAGCGGAAGGCCGGTTCGGGCCCGTCGACCGCCTGCACGACGTCCAGGACGGTGATGTCCCCGGCGGGCCGCGTGAACGAGTATCCGCCGGTGGGGCCCGGTGTGGAGCGCAGGATCCCGGCCTGGGACAGGGCCTGGAGGTGCTTGGCGAGATAGCCGGGGGGAAGACCGTGCAGCTCAGCGAGCCGGGCCGCGGGCACCGGGGCGCGGCTCTGGCCGAGCGAGATGCAGCAGTGGATGGCCCACTCGACGCCGTTCGAAAGCTTCATGACGCCAGGATAGCCATCTCGGTTATTTACTGTCCGCGATTCTGCTATAAACGCGGTTACTTAGTGTCCGAGATTATGGGAGGTGCGGGTCATGAGTGAGACGCAAGACCGCTTACCGTCGGCGCCGGGCGCCGGTGCCGCCAAGTCCGGGGCCCCAGCGGCGCCTTCGGAGGTTCCCGGGCGCAGTGCTCTCGGCTTCGCGGCGGTCGCCCTGTTCGTGGCGGCGGCCAATCTGCGGCCCGCGATCGCCGCGGTCTCGCCGCTGGTGGACCGGATCCGCGACGACCTGGGCCTGTCGGCCACCGGGGCGGCTCTGCTGACCACGATCCCGACCCTGGCGATGGGGCTGTGCGCCCCGCTGGCCGCGTCGGTGGGCCGCCGGTGGGGGCTCTTCCGGGGTGTCCTGATCGGGCTGTTCATCGTCGGTGCCGCCACCGCCGCGCGCGGCCTCGGCCACTCCACCTGGCTCCAGCTCTCCTGCGCCGCCGTGGTGGGCGCCGGCATCGCCGTCGCCCAGACGCTGCTGCCGGCCATCGTCAAGACGCGCTTCGCGGACCGGGCGGGTCTGGTGACCGGCATCTACACCGCCGGTCTCGGTCTCGGCGGCGCCGTGGCCGCCGGTGTCAGCGCCCCGATCGCCGACGCCTTCGACTCCTGGCCCGGAGCGCTCGCGTCCTGGGCCGTCCTCGCGGTCGCGGGCATCGTGCTGTGGTCGGCCGCCAAGAAGTCACTCGGCCTCGACCACATCGACGGCCCCAAGGGCCCCGCCACGACGGGCCTGCCCTGGCGGTCCCGGCTGGCCTGGCGGATCACCGCCCTGTCGGCGGGCAACTCGGCGCTCTACTACTGCGAGTTGGCGTGGATCGCCCCCCTGCTGCACGACGACGGCGGGCTCAGCGAGTCCAAGGCCGGTTTCATGCTGACAGTGATGATCTCCATCCAGGTCGTGGCGATGCTGGGCGTCCCCGCCTTGCTGGGTGAACGCGCCGACAAGCGCCTGGGCCTCGCCCTGACGACGACGCTGACCGCCGTGGGCTTCCTGGGCTTCGGTTTCAGCCCCGGCACGGGCACCTGGCTGTGGATCCTGGCCATGGGCATCGGTCACGGCGGTCTGTTCACCTTGGTCCTGACCCTGCCGGTCGCCGCGAGCCGCGACTCCGCGCAGGCGGGCCGCTTCAGCGCGATGGCCTTCTTCGTCGGCTACGCCTGCGCGGCCGTGGGCCCGGTCATGGTCGGTGGCTTGCGCGACGCCACCGGCGACTACAAGCTCGCGTTCGCCCTGCTGGCGGCGGCTACGGCGCTGATGCTGGTGCCGGTCGCCCGGCTGTCTCCGCAGCAGATCGAGAAGGACCAGCAGACGGCCGGCTGACCGCGGTGACCGCCGGCCGATGGCCGTGATCCCGCGCGCATCACCGGCCGGCAGGCGAAGCCGCGCCCCACAGGACGCTGTTGGTCAACCCTGCCTCTGCTGTGCCCCGTCGAGCATCGGCTCGGCGGGGCACAGTGCTGCCAAGCGGCCGGTACGGGCCGCGGGCTCGTGGTGTGTCGGTGAGCTGAGCGTCGACAAGGGCGAGATCGATCGCGGCTCTGGTGAGCCGGTGCGCGAAGGGCCGGACGGACCACCGGCGTCCCCCGCAGGCTCGGCCCCTCGTGCCTCTTCCCCTCCCCACGCTCGGTGTTGAGCGATTCTGCGACCGGCTCTCGACAGCCCTGAGTGAACCTGATGGCGGCAGCGCACGCAGATCCGCTTTCCCCAGGTTTCCCCCAGGTCCTTCCCCACCGGTCGAGAGGACGAGCATGCCCGACTCCAAGACCCGCATCGCCATCGTGGGAGGAGGCATCGCCGGCCTGGTCACCGCCACCCTCCTGCACCGCAGCGGGATCGAGGTCAGACTCTTCGAACAGTCGCCGGCCTTCGGCGCCGTAGGCGCGGGCATCCAGCTCTCGCCCAACGGCGTCCGCGTCCTGCACCGCCTCGGCCTCGCGAAGGCGCTGACCGACCACGCGGTGCCGGCCCGCGCCATCGAGACCCTGCGCTGGGACAACGCCGCGCCGATCGCCCGCGTACCGCACGGCACCGCCTGCGACGAACGCCACGGTGCCCCCTACTACTTGATGCACCGCGCGGGCCTCCAGCGGTGCCTGCTGTCCGTAGCCCCGCAGGAGATCGTCGAACTCGGTGCGGGCTGTGCCCGGGTGACCGAGCGCACCGACGGCGCCGAAGTGCACCTCACGGACGGCTCCGTCGTCCTCGCCGATCTCGTCGTCGGCGCCGACGGGGTGCACTCCGCCGTCCGCCGCGCGGTCGTCGACGACCGGCCGCGCTTCTCCGGGTACGCCGTCCATCGTGGCCTGGTCCCGGCCGCGCTGGTGCCCGCCCTCCGCGACGACCCGCGCGTCCTGTTCTGGCTCGGTCCGCGCAGGCACGTCACGTACTACCCGATCGAGAGCGGCGAGACCGTCCACTTCAGCGCCGTGGGAGCCACCGACCGCGCCCCCGTCGCCGCTTCCACCAACGGCGCCGTGGAAGACCTCGGCGCGGCCTTCGCCGGCTGGCACGAACAGGTCCGCCACGTCATCACCTCGGCCCGCTCGGTCACCCGCTGGGACCTCTACGACCGCGACATCCCGCCCCGTTACGCCACCGAGCGGGTCGTCCTGCTCGGGGACGCCGCACACCCCACCCTCCCGTATCTCTCACAGGGCGCGAACCAGGCGCTGGAGGACGCCGCCGTCCTCGTCCGGTGCCTGACCGCGTACGGTCCGCTCGACTGGACGCGGGCGCTGCGCCGGTACGACGCGCTGCGCCGGCCCCGCACCGCCGAGGTCCACCGGCGGGCCCGGGCCCTGGCCGACACCTTCCACCTGCCCGACGGCCCCGCCCAGACGGCCCGAGACCGCGCGATGAGCACCCACCAGAGCCTGGCACACCTGGACTGGCTGTACGGCTACGACACCGAGGCCGCCGCACCCCTCACCCCGCACGCCGAGGCGGCCCCGTCATCCACACCCCCCACCCCGAGCCTCACCCCGAGGTCCTGACATGAGGAGAACGAACACCGTGCACACCCTGCTGCGCCGGGTCACCCGGGGGAACGGCTTCTACATCGGCGAGATCTTCCACGCCGCCGCGCGTCGCAACCCGAGGACGCCCATCACGCTCGACCGCCCGCTCCACTGGGCCCCCGACCGCGGAACGGACTTCACCGTCGGCCAACTCGCCGACCAGATCGACGACCTGGCCGCCCGGCTGTGGTCGGCCGGAGTCCGCGCCGCCGAGCGGGTGGCGCTGTACAAGACCGACAGCTTCGACATCGCGCTCCTGGCCTGCGCGGCCGCGCGGATCGGCGCGGTCCCCGCCCTGCTGTCCCCGGCCCTGGACGGGGCCGTGGTGGGCGCGCTCCTCGCCCGCCTGGACCGTCCGTGGCTGCTCACTGACGCCGAGACGCTCAGTGGCAAGCTGCGCGAGGTGCCACTGGCCGGTGTCGTGAAGAAGACCCTGCTCTCGGCCGGACACGCCCCGGCGGATACCCAGGACATCCTGCTGCTCGCCGACCACGCGGGCGCGCCCCGGCGCGACCCCGTCTTCCTCCACCCGCACCAGCCGTCCCTGATCACCCACAGCTCGGGCACCACCGGCATACCGAAACTGGCCGTGCACTGCCCCGAGACGGGCTGGCACCGGCTGGTGCCGCAGAAGATGGTGGCCTGGCCGATCCGGGAACGCGAGACGGCCGCGCTGTGCATGACGTTCGTCCACTCGCGTTTCTACCAGGGCCTCGCGATGTTCCTCAGCCACGGCAACCCGATGGTGATCGCCGTAGACCCGGACCCCGCCCGCATCGGCCCGCTCTTCGCCCGGACCCGGCCCGGATACATCGAGACCCACCCCAACACGTACGTCGACTGGGAGGAGCTCGACAAGGCCCCGGGCGCCCCGCTGTCCAGCGTCCGCGTCTTCGGCGCCACCTTCGACGCAATGCACCCGCGCACCATCCAGCGCATGCTCGGCGCCTCCCGCCGCAGCCGCCCGCTCTTCGTCCAGTTCTACGGGCAGTCGGAGATCGGGCCGATGACCGGGCGCTGGTACACCCGGCGCACCGCGCACCAGGCGGACGGTCGCTGCGTGGGCCTGCCGTTGCCCGGCTTCATCTCCATGCGCGTCGTCGACGACGCGGGCAGACGCGTGGCCACCGGACACACCGGCCACCTCGAAGTGCGCAGCCGCACCCGCATCCTCACCTACCTCGGCGAGGACGACCGCTTCAAGAGCCAGCTCCACGACGGCTGGTGGCGCGTCGGCGACATGGGGTACCTCGACCGCTGGGGGCTGCTGCATCTGATGGACCGTGAGGTCGACCGGATCGAGACCATGGACAGCAACCTCGCCGTCGAAGACCTCCTGATGGGCCGGCTCGACGAGCTGCGGGAGATCGTGATCGTGGCGGGCCCGGACGGCGAGCCCGTCCCCGTGGTGGCCACCCGGAGCGACGAGCCCCTCGACCCCGCGCGCTGGCGGCTGGCCACCGAGGACCTGCCCGCCATGGCCCCGTTCCGGCAGTTCCCCTTCGACGATCTGCCTCGCACCTCCACCCGGAAGATCCAGCGCCCCGAACTCGCCCGGATCGTACGGGAAACACCCCCGCGGCCGGTCGCCACCGAACGGGAATCAGGCACGGCGGTGGGGGCATGACGATGCGGCACGCGGCAGGCCGTCACCTGATCGAGCTGATGACGGGCTTCTGGAAGACCCAGGCCCTCTACATCGCGACCGAACTCGGCATCATCGACGCGATCGCGACGGCCGGGCGCGCCACGGGCGGCGCCCTCGCCCTGGAGACCGAGACGGACCCGGACGCGCTGCGCCGCCTCCTGCTGTTCCTGGCCCGCCTCGACGTGGTCACCGGCGACGAAAGCACAGGGTATGCGCTCACCCCCGTCGGGGAACTGCTGCGCACCGACATCCGCGACTCGATGCGCGACCACGTACGGATCTACGGCTCGCACTTCTGCCCGGCCTGGGGCGCGTTGACCCACTCCCTGCGCACCGGCGGGTCGGCGTTCTCCCATGTGTTCGGCAGCGACCTCTTCCCGTACCTCCAAGAGCACCCCGAGACGTCGCTGACGTACGAACGCGCCATGGTCGCCGGCACGCCGTTCTTCGCGGAGGTCGGGCAGGCCTTCGACTTCTCGGGGGCACGCAAGATCGTGGACGTCGCGGGCGGGCACGGGGCGCTCCTGCACGAGATCCTCACCAGCAACCCCGGCCCGCGGGCCGTCCTGTTCGACGCCCCCCACGTCATCGAGGAGTCCGAGGGCCATCCGATCGCCACCCACCACGCGGACCGGTGCGAGCGGGTGTCCGGCAACTTCTTCGAGGCGGTGCCGCAGGGCGGTGACGTCTATCTGCTCTCCCGCATCCTGCACTGCTTCGACGACGAGGCGTGCCGGCAGATCCTCACCAACTGCCGGCTGGCGATGGGCCCGGACGCCCGTCTCGTCATCGTGGAGCGCATCCTCGGCAAGGATGCCGGTTCGTCACTCGCCGAGGGCTACAACATGCACATGCTCGTGGTCCTCGGGGGCGGCCGGGAACGGGACGAGACGCAGTACCGCACCCTGCTCGGCAAGGCGGGGTTCACCGTGGCGGACATCCATCCGCTGCCACTGGAAACCCACCTCATCGTCGCCACGCCCCACTGAAGGGACCGGGGGGCCCCTCCTGCCCCCGCTCCCTCCCCCTCCCCCGGCTCACGTTCGCGTGACTGTCCCGCACTCTCCTTCTCTGCCCTCTCGCATACGTGTGTCCATCGATGTGCTCCGGTCGTACGGGTCGACCGCGTGGCCGTCTCCGGTACCGGTGGCGTCGCGCTCGGCCCGGAACTCGGGGAGGAAGTAGCCGGTGGAGTTGCCGCAGCCGCCGTTGGCGGTGTCCGCCTTGTAGGAGATGAGCGAGAACGTACCCCTCTCGGTGATCACCTTCGCAGGGTCGTCCCAGCTCATCACCAACTCCCGGCGCACAATGGTGCGCGCGACTTCGTCGCTTCCCGCCGCGGCGCGTACGACGGGATAGACGTAGGTGACATCGGCGGTGACCTCGACCGCGCCGCGCTTGCCTTCCCGGTAGCTGATGCGGCCTCGTGTCTTGACCACGTCTCCGACAAGCCGTGCCTTCGTCGGTGCGAAACGGCTGAACAGCAGCAGGGGGTCGTTCTCTCAGCCGGGCGTGCGGAAAGCGGCCGCCAAGTAGCCCTGTACGTCCTGCTGGTGGGGATTGATCAACGCGATCGCTTTCCCGGGGCGGTCCCCGCGGAGCACACCGGGATCCAGATTGGACGCGGTGAGGAACTCCTGTGTCCGGGCCAGCGCCTGCGCGACCTGCTCCCGGCTCATCCAGCCGGTCGGCTGCGCCGCCGGAACGTAGACCCCGGCCGCCCCGTTGCCCCACTGGAGAGCGGGTGACCCTCGGAACGGCTCCTTGATGGTGGGCAGTTGGGCCGAACCTTGGTCAGCGGGCGGCCGGCTCGGACGGCCCGACTCCGCAGCGAGCGGAGTCTGCTCGCCGCCTGCGCCCCCGATCCAGTCGACCACCCGGCCCGGGTCCAGCGCCACAACCAGCAATCCGGCCGCGACCAGCAGACCGGCCACGTACCAGCCGGCGCCCCTCCGCCGCCGGGGCGGCTCGTGGGTCCGCCATCCCGGTGGCCGGCCGCCCTCCTCGCGCAGCCGCCGCGCCACCACTCGTGACCGCGCCGACGGCTCCTCGGGCGCCCCCGAAATCCCGGCCTCGGATTCCCGCAGGAAACGTTCCCACTCCTCGTCCGGTATCGACGCCCCGTCTTTGCCCACAATCCTTGCCCTTCCCCGGTACATGTCCCTGTGCAGGGACCATGATCCCCCAATGGATGGGCAGGGTGATCAGGGCAGCGGGCCGGCTCTCACCGGCTGGTGTACAGGCGGATGCGATAGCGCAGCCCGGACGCCGAGGACTGCCAGCCCTTGTCCTCGGTGACCTTCCACTCCGGGCCCGGTGTCGGGGCGTACGCGTCGCCGTCCACCGCCGTGTCGACTTCCGTCACCGAAAGCGTCGTGGCGTATTCCAGGGCGGCGCGATAGATCTCCCCGCCACCGATCACCCACGTCTCAGCAGCGACGCCCGCCGGCCCCACGGGCTCGGCGGCGAGCTCCAGGGCCTCGGCGATGGAACCGGCGCGCTCCGCCCCCTCGGCCGCCCACCGCGGATCACGGGTGACCACGATGTTCCGCCTCCCGGACAGCGGGCGGAACCGCGCGGGCAGCGAATCCCAGGTCTTGCGCCCCATGACCACCGGATGACCGAGGGTGGTCGCCTTGAAATGCGCCATGTCCTCGGGCAGCCGCCACGGAATCGCGTTGTCCGCGCCGATGACGCCGTCGGGGGTCTGCGCCCAGATCAGCCCTACGTTCACACCGCCACCGGAGCCTTGATGGCCGGGTGGTGCCGGTAGTCGAGCACCTCCACGTCGGAGTAGGCGTACTCGAAGAGCGAGTCGGCCTTGCGCAGTCGCAGCTCGGGGAACTCGAACGGGGTACGCGAGAGCTGCTCGCGCACCTGCTCGACGTGGTTGTCATAGATGTGGCAGTCGCCGCCGGTCCAGATGAAGTCACCCGGCTCAAGGCCGACCTGCTGCGCCACCATATGAGTGAGCAGCGCATAGCTGGCGATGTTGAACGGGACACCGAGGAACAGGTCCGCGCTGCGCTGGTACAGCTGGCAGGAGAGTTTGCCGTCGGCGACGTAGAACTGGAAGAAGGCGTGGCACGGCGCCAGCGCCATCTTGTTCAGCTCGGCGACGTTCCAGGCGGAGACGATCATCCGGCGGGAGTCCGGGTCCCGGCGCAGCGTGTCTAGAACCTCACTGATCTGGTCGATGTGCCCGCCGTCCGGGGTGGGCCAGGAGCGCCACTGCGCCCCGTAGACCGGACCGAGGTCGCCGTTGCCGTCGGCCCACTCGTCCCAGATGGTCACGCCGTGCTCCTGGAGCCAGCCGACGTTCGCATCGCCGCGCAGGAACCACAGCAGCTCGTACACGATGGACCTGAGGTGCACCTTCTTCGTGGTGACCAGCGGGAACCCCTGCGAGAGGTCATAGCGGAGCTGGTGCCCGAAGACGCTTCGGGTACCGGTGCCCGTCCGGTCGGCTTTGGCTGTCCCGGAGGTCAGCACCAGCCGCAAAAGGTCTTCGTACTGGGTATCGGCCATAACCGCCGATTCTACTGGCGCCGAGAACATGAGCTCGACGGCCACGTCCGCGCCGTGTGCCCGGGCCACGGGAGCGCTGGAGCGGAGCCGAAGAAGCCAACCGTGCCGTACGCGATCTTGGTGCGGCCGCCGAGCGCGCCGACGAGGGCGGCGGTGCCGCTGACCGGCGAGCCGGCCGCCGAGGGCGGACGTACCGACCCTTACGCCGAGAAGATCGCCACCATCACCGCCACCCAGAAGCAGGGGAGGCTCACCGACGCGGTAGGGCCGGGCGAGCTCCCGCACGCCGTGATCGCACTCACCGCATCCTGGTCCACGCGGAGGGGCCCGCGGGGGCGCTGCTAGCCTGTGGCTCATGATCGGGAAGCGCGCCAGGCTGCGAATATCCAGCTTGTCGGCGCCGAGTGGTCCGCAGCGTGCCCTCATCGTCGCCTGCTTCGTCAGTCGGGTGGGCAACGGGCTGTTCAACACCGCGGCGGTCCTCTACTTCACGCTGGTGGCGCACCTGCCCGCCGGACAGGTCGGTGTCGGCCTCACGATCGCCGGGCTGGTCGGGCTGCTGGCCGGGATCCCGGCCGGGAACCTGGCAGACCGGTACGGGCCGCGCACGGTCTGGCTGACGTCCCTCACGATGCAGGCCGCGACGATGGCCGCATTCGTCTTCATCCACGGCTGGGTCACGTTCACGCTCATCGCCACACTGGACCGGCTGGCAGCAACGGCGGGCGGCGCCGCAGGCGGTGCGCTCATCGCCCGTGCCGGCGGTGAACGCCCGGCCGCCTTCAGGGCGAGACTCCGCACGTACGTGAACCTCGGTGTGGTCCTGGGCACCCTCGGCGCCGCCTTCGCCGTCTCGGTCAACACCCGCCCGGCATACACCGCGCTCATCCTCGCCAACGCCGCCAGCTTCGCCTGCGCCGCCCTGGTCGCCCTGATCGGCGTCCCCAACTACCAGCCCCTGCCCCGGCCCGAGGAGCACCACCGCTGGGCCGTCCTGTCCGACCGGCCGTTCGTGTCCTTCACCGCGCTCTACGGCGCCATGGGCCTGCACTACCAGACCGTCTCCCTGCTCCTGCCGATCTGGCTCTCCGCCCACACCGACGCGCCGCGCTGGACCGTGGCGGCGGTCTACGCGGTCAACAGCGGGGTATGCGTGCTGCTCCAGAGCAGGATCGGCTCCCGGGTGGAAACACCGCGCCAGGGCGGCCGGGCGTTGCGCCTCGCCGGGCTGCTCTTCTTGGTCAGCTGCCCTTTGATGGCCCTGACGGCGGACGTTCCGGCCTGGATCGCGCCCGGACTGGCCGTCCTCGCCGTCTGCGTGCACAGTCTCGGAGAGGTATGGGAGTCCTCGGGCGGCTACGCGCTCGGGTTCGGTCTCGCCCCCGACCACGCCCAAGGGCAGTACCAAGGCCTCTTCGGCATCGCATTCGACGCCGGGCAGGCCCTGGCTCCGGTGGTCCTCACGACAGCGGTCCTTGGACTCGGACACGCGGGCTGGCTGCTGCTCGGCGCGTTCTTCGCCGCTCTGGGCGCGGCAGGGCCGCCGGTGGCAGCATGGGCGGAGCGCACCCGCCGCTCAAGCCACGACACGGCCGGCGCGACGGATGGTCGGCCCGACGAGGCCTCGCTTCCCGACCCCGCGTAGTCGCCAGGGGCGAGGGGCGCACGACAGGCTCTGGCCGAATTGGCTAGCCGAGGTGGCGCAGCACGTCGGTGGTGTTGGCGCGGTACGCCTGCAGCGCTCGCAGTCCTGCTGCGTAGCGGTCGCGGTGCCGTGCGATGTCCGCGGCCTGCTTCTGGGCCCGTACGGTGTGCCAGATCTCCGCCGTGTGGTGGCGGCGCTTGCAGGTGACGTCCGCGACCGCGGTGGCCTGCTCTCGGTGTGTGTGCGGGGTGTTGCCGTCGCTGCCCCGCTGCCAGGCTTCGTCCGAGTATGCCGCGTCGGGGTCCGGGTAGCGGGGGAATCCTTGTTCTTCCACACAACGCGACCACACATCCCAGGCCGAGCGCAGACGCGGGTCGCGCTTGACCTCCTTATCCACCTCGATCGCCCGTGTGCTCGCGTAGAGCCAGTCCCGCTTGACGTCGATGCCGCGCATCAGCCGCCGGTCCGCCTCGGCGGTGCAGTCGGGCCAGTCCGCGTACTCGGCATTGGTCATGCGGCGGCCCTTCGGCTGGGAAGCGGCCCGCTTCGCCGGATCCCAGCCATAGCCCCAGCGGCGGGCGGAGCGGAGATCGAGGACGCCGTAGTCGGTGGCGACAAGGGTCGCGACGGAGGGATCGGTGGGATAACGGGGATCGAGCGGGAAGTCCGGGTGGCCGTGCTCCGCCATGCACTGGCGGACCAGCAACGCCAATGCCTGCTGGGCTCGCTGGTAATCCCGCGGCGTGAAGTCGTAGCGGTCGGCCGGCAGGGGGCCGAGGTCCGACGTGGTGCGGGTGGCCTCCGCGGGTTGCGGGCCGGAGGCGCAGTACGCCACCACCACCGTCACCCCTGCTGCCGCGCCGAGCCGCCACCCCCGTCTCGTCATGACCAGGATGCTAGGGCCTGTCGTCAAATTCCCGTCTGTCCTGCGACGCCTGGCACGCACTCTCGCCGCACCGGGCGAAAGCCCACGTACGTCCAGTACGAGGGCTCTCACCCGGCGCGCCGAGAGCACGCACCAGACGCCGCCGGACCGCCCTTCGGGCGACGACGGGAATTTGACGACAGGCCCTAGCGGGTGGCGTGCGCACGGTCGCCGCGCCCCCGCCAGGCTTCGGCCATCCCCAATTTCACTGGAGCTCCCCCAAGAGGTACGTACGCGCGCCGCGCAAACCTCTCAAGTCAGGACAGTGCAGCCCGATTTCCGACCGATCACGGACGCAGCGATGAGTTTGCCCCGCTCGGCGAGTCTCACCAACGTTGTCGCGATCACAGGAGGAATACGTGGCTCAGCTACTGAGGGTCCAGAACTTCAATGTCTCGAGTGACGGTATCGGGGCCGGTGAGGACCAGAGTCTCGAGAGTCCGTTCGGCCTGCCCCATCCCGAGAGGCTGTTCGCCTGGGCCGGGGCCACGGCGAGCTGGCCCATGCGTACCGACCCCGGGGGCAGCCGGGGCCTGGACGACTACTTCACGCGGGACTTCGCCCGCAACATCGGCGCCGAGATCATGGGCCGCAACAAGTTCGGCCCCCAGCGCGGGCCCTGGAAGGACGACGAGTGGCAGGGCTGGTGGGGTGACGAACCCCCGTTCCGTACCCCGGTGTTCGTCATGACCCACCACACGCGCCCGTCGATCACGCTCTCCGACACCACCTTCCACTTCGTCGACGCCGACCCCGCCACCGTCCTCGAACAGGCACGGGAAGCGGCGCAGGGCAAGGACGTCCGGCTCGGCGGAGGGGTGAGCACCATCCGGGAGTTCCTCGACGCCGACCTCGTCGACACGATGCACGTGGCCGTCTCGCCGGTGAAGCTCGGGTCCGGCCTACGGCTGTGGCAGTCCCCCGAGGAACTGCTCGACCGGTTCCACCTGGACGTCGTTCCCAGCCCCAGCGGAGTGACGCACCACCTGTTCTGGCGGAAGTGACCCTCCTTCAGGGCTCACCCCGGCAGGCTGTACTGCCCCGCCCGTTCAGCCCTGGCACGGAGCACCACTGCGCGGCGCGCAGTGGTGCTCCGTGCCCCCCGTAAGGCGCACCCTGGCTTGCCGCCCGCCGTGGTGGGTGTTGAGGTCGGAAGCATGGGCAGTGACGGCGACGCAGCCGAGGGACGCAGGCGCAGGGTCACCGGCGAAAAGGTGTTCGCCAGCGACTTCCGGCCGGTGGACCTGGCCGCCATGGGGTGGCCGACGGACTGCCTACATGCCTTGCTGCTGCGCAGCCGGTACGTCGACCGGCCCTTCACGGGGGTGGATTTCGGGCGGCTGCCGGAGGAGCTGCGGCCCGACGTGGTCGTCACGGCCGCGGACCTCCCGGAGCCCCCGTACAGCAACCATGTGTCCGCCGACGATGTCCAGGCCCTTCTGCCCGCGGGTGAGACGGCCGACTATCTCGGCCAGCCGGTGGCCATCGTGGTCTACGGCGACTTCGTACGGTTCCGACGCGCGGCGCAGGAGTTGCGAGAAGGTGCTGCTCCGGTGACATACGGCCCGGCCCCGGCCACCGGCGTACTCCCGCCCACGGAGGAGGAGCAGATCGCGCAGGATCTGGAGGCATGGACGGGGCGGACCTTCACCGGCGCGCAGCGCCAGGCGCACTACCTGCTGGACGGCACGGTGCCCGACGGTTACTCCCACTGGAACCGAGGGCGTGTCACCTACGACGCCGCGCAAGGGACGTTTGTCAGAGGCGGACAACCCGACACCGAGGCGGAGCACCTGTTCCAGGCGGTGGAGGCCGACATGGCCCAGCCAGGAGCACACCTGGCCGTCACCACGACCTTCACCCAGCAGATCGACCCGGCGTTCCTGGAGCCGGAGGCCGGACTGGCCTGGCTGGACCGGACTTCCGGGACCCTGCATCTGGTGCTCGGGACGCAGTCGCCGCACGGCGACGTGCCGGACATCCAGGCGCTGCTGGGCCGCGCGGCGCATCCGACCGTGCGTTCCGTGCGGCTGTGGTCGAAGGACTGCGGCGGTGGGTTCGGGGGCCGGGACAAGTCGCCGTTCCCGTACTATCTGGCGCTCGCGGCCGTGTTCGCGCCCGGCCCCGTGCGGCTGGCGTACGACCGGCGCGAGCAGTTCCAGGGTGGTTTGAAGCGGCATGCCTCGGCCGTCCGCAGCTGGATCCGGGCCGATCCGGACGGACGGATCCGGGCGATGCGGTCGTTCATCGTGCTGCGCGGAGGTGTCGAGGCCAACCTCAACGGGCCGGTGCTGGGCTTGGCGGCCCTGCACGCCACCGGCCCGTACCGGGTGCCGAGGGCCTCGGTGCACGCCATCGTGCTGGAGCGGGCGATCCCCATCGTCGGTTCCATGCGCGGGTTCGGCATTCCCCAGGTGGCGTTCAACCTGGAGACCGCGATCGACCGGTTCGCCGTACGGGGCCTCGGCATGGACCCCCTCGACTTCCGCCTGGCCAACGCGGTCCGCTCGCTGAGCGACGGGTCGGCAGACGGCTCGGCCGATGCCCCTCAGCCGGACACGGACCTCGCGGGGACTCCGCTGCGGTTCCATGTCGCCGCCGCCGAAGTCTGCGCGGCCGCTCGCGACCACACGCTGTGGCGAGGGCGCGACGAGGCCCGTGACCGGGTCGCGGGGCGCGGAGACGGAACGCTGTACGGGGTCGGCTTCGCCTGCTGCATGGAGGCGTACGGAACCAGCCAGGACAGTGTCTACACGGCCGTGCAGGTCGGCGCGGACGGCCGGGTCGTGGTGTGGGGCCAGAGCGTGGAGATGGGGCAGGGCTCCCGGGGCGCGCTGGAACAGGCCGCCCACAGCGTGCTCGGGGTGCCGGCGGTGGCCCGGCTCGGTGTGGTGGGGCCGTTCGAACGCTTCGCCCAGCGGCTCAAGGAGCGCGGGCTGCACGACCAGGTCAAGATCTCGCTGTCCCATGGCGCGAGCAGCGCGTCGAAGACGGCGTTCTTCCATGTGCACGTGGTGCGCGAGGCGTGCCGCGCGCTCCTGCGGCTGCGGCTGCTGCCCGCCGCGCGCACACTGCTGGACGAGCCCGCGCTCACCGACGCCGACCTGCTGGCGGCTTGGCAGGACGGCGCGGTCCGGCTGCCGGGCCGCCCTCCGGTGCCGCTCGCCGCCCTGGCGCGTGAGGTGGTGCGTGTGGGAGGGGCGACGTGTGTCATGGCGCACGGCTACTTCTGCAACGGCTGGTCCCAGGCGACGTTCCAGGTGGACGGGCTGTCCCACGAGGCGTCCGTCGACGCGCTGGCCCTCGTCGGGTCGCCCGACGACGACCCTGTTCCCCTCACGCCGGTCGGCCCGCTCAGACCCCCGGCCGCGCGTGGACCGGGCGGGGACGTCGTGCCGCGATCGCTGTACGCGGCGGCGGGTCACTTGATCGGTGTGGAGCTCGTGCCGGGGCATGGGGCGATCCGGGTGGTGGACGCGGTGACGTTCCTGGACGCGGGCGACCCGCTGCTGCCGTCCGCTCTGGAGGGCCAGGTGGCGGGCGGCCTCGCCATGGGGATCTCGCACACACTGCACGAGGAGCTGCCCCCGGAGACGGGCGCCGGTCCCTACGTCAACTTCGACCGCTACCGGCTGGCACGGTACGCCGACATCACCGGGATCCGGCGCGAGACGGTTCTCGTTCCCCTGCCCGCAGGGGGCGTCCTCGGCACCGGCAGTCCGAGCCTGCGGCACAAGGGCGTCGGCGAGGCGACGATGACGAGCGTCGCACCCGCCGTCGCCAACGCCGTCGCACACGCCCTCGGGCACGGCGACGACCACTGCTGGCCCTCCCGTACCCCGATCCGCCTGGCGGACCTGGCCCTCCCCCACGACGGGCGGTCGTGATGCAAGAGCCGAACACCGATCTGGACCTGACCGTCAACGGCGTGCGCCACCAAGGCCGTTCCGTCCCCGGCGACATGTCGCTCGTCCACTTCCTGCACGAGGACCTGGGCCTGACCGGGACGAAGATCGGCTGCTCCATGGGGGAATGCCGCGCCTGCACCGTCGCTGTCCGCACCCGGCCCCACGCTCCCGTGGTGACACGTCAGGCCTGCATGACCAGCATGCGGCATGTGAGTGGGTGGGACGTCACCACCGTGGAAGGCCTGGCGGCCGACGGTGCGCTGCACCCCGTACAGCAGGCGTTCCTGGAACGTGAGGCGTTCCAGTGCGGATACTGCGCGGCCGGGTTCGCGGTCGCCGGCAGCGTCGTCGTCGACCACGCGAGCGAGGGCCGCCCCGCGGACGACGAAGAGCGGGAGCAGCGGCTGGAGGAAGCCGTCGACACCGTCCTCGGCTCGCATGTGTGCCGCTGTACGGATTACGAGCGCTACCGGGCGGCCGTCCTGTCCGCCGCGCGGAGTGCGGCGGATCCGGCGATCGCCACGGTATGGCCCGAAACCGGCCCGGCCACGCCACCGGCCCCTCCGGTGACCGGGGCATCCGCCGGAAAGGCCGCCCGGCGGCCGAGCAGGACGTCTGCCCTGACCGCGGCGGACACCGAACGGCTCGGCTACACCCCGGTGTTCGACGATCCCACGCTGGAGCTGATCCGTCTGCTGCGTGACGGAGCGGAGATCGAGCACTCGCTGCTCGTCCAGTATCTGTACGCCGCCTTCTCGATCAAAGTGCCGCGCTTCGCCGACCTCGCCGGCTGGCCGAGCCACCGTTACGGAGGCCGGCCGCTGCACCTGATGGGTGTGGCCATCGAGGAGATGACACACCTCGACATCGTCAACTCGCTGCTCGTCGCGCTCGGTGCGGCCCCGCACCTCGGCCGCCAGCAGTTCCCGTACGAGCAGGACATCTATCCCTTCGCCTTCGTCCTGGAACCACTGAGCCTGCACAGCCTGGCCAAGTACGTGTACGTCGAGGCATCGCCGAGCGCGGTCGACCCGGCCCAGCAGCACACCCCCGAGGACCGGGCCTTCGTCGACCGCCTGTACGAGGTGCTCGGCTCGGCGACGCCCTCGGCCCCGCGCCCCAACCAGGTCGGCAGCCTGTACCGGAAGGTCACGCGTGTGCTGGAGCTGCTGCGCGAGCGGGAGCCCGACCGGCTGGACTACGTGTCCTGGTTCGCCCGGCTGGATCTGCTGCGCGAAGAAGGGGAGAGCGAACACTTCGCCCTGTTCCGGTCCATGTTCGAGGGCACCCATCCCGCCCTGCGGGACTGCGCCGACGTATGGAATCCGGCCGGCCCGGACCACCCGGTGGTGCCCCTCAACCACGCGAGCGGACTGCCACCGTCCGGCAGTCCCGTCCCCGACGAAACGGTGCCGGCGCTACGGCACCTCGCCAACCTCCACTACTGGGCGGTGTGCATGCTGCTGGACGCGTCCTATCGGCAGGGCATGAGCTTCCACAGCGCCGCGCGCAGGCACATGACCGGCCCGATGCGCAGCCTGGCCACCGCGCTGGCCCACCACGGCGAGGGCCTCCCCTTCGACGCCTTCGTGGCGGGGTACGCCGCCGGGCTGGATGACGCGGAGAACCTGCGCCTGACCCGCACCATGGTGCAGCAGATCACCCTCGACCAGCAGCGCTACGCCCGCCACCTGCCGTACGACTACCCGTCCAACTGTGCTCCGGAGACGCTGTGGGAGCTGTCGCTGATGCCTGACGGGCGATGATCCGGAGCTCCGCGCACGGAGCTCCTCGCAAGGAGCTCCGTGTAAGGGCGAGTGAGCCTCAGGCCATTTCGGGTTGCGGCTGTTCTGCCGGTTGCCGCGCCGGTGCGTCCATCGCTTCCCACGATCTGGTGGTGCGTACATAGCCGTACACCACCGAGGCCATCGCCAGAATGAGGAGAGGGCCGAACACCCACGGATGGTTGGCCATTTCCAGCGGAATGTAGCGGTACGACACCAGGAGCGCCGCGAACACCACGGCGCCGTACGTGACGAACTGAATTCCTGACCGGCCCCAGCCGCGGTCGAACGAGCGCATCGCTGCCTCGACCGTCACCGCGAACACCACACCGGCAAGGAGATCCGCACCGTAGTGGTAACCGAATCCCAGCGTCGCACTGAGGGTGGCGATCAGCCAGAAGGCGCCCGCGAATCGTGCGATCCGTGAGCCCTTGCGGGAATGGATGAAAAGCGTGGTGGCCCATGCCGTATGAAGGCTGGGCATGCAGTTGCGCGGCGTGACCTCGTCGTACGGCACCGGGTGCGGGGCGCTGATCGCCGTCACCGTGTCCGGCCAGAGGTGAGCCAGCGTCCATGGCCCGCCACCGGTGCCGAAGGCGCCGTCGCCGTAGGTGAAGACCGGTCCGACCACGGGGAAGATCATGTAGATGGCCGGCCCGAGCAGGCCGATGACCAGGAAGGTGCGCACCAGGTGGTGGCCCGGGAAGCGGCGTTCGGCTGCCACGTTGCGCAGCTGGTACAGCGCGAAGACGGCCGCTGCCAGGGGGAGCTGACCGTAGACGGTGTGGAGGACGTGGGAGCCGACGGGGCCGGTGGCCTCGACGATCCGGCCGGCCACCCAGGACGGGTTGCCCAGCGCGTGATCGGCGATCACCACGTACTGGTCGAGCACCATGGGGCGGGTCTTCGACGTGATGAGCAGCCAGGTGTCGCCCGTCTTGTGGCCGAGCACGAGCAGCATGCCCAGCCCGATGCCCTTCAGGAGCACGACACGTTCCCGGCCTTCGCGACGCGTGACAGCGATGACCACATATCCCAGAATCACCCAAAAAGCGCCATTGCCGAAGACCGGCTTGACATCGACCGCCCACCGCACGAGAAAGAAGACGCCGTCGATGCCGACGGCGGCACCCGCCGCGATGAATCGCTCCCGCCAGGTGAGCACGACCATCATCAACGCCATACCGGCGTACAACAGCGCCCCCGACTTGGGGGCGAACACCACTTCTTTCGCCTGGCCGGTGATCGGCCCGGGCACGCCGTAGTGATACGCGAAGATCTCCAGCGCGGCGAGGAATCCGAGGGTCAGCACAGCCGCCGTGACCCACAGCATCGTCCGCGGTTGACGCGGCGCGGCGAAATCAATTCTGTTGTCTATTCGCGAACGCGCTCGGGACGTCATAGGTCTCAATTGTTTGGCCGATTTGTTAGATTTATTTAAACGATTTATCCTTCGCGCCGGATCGCCTGGATTTCCCGCTGAAGGTTGGACGATGAGGGCGGACGCCCTTCGATCATGTTATCGGAGGGGCGCGAGGGCTTCACCGGGCATGAGTGACGCGAAGGACTCGAGCCGCGGCCGTCAGGGCGAGGTGCCACGGGTATCCCTCCGGCCGGCCCTCCCCCGGCTGGTTCGGGACGAACCCGTCCTCGTCGCCGTACAGCACCGTCACACCAGCCTCCCGCAGCGTCTCCACGGAACGCTCGAACGCAGGATGCCGCACGTGCGCGGCGTTCACGCACGGCATCGCCACTATCGGGATCCCCTTGCCGATCCCCTCCGCCACGACCCCGACAACGAAGCTGTTCGTCAGGCCGAGGGCCCACGCATTCACCGAATTGAAGGTGGCCGGCGCGAACAGGATGAGGTCCGGCTCCGGCCATACGTCCGGTTGGCCGGGCAGCTTGTAGTCGAAGCGCACCGGATGCCCGGTCAGCGCCGCCAGACCGTCGAGACTCCCGTCCAGCCAGCGGGCGGCGGTGGGCGTGAGCCCGAGGCAGACGTCCCAGCCGTCGGCCTGGGCCGCCTCGATCACCCCGGCGACATCGAAGACCGGTGGCGCCGCCGAGCAGAAGAGATACAGAGTCCGAGGCATTGTCATGGGGCCCATCCCACCCTGCCGAGTGGATCACACGCAACTGCCCCCATGGAGAAGGGCGGCGAGGGCGGGACGGGTGGGAGCGGGCGAGGTTTGAGAGCCCTACCGGTGGAGAGGTCACTGGATGCTCATCGCTGCGACACCGTTCCGCGTTCCCGTTCCGCGTTCCGTTCCATCAGCTTACGGAGACTGCTCATGTCCGATGTCAACAGCCCCTACCAGCCCGGTACTCCCTGCTGGGTCGAGCTCACGGTCCCGGATCAGCAAGCGGCACTCGACTTCTACCGCGACCTCTTCGGCTGGGAGGGCGAGGCCGGGGCGCCGGAGACCGGTGGGTACGCCGTCTGCACCCTGGACGGGAAGCCCGTTGCCGGCATCACAACCGCCATATCGCCCGACGGCGGGCCCACCCCACCGACCGTGTGGACCACATACCTTGCCGCCTCCGACGTCGACAGCAGCGAGAAGGGGATCGCCGACCGCGGTGGCAGCGTCGTCATGCCCGGCATGGACGTGCTCACGCTGGGCCGTATGTCGCTCGCAGCCGACCCCACCGGCGCGGTGTTCGGCCTGTGGCAGGCCCGGGACTTCCTCGGCGCGCAGGTCGTCAACGAGCCCGGCGCGTTCATCTGGAGCGAGCTCAACACCAGTGACCCTGACGCCGCATCACACTTCTACTCCGACGTCCTGGGCATCACGAACAGCCCGTTGGAGGGCGAGGAGGGCTACTTCGCCCTCGCAGTGGAGGGGCGGGCCGTCGCCGGGATGCAGGGGCTCGACAAGCTCCCGCCGGGCACGCCCTCGCACTGGCTGACGTACTTCGCCGTCGATGACACCGACAGCACGGTCGACGCCCTGGTCCGCGCCGGCGGCACCGTCCGCAAGCCGCCGTTCGACATGCTCACGGGCCGGATGGCCGTCGTGCAGGACCCGCAGGGCGGCACGTTCGCCGTCATCAAGCCCTTCCGACCGGAATCCGGTTGACTCCATCGGCTCACCGGGACCGCCGGCTCATCGGCGACATCCGGGCCTTCTTCCCCAGGGAAACAAGGGAAACAAAGGCGTAACGTGCGCTGACTATCGTCATCGGATGAGTAGCAAAGTGAACGGGACAGCCACCGGTACTCGGGTCCGGGCCGGTACCGAGGAGGACCTCGAAGAGCTGACCCGTATCTACAACCACTATGTCGTCGAGACGCCGATCACCTTCGACATCGAGCCGTTCACTGTCGAGCAGCGCCGCCCGTGGTTGGCGTCCCACCCGGACCACGGGCCGCACCGGCTTCTCGTGGCCGAGGAGGGCGGGAAGGTCCTCGGCTACGCGACGAGCAGCGCGTTCCGGCCGAAGCAGGCGTACTCGACCTCGGTCGAGACCAGTGTGTACCTGGCGCCCGAGCAGGCCGGGCGCGGTGTCGGCAGCCTGCTGTACACCTCGCTCTTCGCGGTGCTGGAGCACGAGGACGTACGCCAGCTCCTCGCCGGGATAGCCCTGCCCAACGAGGCGTCGGAGCGGCTCCATCTGCGCTTCGGTTTCCAGCCCGTCGGGGTGTACCGGGAAGTCGGGCGGAAATTCGGGAAGTTCTGGGACGTCGCCTGGTTCCAACGGCCGCTGTAGCCGCCGTCGCCACGCCTTCTTCCCGCTCCGGGCCAGGGAGCGGGAAGGAAGCCGGGAGCCGGTGGATCAGATGCTGTTCGAGCTGGACCGGCCGAAGAACTCGACTTCCGCGATGGCGACCTGTTTGTCGCCGGAGACCGCGTAGGCCGACTCGACGGTGAGGCGGACCCTGACGGCGTCCGCGATACGGAAGGGACGGCGCTGGCCGCCGGCGCCCTGGTCGAGGGTGATGTCGCGGGTCGTGGTCTTTCCGTCCTTCATGGTCACCGTCGCCTTGACGCGGTACGGCAGCGCCGACGCGCCCAGCTGCTCGGCGCGGGCGGAGACGCCGGGGGTGATGATCACGTCCAGCAGACGGGTGGGCTCGGCGAAGCTGAACTCGATCCACTCGCCCTGGCCGGACTGCGAGACGCCCGGTCCCCACCAGGTGTTGCTCCGCTTGTCGATGGTGAGCGCAGGTGCGTGCCCGGGGTAGGAGCGTGAGGCGCGGACGCCGTCCGGGGCGACCGGGGCGCGCTTGGCGAAGTGGTCGCGCCCGGCCTGGACAGCGTCGGGGATGTAGAGGATGCCGAGGACGAGCAGGGTCAGGGCGAGAGCCGCGGCGACCCAGGTGCCGATGCGGTCGAACGCCCGGCGCAACGGGGGCCGGTCACCGGCCCAGGGGGTGTCCCGGTCCCGGCCGAGGAGCCGGCGCCACCAGGGACGGTGGCCGGGGGGCTGTACGGCCTCGTCGGCGAGCGGCATCGCGCAGCGGACGCAGAAGTGGCGGTCGACGCGGTTGGGGGTGGCGCACCAGGGGCAGGGCGGGCCCCCGGTTTCCTGGGAGAGGCCGGGGGCGCGGACCTGCGGACGGTCGGCGTCGGGGCGGCCGGGCAGCACCGGGGCCACGGCGGGCGGCGGGGCGGCACTGGGGGCGGCCGGGTCGGCGACGGGGACGAGCAGGGAGCGGGCCCGGTCGCTGTCCGGTGCGTCGTCGGTACCGGAGGGCGGTACGGGGGCCACCGGGACCGTGGGCGCGGAGTCGCCCGCGTCGTACCCGGCGGAAGCACGCGGTGGCCCGTCGGCACCCTGGTCCGGGGTGCTCGTGGGCGCCGGGACCCGGTCGGGGGTCGTGTCCGGGTCTGCGGGGAGGGGCTGTTGGGGTGCATGGGGTGTGTGGTCGACGGCGACGGGCCGGTCGCGCCCGTCGGTGGTCGCGTCCGTGGCCGTGCCGGTGTTGTTCCGGTCAGCGGCAGGCACCGGGCTGCCGGCGCGGGGGCCGGGGCGGTCGAGGGTGTCCCGGGCTGCGGCGCTGTCCGCGGTGGCCGCGGAGCGGGGCGCACGGGCGCCTGCCCGGTCCCAGCCGAGTACGGCGCCGCAGGAGTCACAGAAGGACTGGCCCGGTTCCGCGCGGGTGCCGCACTCGGCGCAGTGGTGGGTGGTCATCGCTGCGGGGTCCTTTCAGCGGCGGTCACGTCGACGGTGTAGGGCATGTGGGCGGGGCGGGCCGCGGCGACCAGGGCGTCCAGGCGGTGCGTGTCGGCCGGGGTCGGGTCGGGCAGTTGGAGGATGACGTGGAGGTGCGGGCGCGGGGTGCCGGGGAACGGGCCGAGGGGGCGCGCGTTCCAGCTGGCGCCGCCGCTCTCGATGATCTCGGGCGCGACGCCGAACACGAGCCGTACCGCCTCGCTCAGGCCGCGCCGGGTGCCGCGTACCCGGTGCAGACGGGCGGCGGCCGCGACGGCGGCGCGCAAGCGGGGCTCGGGTTCGGTGCCGTCGGTCTCGGCGCCGACCCACGTGCCGAGCCACCGCGCGAAGTCGACGGGGGTCAGGGCGGGGTCGAAGTAGGTGTCGAGGCAGTCGAGGACGTTGAGGACGGGGGCGAGCACGTCGTCGAGTCCGGCGACGAAGCGCTGGGCGAGGTCGTCGTCGGCGAACACGGCCGGGAGCATGGCGCCGATGGGGGCCGAGGAACCCAGCCCGTCGATGGAGCCCCTGCCGCCGCTCACGTGACGTCCCCGATGACGCGGACGCGGTGGTCGTAGGAGAAGACCAGGGACGGGGCGTCGAGGTCGATGCGGTCGGTGGGGTCGCCGCGTTTGCCGGTGAGGGGGTCGGCGGGGTGCAGGACGACTTCGTCGACGAGCTCGACGCCAGGGACGCGCTGCAGGACGGCGAAGACCTCGCCGGACTGGACCGGACGGCCGAAGGGCCAGCCGCGGCCGTCCGCGCCGCCGGTGAGCGGGTCGAGGTGGCGGTAGAGGGCGTCGTGCGCCTGGCGGCGTACGCGGTCGGTGTCGGTGCCGCGGAAGGCGTGGACGGTGGCGACGACGGTGACGCCTTGGTAGTAGGGCGGGCCGACGGCCAAGCGGGTGCCGATCAGGCGGCGTTCGTCGAGGTGGCGGGTGATGCGGCCGAGCAGGTCGTCGCCGGGCACGAGCTGTTCGAAGCGGAGCCGGCCGCCGGGGTCGGGGACGGCCTGCGGGACGACCACGACGCGTACCGCGTAGGCGCCGTGGTCGCCCTCCTCCCCTTCCAGGCAGGTGATGCGGGCGGTCTCGGGGGCGGCGCGGCGGGCGAGTTCCTCGTAGTCGCGCAGGGTGACCGCGCGGTCCTGGGCGCGCAGCGTGATGGGCGCCCGGAGCTTGGCCTCCTCGACGGTCTCGCCGTCGACGCCGCCGCGGGCGGCCTCGCGGTTGACGACTTCGGCGACGTACGGGATGGAGGTGCGCAGCACCTGGACGGCGCCGCGGGCCACGTTGCCGGAGCGGCCGCCGCCGGTGCGGTAGCGGCGGGCGCGGATGACGGAGCCCTTGGGGGCGCAGGCGCCGTACTGGCGCAGGGTGCCGTCGGGTTCGCGCACAGCCGGGCCGAAGGCGATCTCGCCGGTGGCGGCGTCGAGGGTGATGTGGCGGTCGTCGGGGCGGGAGGCGGCGAAGTGGGGGACGACCTGCCAGTCCTGCCATCCGTCGTGCGCGGCGGTCTGGAGCAGCAGGGGCTGGGTGTCGCCGACGACGGGGGCATGGGCCAGGCGCAGGCGCTGGCCGGGCAGGCCGGTGGATTCGCCGAGGGCTTCGTCGTACACGGTTTCGGCGTGGACGGCTCGGGTGGTGGCGCCGATGGTGAAGGCCTCGGCGGAGCGGATGGTGGGAGTGGTGGTGTAGAACGGCTGGCCGGACCGGGGTTCGGTGACGCGGCAGCGCACCCAGCCGGCCTCCTGGCCGCCGGTGCGGGACAGGACGTGGCCGCCCGGGATGTGCAGGACGATGTCGCCGGGGCGGTTGAGGCCGCCGGTGCCGTCGCGGTCGACCTCGCACGGCTGCCAGCCGTCCTCGGTCCACGCCTCCCACTCGAGCGGGGGCTGACGGGGGTCGACGCCGACGCCGTCGACGCGGCTGTCGAGTTCGAGTCCGAGCGCGCAGTGCGGGACGGCGGCGGTGAGCCCCAGGAGCAGACAGTCGCCGGGGCGCGGTGACTCGGCGAAGCACGCCATGTCCCGGCCTTCGACGAGGTCGGCGGTGCGGTCGGCGACGGGCTCGCCGCGCTGCTGGACCACGACGTGGTTCAGGGAGCACGGGACGACGGTCAGGTCGCGCTCGGTGGCGAACACGACGGCTTCGTCGCGCTCGGTGCGCACGGTCGAGACCTCGGTGCCCACCGGCACCGATATGGCCTCCTCCTGCGGTGCGGACAGCCAGAAGGTCACGTCGGTACGGGCCGCGGCCGGCGGGAAGAGGGTGATGCCGACCAGGTCGAGGAAGGCGAGGTGGTTCTTCTCCGGGACCCGGTTGAGGCGGTAGACGATCTGGTCGGCCATGTGGGCGACCGTCTCGACGAGGGTGACACCCGGGTCGGAGACGTTGTGGTCGGTCCACTCGGGGGCGCGTTGCTGGATGTAGCGCTTGGCGTCGTCGACGAACTGCTGGAAGCGGCGGTCGTCGAGGTTGGGTGAGGGCAGGGACATCAGTGTTCGCTTTCGGGGAAGGTTCCGGGGCCGGCCGGTCCGCCGGGACCGTCCACGGGGCCCGGCTCTCCGGGCTCCTCGTGGGAGGGAATGACGTAGAACGGGAAGACGAGGCTGCGCGGGTTGTTGGTGCCGCGGATCGCGTAGCGCACGTCGATGAAGAGCACGCTCTGGTCGGTGCCGGCGGTGACCTCGACGTCGTGCACCTCGATGCGCGGCTCCCAGCGGTCGAGGCTGACCAGGACCTCGTGCTGGATACGGCCCGCGGTCTGCTCGTTGACCGGGGCGAAGACCAGGTCGTGGATGGCGCAGCCGAACTCGGGGCGCATCGGCCGCTCCCCGGGCGCGGTTGCCAGGACGAGCCGGATGGCCTCCTCGACCTCGCGCTCGCCACTGACCAGCGCGATACCGCCGGTGGGCCCGATGCGCAGGGGAAACGCCCAGCCGGACCCGACGAACTGTTCGGCCATCAGCCGGGCACCTGCCTTCCACGCCGCCTCGCACGGCAAGAGCTCACGGGATCACCATCGGAATCGGAATGGTGGTGACTCCGAACTCCGGGGAAGCGATCAAGGTGGTCGGTGCCTTGATCGTCGTGTTGACACCCGAAGTGATCTGTACGGTGCCCACGCCGCTGAGGTTCGCGACACCGAGGGCGTCGAGGTTCAGGGCGCCCAGCGCGTTCACCCCGACCTCGGGGGCCCGTACGTTGACCATGGCGCCGCCCTCGATGCTGAGCGGGCCGCCGCTCTTGATGGTCAGGCTGCGCCGGGCACTGAGCGTGAGGTCGGTGCCCGCCTCGATCGACACGGAACGGCCGCCCGTGATGCTGACGGCGCCGTCGCTGTCGATGGTGATCTCGGTCTTGGTGCGGTCGAGGTTGACGACCAGCTTGTCGTTGCCGGTGGCGATCCGGACGCCCTGCTTGCGCAGCCCGGTCCGCTGGCTGAGCAGGTCCACCCGGTTGCCCTTGCGGTCGGACAGGGTGTGCCGGGTGGCCTGCTTCTTCAAACCGTCGTGCAGGGGCACGTCGTCGACCCGGGTCGGTACGTCGCGGCCGTTGTAGAGCCCGCCGATCACGAACGGGTGGTCCAGGGCCCCCCGGTCGAAGGCGACGAGCACCTCGTCGCCGACGTCCATGGGGAAGACCCCGCCGCCGCCCTTGCCTCCGAGCTGCACGCTGCGGGCCCAGTCGCTGACGTAGGCGTCGTCCAGCCAGGGGAAGTTCAGCTTGACCCTGCCCTGACGGAGCGGGTCCTGGACGTCGGTGACGACGGCGTTGGCGACGCTGGGCAGCCGCGAACTCGCGCCACTCCCACCCCCGCCGCCCGACGTCAGCCCGTACAGGGAGCGCCACTGGCGTCCGCTGACGGTCGCCCAGGACTCGTAGTGCTTGCCGTCGCCGAAGACGTGGCGTACGGACGTGACGGTGTACTTCCCCTCGAAGGGCTCGCCGACGTCGGCGAGGGCGACGGGCACGCCGGGCCGCAGCTCCGGGTTCCCCCGCACGACGACCTCCAGCTCGGCGAAGGAGGAGGTGATGTCGCCCGCGAGGGACTCCGCGGCGTGGCGGACCTCGTCCTGGCGGTCGTAGGGGGTTTCGGTCTCGACGAGTTTGGCGGCCTTGAACTTCCCGGCGGCCCGGCCCGGGCTGGTGCCGATGGTGATGCCCGGGTCGGTGGAGACGGTCGCCACCTCGGTGATCTTCTTCTTGGTGGTCACGTTCCAGCCGCGCGACTCGACCTTGCCGACCTGGTCGGCGGCGGTGACCGCGGCCCGCAACCGCAGGATGTCGTGGCCTGCCTGGAGGACGAAGGGGCTCTTGTCACCGTCCGTGTCGGGCGAGGGCGCGCCCGCCGACGACTTCGGCTTGACGAATTCGAACCTGCCCCTGGAGTTGAGCGACATCACCCTGCCGTTCTCGTCGGCGAGCCGCGAGAGGAAGTCCCAGTCGGTGACGTTGGACTGGCTGATGAACGCGTACGCCCCCTTCGTCGCCTGGATCCGGCCGATGGGCACACCGTCCTGGGCGGCGAGCTTGCGGGCGATGTCGGAGGCCAGCTGGTTGCGGTACGCGGCGACGCGGCGCTGGCGCATCAGCCGGTGCCCGTAGTCGTAACCGCGGATGACGGTGAAGCTGCCGGTGCCGTCGTAATCGGCCTCCAGGCCGGTGACCTCGCCGGTCAGCAGCGGGTTTCCGGCGCCCTGCCCGTCGGCCACCGGGGTGAGGACCACCTTGGTGCCGAACTGCACCTTCAGCTCGCTGAGGACCAGCCGGTACGGGTCGCGGAAGGTGAGGCGGAAGGCCGCGGGCACACCGGCGCCCTGGTCGACCCAGCCGTCGACGAGCATCGGCGCGATGTCCGGGGGCAGCTTCGCGCCGCCGATGGTGACCCGGATGATGTTGGAGAACGCGGTCTGCACCATCAGGAACGCACCTCCTCGGCGGCGGGCAGCACGAGTTCGGCGCCCACCGGCAGCCGGGACGGGTCGTCGATGCCGTTGGCCTCGGCGATCGCGCGCCACACGGTGGCGTTGCCGTACTCCTGCCAGGCCAGCGACTGGAGCGAGTCACCCGCGACGACACGGTGCACCCGCTGCGCGGTCAACGCACCCGAAGTCGGGTTCTGCCCCTTGGTCTTGCCGGGGATCTCGTGCAGGTGCAGCTGGCAGGTGGCGCGGAGGGGGATGCCGGTGGTGCCGAACAGCGTGTAAGACGCCTCGACGGAACTCACGTACGCGGTGAACCGGGCCGTGGAGAAGGACCCCCACTCGAAGACCACCCACGGCGGCGACGGCTGGTCGGCGGCGATGCTCTTGGCGGTCACCTCGCAGCACCTCAGCAGCGACTCCACCTTCTTCAGCACGGTGTTGCCGGTCGGTTTCATGGAGGAATCCAGGAAGATCTCCACGGTCATCTCCCGCGGCTCGGCACCCATGAACTCCGGCTTCGAGCCGTCCCGCACGGCCACGGTCGGGGTGGTCTTCCACTGGGCACGCTGGGTGAGGGACAACTGCGCCGGGTTGAACTCGAAGCCGAACCTCCGCATGAGCTTCCCGGGCATGGTGCTCGTGCCCACCGGGGGCTGGTGGATGGCGAGTCGGGCGCGTACCAGGCTCTTGCCCGCGCCCTTGTTGCTCTTGGCCATATGCGCTTCCTCTGCGGTCCTTCGTCGTCCTGTGGGCCCGTGGGCCGCCGTCAGTCGGTGAAGCCGTGGTGGGCGATCTCCAGCACCTCCGTGGCGACGGCGGGACTCGCCGGGTCGAGGGTCGGCCCCTGCCAGCTGACGGGCAGTACATCGATCAGCCCCCACCGGGCCACCTCCGAGCCGTCCGCCCGCAGCGCCGAGATCTGGGCGGTGGGCCGCTTGATCCCGGTCTGCACGGAGGAGATCCACTTGGCGACCTTCGTGGTGTCCGGGGTCAGGGGGCGGGTCAGCCGGATGGTGGAGAAGGTGACGCGGGTGGGCAGCGCCCAGACGAAGCCGTTGTTCCCGCCCTCCTGCCGGTGCTCGATCTCCACCTGCGACGACAGGCCCTCGCACCCGTTGAAGTAGCCGAGGCTCTCGCCGTCGATGGCGAGGGTGAACCAGATGGTGGAGCCCGGATCCTGACGGGACATCGGGAGTGCGCCTTTCTGTCGTGGTCGTCGGTGGTGAGGTGACCCCCGCCGTTCGTCGTGCGGTGGCGTCGGTCAGCGGCGGGGGTCGCGGAGGTGCCCGATCCGCTCGCGGTCCAGGCGCAGTTCGGTACGGATGAGGCGGGTGACGCGGCCGATGATGCGGTGCACCAGCTCGTCGAGCTGGAAGTCGGTGAGCTCGCGCGGATCGAACCCGCCCTCGGGCACCGCCGTGTACGCGGGCAGCGCGTCCGCCTGAGCCGCGGGCGGGGGGTTGCCCGGTGTGTACGAGGGCGGGTCGTCGGACGGGGTCGGGCCGGGGCTGTACGGCGGCGGAGGGTCGGCCGGTGGAGCGTGGCCGGCCGGTGGGGCATGGCCGGCCGTGCGTCCCCACAAGTGGCCCAGCGTGGATTCCACGGTGGCCGTCGTGGCGGCGGCCAGGGCCTCGGTGGTGCGGCCGGGACGGCTGGCACGGCTGCCACGGCTACGGCCAAAGATGCGCTGGACGGGGAGCGCGGCGGTGGTGTCCGCGGGCCCCGGGGCGGGGGCGGCGTGGAGCGGGCGGGCAGGTGACGGCGGGGGTGGCGCGAGAGGGGCCACGGCGAGCGGGAGCCGGGCGCCGGTGGCGCTGCCGGGCGCGGCGGAGCGGAGCAGGGGCACGGCCTTGGGGTGCGCGGGACGGCTGTCGAGCGCGCGCTGGACTGCGGGGAGGGAGCCGCGGGAGGAGAGGGGGGCCGGGGCCGGGGCGGGGGCGGGGGCGGGAGAGAGGAACGGCGGCACCGTCGGTACAGGGAGCGCGTTTGGTGCGGATGGTGCGGGCGCGGGGGTCGGCGCCGCAGGGGTGGTCGGGGTGGCGGCTGGCTGGACCGGTGCGGGGGTGGGGCTGTGGGCGGGGCTGGTGGGGCTTTGGGTGGGAGTGACGCCGGGGCCCGGGGCCGTACGCCGTCCGGCGAGCGGCACCGCAGGCCCGCTGGTGCGGCTGACGCCAGGGCCTGGTGCCGTGCGCCGACCGGCGAGCGGCACGGTGTGGGTGGGCGCGGTGGCGAGGGGGGCGCCGAGCGGGGAACGCCGTGTGGGGGCGGTGCTGGTCGGGGCTGGGGTGGTCAGGGCTGGGGTGGTGGGGGCCGGTTCCGGGGCGGGGGCCGCCTGGTGTGCGGACGGGGTGGTTTGAGGTGCCGGGCTCTGGCTGATGGCAGCGGGCTTCGAGGGGGCGGGCGCGCCAAGGCCCGCGCGGGGCGGTGGAGTGCTGCGCTGGACCGGGCGTACGGACGGGGGGTTGGCGGGGTGTCGGGAGGCGGCGGGCTGCTCCGTCGCCGGAGTGGGGAGGGAGCCGGAGGCCGAAGTGGCGGCGGAGGCGGTGGGGCCTGTGGGCACGACGGGCGGGCGCCCGGTGGAGCGCTGTACCGGGGTGGACGCCGTGCGCGGTGGGACACCGTCGCCGGTGGCCGGAGCCGTACCGGGAGCCGATGAGCCCGATGCTGTCCGAGCCGGGCTCAGTGAGGGCTGCGTTGTCTCCGATCGGCCGGGGGCCGCTGCCTGCCGCTGGACGGTGTGCTGCGCGCTGGTCGCGTCGGCGGGCGGCCGGTTCGCCGAGGGGGCCGCCGCGGGCACCTGTGTCGCGGGCGAGCTGTCGGCGGTACGCATCGGTGCGGGGGCGGAACGGTCCCGGTGCATGGCGAGATCGGCCGACGACGACCGTCCGGTGCCGGGCGGTCGGATGGCGCCGGGGGTGGTGCCGGGAGTGGCACCTCCGCCGCCGGACTCCGGCGCGGGGCTCTGGGACCGCACAGCCCGCTGGACCGGCGCGCTGGGGGCCGCACCAGAGGTGGCTCCGGGGGCGGTGCCTCCGCCGCCGGACTCCGGCGCGGGGCTCTGGGGCCGCACGGCCCGCTGGACCGGCGCGCCAGGGGCCGCACCATAGGTGGCTCCGGGGGCGGTGCCTCCGCCGCCGGACTCCGGCGCGGGGCTCTGGGGCCGCACCGCCCGCTGGACCGGCGCGCCGGGGGCGGCCAGGGGGCCGGTGTCGATACCGCCGTTGTGGGCGGGCTCCGAGGGGACGGCTGCTCGCGTCGCCGCGTAGGTCGCCGCGTCGGTGGGCGCGTGCGTCGATCGACCGACGGGCCGGGAAGGGCTGTCGTCGGGCACCGCGCGTTGGCCGCCGACGGGCCCGGCATCAGCGGCGGGCACCACGCGCTCGCTCGCAGCCCCGGAGATCGTGCCGCGATCAGGAGCGGGGCCCGGCCGGGCGCCGCCAAGTCCGGTCGTGGGCCCGCCTGTTGAAGCGGGCCTCCGGCCGTCGGGCGTGGTGGCGGTCCGCGCGGGGCCGTGTGCCGGTAACGCCCGCTGCACCGGGGTCCCGGTCGTCGTACCATCAGGTGCGGCGTCGTACTGCGGCGCGGTCGGCCGCACCGGCGCATCGGCGCTCGTACCGCTGCCGGGCGCGGTAGGCGCAGGGCCCTGCGGGGACACCGCGCGCTGCACCGGGGTGCCGGCCGAGGCACTCGCGCCAGGAACGGGCGCCGTCCGGCCGCCGGGCGAGTCGGCGGTACCTGCCGCATCGGTACGAGAGACCGGCGCGACAGGCGCAGACCCGCGCGGGGACACCGCGCGCTGCACTGGGGCGCCCGCCGAGGCACTCGCGCCAGGAACGGGCATCGTCCGGCCGCCGGGCGAGTCGGCGGTACCTGCCGCATCGGCACGAGAGACCGGCGCGGCCGGCGCGGACCCTTGCGGAGACACCGCGCAGCCCGCCACCGCCTCTCCCTCCGGCGGCGAGGCCGAGGGCGCGGCGTACGGGCGTACGTCACGCCGCGCCGACGCGCCCGCCGCCGTGCCCTCGGGAGCGCCCGCCGCCGTGCCCCCGGCGGGTGCGCCTGTCTGTGACGAGGCGGGAGCGGGTCGGACGGTGGCGGGCAGGGCGCGGCGCTGTACGGCCGCCGACCTCGGCGGCGCCTTGGTCAGGGTGGGCTGCGGCCGGGGCGGAGCGGGAACGGACGGTACGGGGGTCACGCGCACCCCTCGGGCCGCCCGGGGCGGTGCGGGCACCGGCGCCGTGGGCGATGCCGACTGCACGGAGCGCGCCCGCTGGACCGGCGGGACCGGGGCCTTGGGCGGCAGCAAGGACGTGGCGCCCGGCCCGGCCGCCGAATGCGCGACAGGAGCCGCAGGCGACGCGCTCGCCGCCGGTATCGACCGCAGCGGCGCGACCGGCATCCGCTGCGGCGCCGGTCCACCGACGGACGGTTCCAACGGCCGTGTCCGCGATGGCAGTTCGGCTCCAGCGACAGGCCCCGCCGGGCCGGTCAGCCCTCCCGAGAGCAGGCCGCCCGCTTCCGGGTCCAGCACGGCCGGGGACACCGCACCCGTGAACGACGGGTTCTGCCACGTCGGCAGCCGTCCGCCGAACCCGGCGTCCGCGACCCCGGTACGTACAGCACCCGTCGCCCGCTGGATCGGCGGCAGGTCCGGCCAGGCGGCGACAACCGTCAGGGGCCGAGCGTTGTCCGGCGTGTTCCCGGCCGCATCCGGGCCGGAGCCCGTGGCCGCACCTCCACCCGCACCCACGCCCACGCCCACACCCGCGACGGCACTCGAACCCTCGCCGTCACCGTCCCCGCCGACACCTCCCCCGCGCTCGTCCCGACGGGCGGCCCGCAGCCGGTCCAGGAATCCCACCGCTCAGCTCTCCCCCGCGCCGCGCGTCACCAGGGACGCGATCTGGTCCGTGTAACGGCGGCGGTCGTGGTGTTCCAGGTCCAAGATCGCCTCCAGGCTCCAGTGGAAGTGGTAGGCGACGTACGCGACTTCCTCGTGCAGCCGGTCGGTCGCGTACGTCACGATTCCCCCAGGCGGCTCCCGCCGAGTTCCACTTCGAAGGGCTCCGAGCAGTGCGGGCACCGGACGGCCGCCCTGGTGTGGCCCTCCGCGTTGATCTGGCGGTAGAAGTCCTGCAGAAACGCCAGGTCGGAGGCGAACATGTTCTCCACGATCCCGTCGTGCACCGTCGTCAACGTGCCCAGCCGGGTGATGACCCGGCCGAGCAGCACCACCGACAGGTACGCGGGGTTCTCCTGGACGCGCACGTCGCGCAGCGGGACGAGTTCGTCCCGTGCCGTGGACAGGCGCATCACCCCGTCCCGGTGTACCGTGCCCGACTCGTCGACGTACCCGCGCGGCAATTCGAAGGCAAACTCGGTGCGCAACTGGTCCCTCGTGGCCGTCCCAGCCGGTTCCTGCCCGGAGGCGGGGGGTGCGACGGCGGGAGCCGACTGGGGGTCGTCCGCTCCCGCCGCCGCAGTATGGGGGGCAGCGCTCGCTGCCGTGGCAGTCGTACGCCGCATTACTCGATGACCAGTTCTTCGAACACGATGGTGATGGTCTCGGTCAGCGCGGAGGCTTCGCCCGCCTTCACCGTGCTCGTGTCGATCTTGCTGCACCAGGCGTTGCGCAGGTTGTAGCGCTTCACCGGGTTGTCCTCGAAGTCCATCATGATGATGGAGGCGTTCTTGCGGGCTGTGGACATCCGGCCGTTGATGGAGTCGTTGATCCACTGGGTGAACGACGCCGACTGGGTCATGCCGCGCACGACGGTGCACTGCCCGTCCTTCTGCGTGCCCGGCAGCAGGGCTATCTCGTTCTTTCCGGTCGCGCCGTTGTTCTGCGGGTACCTGATGACGTCCTGTTCGAGGGTGAGGCCGCTGACCTCGGCGAGGTATTCGACCATCACGCCGTCGATCTGGAGACCGAAGTTGTGTGAGGTGAGGGCGTCACCCGGCTGGAGACTCATCTGTTCGCTGTCCTTCTGAGGGTCAAGGGGCCCGGGAGGGGCGTACGGGTTTACGGAGACGGCGCTGCGGCCGGTGCGGCCTACTCCTCCAACTCACCGCTGCCGCTGGAGAACTGGGCCAGCCGGAAGATCACGAACTCGGCGGGCTTGACCGGCGCGATGCCGATCTCGCACACCACCCGGCCGAGGTCGACCGACTCCGGCGGGTTCGTCTCCTCGTCGCACTTGACGTAGTACGCCTCCGCGGGGCTCTGGCCGAAGAGCGCTCCGTTGCGCCACTCGTTGACCAGGAACGCCGAGACGTTGCGGCGGATACGGGCCCAGAGGTTGTGGTCGTTCGGCTCGAACACCACCCACTGGGTGCCGATCAGGATCGACTCCTCCAGGTAGTTGAAGTACCGGCGGATGTTCAGGTAGCGCCACGCCGGGTCGGAGGAGAGCGTGCGGGCGCCCCAGATGCGGATGCCGCGGCCGGGGAAGGCCCGGATGCAGTTGACGCCGATGGGGTTGAGCAGGTCCTGCTCGCCCCGGGTGATCTGAAGTTCGAGGTCGACGGCGCCGCGTACCACCTCGTTGGCGGGGGCCTTGTGCACACCGCGCTCGGAGTCGTTGCGGGCCCAGATGCCGGCGACGTGGCCGCTCGGCGGGATCAGGCGGGACTGCCCGGAGGCCGGGTCGAAGGACTTGATCCAAGGGTAGTACAGGGCCGCGTACTTGGAGTCGTAACCGGCCGTCTCCTGGCGCCACACGCGGATCTGGCGGGCGTTCTGGCCGGGCGGCGGGTCGATGATGGCGACCCGGTCCCCCATCAGCTCGCAGTGGGCGATGAGGCCGAGCTGGACGGCCTTGACGGCCTCCAGGTCGATCGCCCCGCGCTCGTAGGCCGCCATCAGGTCGGGCACGGCGACCATGGAGATCTCGTCGATGGCCTCCAGGCCGCCGAAGCCGGTGCGGTCGGAGGAGTCGCCGAGGTAGTGGGCCGGGCCGGGGTGCGCGGCCTCGTCCCGGCCGGTGTCCTGGGACACGGCGGGGGCGGGAGCGGGCGGCGGCGCGGGCAGGGTCACCGTCTGGTTCTCGGGCCGGGCCAGCTGCGCGGAGGGCGCCGCCTCCGTCACGGTGATGAGCCTGGACTGCTCCTTGACCTGCGTGACGACGTAGGAGCGGTTGCCCTTCTTGGCGCTCACGTCGAAGGCCTCGACCTGCTTGCCGCCGTCCTTGACGATCAGCCGGAACCGCTCGGCGGGGCCCTCACCCTCGGGGTCGGCGACCTCGACGGTCAGCGGCCCGTTCGCCCCGGCGGCGGTGGCCGTCACGGCGAACGTGCCGAGCTGCGCGGGCTCGGCGGCGGCCAGGGCGGCCGGGGCGGAGGTGCCCGTCACCGCGGCGGGCCGAGACGCCGCGCCCCGGCCGTTCCCGGCGGCGCCGTCGGCCGTGCCCCCGACCCGGACCACGTATGCGGCGGAACCGCCGTTGTTGAAGAACCCGTAGACGGAGTGCGCGAGGTAGTAACCGTCGGAGAAGTCGCCGAAGGCCGCGACGTACTGAGTCCAGTTGGTCACCAGGGTCGGTTCGTTGAGGGGCCCGGTCGGGGCGAGCCCGACGAAGGCCGCGACCGAGGTGCCCACGCCCTCGATCGGACGCGACCCACTGGCCACCTCCTCGACATAGACGCCGGGCGACAGATAGGACGGCATGCTCTGCTCTCCTCGGGGTACGCGACAGGACTCCCCTCACCCTCGCTCGCGCGGCACCCTCACCGAAACGGCCTCAGGTGCCGGTGCGGGGGCAGCCACGTTGCCCCCGGCGATGCCCGGAAGGACAGGGCCGGGGGTCCGAAAGTCAGTTGGCTGCTTCGTTGTTGGGGGGACGGCCGCACTCGCAGGCCCGGGCAGGGCGGTGCCAGGCCGTCGCGATTCGGCCAGGGCCGCTCCGTCAGCCGTTGTACCCGGCCGCGCACCGGTGCGACAGGGCCGTTGAGGCACCCTTCGGGGCAGACCCGACCGGCGTACGGTCACACCTGATGCGGCCCGGCGTGAAGCGTGGGGCCGGGTCACCGGCACGTCCGGTGCTCCTCGGTGTGCCGGGACCGCGAGGGCAGTCCGGCAGGTGATTCCGGGCACCTCGCCGTGTCCCAACGGCTCCTGACACCGCGAAAGGCGCACCCTAGCGTCGTCGTGTGAGCCTTTGGACTTCCCTGGAACCCGCGTCCGCGACCGTCGACCCCGGCAGCACCACCCGCGTGCGCCTACGGGTGCGCAACACCGGTGACGTGGTGGACGAGTACCGCTTCGAGCCCGTGGGCGGCCCGGCGCCCTGGACCACGGTGGAGCCGCAGACGCTGCGGCTGTACCCGGGAACCACGGGAACGGTGGAGCTGACGTTCGCACCACCCCGGACCCCGGACGCGACGGCCGGGCCGAACCCGTACGCCGTGCGGATTACTCCGACCGAGCATCCGCAGGCGGTGACCGTGCCGGAGGGAATCCTCACCATCACGCCGTTCAGCGAGGTGCGGGCGGAGCTGGTGCCGGTGACGGTCAAGGGAAGGTTCCGGGGGCGGCCACGGCTCGCGGTCGACAATCTCGGCAACACCAAGGTGACCGCGTCCATCAGCGGCAGCGACAACGGCGAGCACCTGTCGTACGAGATACGGCCCGCCGCCCTGCAGATCGAGCCGGGGCGTGCGGCGTTCGTGGACGCCGCGCTCCGGCCCCGGCGGATCATCTGGTTCGGCTCCAAGGAGGAACGGCCGTTCGCCCTGGCCGTCCGCCGCTCCGGAGCCGAGCCCACCCAGGTGCAGGGCACCTATGTCCAACGCGGCTTCCTGCCCCGCTGGCTGGCGACCTGCCTCGGCCTCGTCACCGCCCTCGCGATCACCTTCGTCATGCTGTGGATCGCCTACAAGCCGCAGGTGCGCAGCAGCGCCACGGAGCAGACCCAGCAGGCGGGCAACACGCTTGCGCCCAGCGCCGCCCCCAAGCCGCTGGCCTCCCCCAGCGCCGCCGAGCCGCCCGCCAAGGAGCAGCCGCCCGCCGGGAAGTCCGACGGAGGCGGTGGCGGCGGGGCGCCCAAGGAGACCAAGAAGCCGGCCGGCGATCCCCCCGTGGTGCCCGCCACCAACATCCTGCTGCGCAACACCACCACCAAGATGTGCGCCGAACTCCCCGGGCGTGACAAGGGGCAGCTCAACGGCCCCGTCCAGCAGGCCACCTGCCATGAGACGGGCGACAACCAGAACTGGAACCTCGAAGTGACGGATCCCAAGGGGGGTCCGGGCGGGCAGCCGCTGTTCCTGATCCGCAACGTCAAGGACCAGTTGTGCATGGACCTGCCCTACTACGGGGCCCAGCCCGTCCGTACCGGGATCACCGAGTTCACCTGCGACGGCACGACCGCCGACAACCAGCTGTGGTGGATCCAGAAGCAGGACAGCGGCGCCTACTGGATCCGCAACTTCGCCAGTGACAACAAGTGCCTGGACGTGGCGGGTTACAGCGACGGCGGCGTGGGCGCCAGGCTGACGCTCTTCGACTGCAGCAACACGGACGACCAGGAGTGGCAGGTCATCCACCCGGCGAAGAGCTGAGTCACCAGCCGCCCTCCCCCGGCACGAGGCGGCCCGCCTTGCGGTATTCGCGGCGGGCGCCTTCCAGGAGGTCGGCGGCGGTGACCTCGTGGCCTCGCCCGGCGGCCAGGTACGCGGCGGTGACCACCGCGCTGCGGATGGACCCGCCGGCCATCTCGAAGTCCCGTGCCAGCGACGCCGGGTCGATCCCGTCGGCGGACGGGACGTGGGCCAGGCCGTGCCGCCACAGGGCCAGGCGCTGCTCGGCGTCCGGGAACGGGAAGTCGACCACCAGGTCAAGCCGCCGGGTGAACGCCTCGTCGATGTTGGCGCGCAGGTTTGTGGTGAGGAGCGCGATCCCGTCGAAGGACTCCAGCCGCTGGAGCAGATAGGCGCTCTCCATGTTGGCGTACCGGTCGTGCGCGTCCTTCACCTCGGAGCGCTTGCCGAAGACGGCGTCGGCCTCGTCGAAGAGGAGTACGGCGTCGGTGCGGTCGGCCTCCGTGAAGATCCGCTCCAGGTTCTTCTCCGTCTCGCCGACGTATTTGTCGACGATCGACGACAGCTGGACGACGTAGAGGTCGAGGCCGAGGTCGGCCGCGACCACCTCCGCCGAGAGCGTCTTGCCGGTGCCGGACTCGCCCGCGAACAGCCCGAGGACGCCCCGGCCGCGTCCACCGCCCGCGCTGAGCCGCCAGTCGCCGAGCACGCGGTCGCGGTGGCGGGCGCGCAGGGCGAGTTCGCGCAGCTGGGTGAGGGGCCCTTCGGGCAGGACGAGGTCGCGCCAGTCCACGTCGGGCCGGATCCGCCGGGCGTGCCGTTCCAGCCCCGAGGCCGACTGGCGGCGGGCGGCGCGGCGGACGTGGGCGGCGGTCACCGGTGTGCCGTCGAAGGCCGCGAGGGCGCGGGCGGCCTGCGCGGCACGCTGGACGCGGTCGCCACCCAGGCGGTACGGGGCGACGGTGGCGGCCAGGTCGAACCCGTCGGCGTCGGCGCCCAGCGCCGCCCGCCAGGCCGCCGTTCCACCGGCCCGGCGGCCCGGGGCTTCGAGGACCAGCGGGTCGTGCGGGGACCAGTGCGGATCGTAGGGGCGGGGGTCCGTCAGCAGTACGGTCACGTCCGGTGCCGCGGTCAGCGCCCGTACCAGCGGGCCGGGGTGGTCGGGCAGACCTGGTACGACGACGGCCCGACCGGCCAGGCGTGCCTCGCGCAGCAGCTCGGGGACGTGGTCGGCGGGTTCCGGACAGCGCAGCGCGTCGAGGCCCGCGGCGCGCAGGGCGGGGGCGAGAGCGGCCAGGCCGTCGCCCTCCCGGCGTTCGCGAAGATAGACGACGAGCGGGCCGGTGCGCAGCCGGGCGGCCAGCCGGTCCGTGAAGCCCTCGGTGCCGGGGGCGGCCGGCAGCGGGTCCGGCATCGGGTGCAGCCGGCCGAGGAGGGCGGCGTCCGGGGTGTCGTCGCCCAGGAGATGGCCGATCAGCCGGTCGGGGACGCGCAACGAGCGGCTGAGGAAGGGGCGTTCGGGTTCGTCGACCTCCAGGAGGCCGAGCTCGCGCAGCGGCGCCGACGCGTGGAGGCGGGCGCGGGCCGCCGCCGAGGACGCGGGCAGCCCGCACAGATCGAGGGCGAGGCCGACGGTGGCGCGGCGCCGGCTGACGTCGTCGTTGAGGTAGCCGTAGAGCGGCTCGAAGGTACGGTCGACGTCGGGGGCGAGGGCGATGAGCAGGAAGGCCGTGTCCCACTCGGTCAGCCGCATCCGCTCGGCCAGACGGGCCAGGCGGTCGGCGGGGCCGGAGCCGCTGTCGATCAGGGGCACGGCCGGCAAGGTGGCGTCGGTCTGGGTCGGCGCCCAGGTGTGCAACAGGTGGTGCGCCGCCTCGTCGGACACGTAGAGGCCGCGCAGCGGGTCCTCGGCGGTGGGGTCGGCGGCGGTGCGGTGCTCGACCAGCGCGGTCACCCGTTCCCGCAGGAGGGCGAGGCGGGTGAGCAGGGCGTGGGCGGCGTCGTACGGTTCGGGCACCGGCTCGTCCTGCACCGGGGCCGGTGTCTCGGCGTACCGGGCGTTCACCGCGGATCCTGGTGGTCGGGTGCCGCGGCCTCGCGGGCGGCGGCCACCTGGTGCGGCCGGTGGGAGCGCTCGGAGGACTGTGGAGGACCGCTCTCCGGGCCGCGCAGCCGGACCGTCGCGCCCTCGGTGACCACTGGCCCGGCGTCGTACTCCGGGAAGGAGGGGAAGGGCACGGTCACCACCAGATCGAGGGACGGTTTCAGTTCGCCGCCCAGGGCGGACCAGATCTCGGCGAGGGAACGGGACTCCGTCTGGGCGCCGGCGACTGTCACCGGAACCGACAGGCCCAGCGCCCCGAGGGAGCCGGGGAGTTCGGCAGGCGGCACGATCTCGCGCGGCAGCAGGGTCGCCAGCGCCGCGGACAGCAGCCGGTGTTCGTCCTGCGGGGTCTTGGTCCACGCCGTCACCAGGTACGACAGCCGAAACCAGCGCGGTGGCCGGCGGCGGCGAACCACGATGTCCCGCTCGTCGCGCACCGGCATGCGGCCGCGCTGGCGCCGGTCCACGTCCTCGCGGATGTCGTACAGGTAGGTGTTGATCACGGGGGCGTTGCGCCGGGCCGCCCAGTCCCGGGTGGGAGCCTCGAAGGACACCTCGATGCCGGAGCCCGCCAGCGCTCCGCCGCCGAGGAGACCTTTGAGTACCTCGTCCACCTCGTGGATCACGCTCGCGCTCCCGCCATGCCGGTCCGCCGGCTCCCTCGCTGCCGCCTGCTGTCACCGATCGTGCCCCGCACACCGCCCCGCCCGCAGGCACGGCCGGACCGACGGCGGGGCAGACATCCTTGCCCGTACGGTCCGAAGAGCCCGCCGTGGCTTGCCCGTTCGGGCCATGCGACCTGTTGCCATGCGGCCTCTTGCCGTGCGGCCTCTTCGGGCCCTTCAGCCCGTCGGGCCCGCTCGGTCAGATGTAGCCCTCTCGCAGGGCGTACGCCACGGCATGCGCGCGGTTGCGCAGATGCAGCCGGGTGGTGAGTGCGTGGATCACGTTCTTGACGGTGCGTTCGGAGTACGACAGCTTGCTGGCGATCTCCGCGGTGTCGAGCCCCTCGGCGATCAGCCGCAGCACGTCCACCTCGCGCGGTAAGAGGCCCAGCGAGGGGACGCCGGGGCGGCCGGCCGCGCCCCGGTGCATGGTGCCCACTTGGCTGATGAGCCTGCCGAGGAGGTCCGCGGGAAGGTCTCCGTCGCCGCGCGAGGCGGCCAGGACCGCCTGTACGAGCCGATGGGCGCTCGCTTCGTGGCGCCAGACGATGGCACCGATGCCGCATCCGACGACGTCCAGCAGCTCCGTCTCACGGATCGTGTCGACGACGACCACGGCCCGCGCGCCCTCGCTGCGCACGATCCGGCGCAGCCGGGTGAGCGCCGCCTCGTCGAGCGTGTTCTCGATGAGCAGGGCGACCGTGCCGGGACCGGGCTGCTCGCGCAGCTCGATCTCCGGATGCCTGCGCAGCTGGCTGACCGCTCCCTCAAGGCTGATCGGATCCGGTGCGGCGACCGCGACCGGGACGCGCCGACGGACGGTGCTGCCGCCGTCTCCTGTGCCCGACACGGTGGCGGTCCCATGTGAGTTGAGCAACCGTCTCCCCTGTTCACGAGCGTGCCGTACGGGTTCGTCCGGCAATGGGTGGCTGCCTTCACCCTTCTTCGCCCGCGGCGGCGTACGCAATCGTGGAGCACCACGAGGAACACCACGAGACCGCGGTCCGCCCCAGGGTGAACACGGGCTCACCGCGCATATTGCGGCACACCGCTCCCCCGCGCGTGAGCCATCTCACCCTCACTTTCACCGATGTTCGCACGTCTTATCGATGGAAGGACCATCCACCTCAGGAGGCACCGATGAGCGGACCGCTCCGCGAACGCGACCGCGCCCACGCGCTGATCGCGGCGGAGGTCGAGCGTGCGCGGGCGGGCACCGGCGGCCTCGTCGTGCTGCGCGGCGCCTCGGGCACGGGCCGCACCGCCGTCCTGGAGGCCGCCGCCGAACAGGCGGCGGCACGCGGTCTGCGGGTGCTGCGCGTGCGCTGCTCGTCCGAGGACACCGCGGTGCCCTTCGCCACGGCGCTCCATCTGCTGGACCCGGCAGCGGAGTTCAGGGAGACCGTGCCCGGCGCCGACGACCGCACCGGCGACGCCCGGCTGTGGCGGCTGCTGCGCTCACACGCGGCCGAGGGCCCGCTGCTGCTGGCCCTGGACGACGTCCACCTGGCCGACGACTCCTCCCGCCGCTGGCTGCGCGAGGCGGCCCGGCACCTCGACCGGTCACCGGTCCTGGTAGTGGCCACCGAGCGCAGCCAGTACGACATCGAGCCGGGACCCGCCGGGCTCACCCAGCCGCTGTCCCCCTCGCTCGTACGCACCCACGCCCTCGCCCCGCTCGGCGACGGCGCGGCGGCCGACCTGGTCCGGGAGGTCTTTCCCGCGGCCGGACCGCGGTGGACGGCGGGCTGTGTGCGCGCCGCCGCGGGCAGTCCGCTGCTGCTGCACGCCCTCCTCGACGACCTGGGCGGCGCCCCGCGCCACGATCCCGCGATCGGAGGCCCTGCGCCCCTGCCCGAGACGTGCGCCGCTCTGTACCCCGGGTCCTATCCAGCGGCCGTCTCCTGGTGGCTGGAGAGCGCCGGTCCCGCCACGGCCGACGTGGCGCGCTGTCTGGCGGCACTGGAGCAAGCCTGGTCACCGCGGGCAATGGACGGCCCGAGCGGCCAGGAACAGGCCGGACGTTCGGCGGAAGCGGCCGGGAGCGACGCGGTGCACCTCCTCTCCGAGGCCACCGGCGCCGACCCTGTCCGGATCGCCGGCTGGCTCGCCGCGATGACCCGGCTCGGCCTGCTGCGCCCCGACGCCACCGGCCGTCCGTGCTACGCGCATCCGTTGCTGCGCGACGCGGTGCTCACCGGCTGGCCGGAGGCGAACCGGCAGGCGGCACACCGCGCGGCGGCGCAGGCGATGCTGCGCCGGGGCGAACGGGCCGAGGCCATCGCCCGGCACCTGCTGCGGGTGCCTCCGGGCAGTCTGCCCTGGGCGCTGCGCGTCCTGCGGGACGCGGTGACGGTCGCCGTGCACGACGCCCGGCCCGACGACGCCGTCGGCTATCTGCGGCGCGCGCTGGACGAGCCGCTCCCCGACGGCCTTCGGCAGCGGCTGCTGACCGAACTGGGCTCCCTGCACTACGCGTCGGCCGACGCCCCGGCGGCGATCGCGCGCCTGGCCGAGGCGCAGCACCTTGCGGCCGAGCCCCGCAACCGGGTGCGTACCGCTGTCGCGCTGGGCACCGCCCTGGTGGACCGCGGCGAGATCCGTACCGCCCTGGAGGTCCTGCGCCGCACGGAGGGAGAGCTCTCCGCCCACCCGGACCTGGCCCGTACGCTGCAGACCGCGACGGCCCTGCTGTCCGACGGGGATACGGCGACCAGGAAACAGGTCTACCGGTGGCTGTGCGAGACGGAGCAGCTCTCTCCGGAGCTGGTGGGCACCGCCGGACAGGCCCTGCTCGTACGGTACGCCGCCACGGCGGCGCTGATCTCGGCGCACGAGGCGATGGCCCGGATACGGGACCTGCTGGCCCGGCCCGCCGACCCGCTCGCCGAGTCCTTCCTGCTGGGGACGGCGGCCGCCGTGGCGCAGTGGGCCGACGAACTCGACGAGGCGGACCGGCTCGTGGAACACGGGCTGGCCGCGCAGCGCGCCGTGCTGCTGCATCCGATGCGGCACGCGCTCCTCAACACGCGCGCCGACATCGCCGCGGCCCGTGGCGATGCCGCCGGTCTTCTCGCGGCTCATTTCGGCGCCGACACGGTGGTGGGCAGTCCCGTGAATATCCGCTCCAGCCCGTCCAACCGGGACGCCACCGCTCTGCTGGCGCTCGTCCACACCGGCCGCATCGAGGAGGCACAGCGGTTCGCCTCCGGGTTCGACCTGCGTGACTCGGCGGAGAACTTCGAGCTGAACCGATTCCTCTACGCGCGAGGTGCCCTGCGGGCCACCGCGGGCGACCCGGCGGGCGCGCTGCACGACTTCCTGGACTGCGGGCGGCGCCAGTCCGCCCGCGACGTGGTCAGCCCCGTCGTCACCCCGTGGCGGACCGCGGCGGCGCAGTGCCGGCTGGCGCTGGGCGGCGGGCGGGACGCGCTCACCCTGGCGACCGAGGAGCTGCGGCTGGCCCGGGTGTGGAACACCCCGCGCACGGTGGGCCGCGCCCTGCGCGTGCTGGGCATCGTCACCGGAGGGCGGCGCGGTCTCGAGCTGGCCGAGGAGGCCGTGGAGACGCTGCGGCGGGCGCCCGCCGACGCCGGCATGGAGCTGATCCGGGCCCTGCTGGCACAGGGCCGCCAGCTCCATGCCGCCGGTGAACGCGGCCACGCCCGCGACTGCCTGCGCGAGGCGGCCGAACTGGCCGAGGGCAGGGGCGCCGTGGGCATGGCCGCCCTGGCCGGGCAGGCCCTGCGCCAGAGCGGCGGCCGGAGCCCCGTGGGCGCTCACACCGGTCCCGGGGCGCTGACCGGCAGCGAGCGCCGCATAGCCGAGCTGGCCGCCGAGGGCCTGACCAACACCGAGATCGCCGATCTGCTGCATCTGGCGCGCCGTACCGTGGAGACCCATCTGACCAGTACGTACCGGAAGTTGCGGATCCGGCGCAGGACGGAGCTGGGCGACGCGCTGGAGCGGGAGCGGCCCCAGGACACGGACCGGGTTCAGCAGCTGTTGCCGACGCCGTCGATCCGGCCGCCGAAGTCGCTCCGGTAGTCGATCCGGTTGTCGCCGTTGCGCACCACCCGGGTCTCCTTCGGGCTCCAGTTGATGAAGCAGCCGTCGGTGCTCGCCACGAACGAGCCGACGTTGTCGTGGAAGGCGGCGGGCATGTCGTGGTACCCGTCCTTGGCGACCCACTCCCAGCTCCGGCCGTCGTAGCGGGATCCGGTGTAGAAGCAGATCGAGCCGCCCGTACAGGACGGCGCCGCCGGTGCGGCCGGGGCGGCCAGCGCGTCCGAGACCGGCATCAGCGCGGCCGTCAGCGAAAGGGCGGTGGCCAGGGACCAAGAGCGCAGCTTCATGAAAGTCTCCTCGATGAACCGATGAGCGGTGAGCGAGCCCGTGAACCGGCGGACCGGCGGACCGGCGGCGGATGTGGCTCGTCGCGGGGTCCGGCGCCGTGCGCCGGACCCGACGGGACGAGCCTCGTCCTCGCCCAACGGTCACGTCGACCGGTTTCCCGTTGACCCCTGCAACGGGAAACGAGGAAACGCACACGGCCGCTGTTCGCGCGCCGGGTCAGTCGCCCGGGAGCAGCCGGGTCTCGGCGGTGGGCATGCCCTTGGCCCACCAGTGGTCGTAGCGGGAGTAGGCCCGGGGATCGCGCGCGGCGAGGAAGGCGACGAGGGACCGGGCCTCGCCCGCCAACTCCTCCCAGACCTGTCCCGGCAGGTGGTGGAAGGCGCCGGCTTCGATGCCGCCGTCAGTGGCACGCCAGACGCCGGCGACCCGGCCGTCGACCAACAGGGTGGGCAGCACGTCCCCGTTCACGCGCGTCACGTGCTTGCGGTACTCGGAAGGGATCACGCGGCTGCGGTCGGCGTAGGCGAGCAGGACGCTGTCCCACATCGCCATCAGCCGGGGCGGTGCGGGCGTGTCCTCCTCGGGCCTGAGCGCGCCGGGGATGTCGTACAGCACCGTGCCGTCGGGGCTCGCCAGTTGCTCCAGTCCGCCCGCTTCGTCGGCGAGGGTCTTCACGGCCGCCCTGACCCGGGGCCGGTGGACCATGGCGAACTGCGCCATGTCGGCGATCGACGCCGGCCCGAAACCGGCCAGGTAGCGCAGGATCAGGGCGCGCAGACCGCGCTCGGGCGCCTCGGCGTTTCCCAGGGCGGGCCGTGGCGCGCCCGCCGCCTCGTACGAGAGCCGGGTGGTGTACGCCCAGGGCCCGCCCGTGGGCGCGTGCCACAGCGGCGCGTACTGCCGCAGCATCCGCTGGGCCCCGACCTCCAGGGGCCGGCCGAGCCGTTTCTCGAACCACTCCCCCAGCTCGGCGCTGCCGCGCGGCCGGTTGGCGTACCTCAGGAGGGCCGCGACCAGTGCGTCGGCGTCCTCGGCGGTGAGCCCGGACGAGCGGAAGCGCGCGTCGCCGAGCCGGGAGGAGCGCAGGGTCGGTTCCATGGCCTCGCGAAAGCTCCGGTAGTCCTCGGCGCGGACCGCGTGCAGGGTGAGCCGCATGAGGGTCGCCTTCACGATGCGGCGGTCGGCCAGCGCGGCGTCGAGCTGTGCCGGGTCGAAGCCGCTCAGCCGGTTCCACAGCGCGATGTACGGCGACGCGGGCTGTTGCGCCTGGAGGGCGACCACGCGCCGCAGAGCCTCCTCGGCGTCGAGCGGCTCACGGCCGAGCAGCAACTGCCGGGCGAGCGTGGCACGGTTGAGGGCACGGGCGGAGATCACCATGCGGTGAGTCTCCCAGGCACCCGTGGAGTGCGGCGGCGGCCGGCCCGCGCATCGGCCGGCCTGGATGGGGCGGTGCGGTGCGGTGCGGGCGCCCTGGAACGGACCGAGGGCGCCTCGCGCCCACCCCCGACTAGGCTTGGGTATGCCCTCTGTTCCGGCTCCCGGCGGGAGCGCGTCGGCCGGCGGTCCGGGCCGTCGCCGCATGACGTAGGAGAGTGACCTGGTGACACAACGCAAACCGGCGGGGATCAGCTTCGAGTCGTGGGTGGACCGGCAGATCCGCGAGGCGCAGGAACGCGGCGAGTTCGCCGAACTGCCGGGCTTCGGCAAGCCGCTGCCCGATACCGAGCAGCCCTACGACGAGATGTGGTGGATCCGCCAGAAGATGGCCCGCGAGGGCATCACGGCGATGCTGCCGCCGGCCCTGGCGCTGCGCAAGGAGATCGAGGACGCGCTGGCGGCGGCCGCGCAGGCGCCGAACGAGCGGGCCGTACGGGCTCTCTTGGAACCGGTCAACGAGAAGATCGCCGTCATGCTCAGGCAGCCACCTCCGGGCCCCCTGCTGGGCCGGGAGCCGATCGACGTGGACGAGGCCGTACGGAAGTGGCGCGCGGCACGCCGCGAAGTGTGACGGCGACGGCGCAGGTACACGGCCCTGCGCGTGCCGGGTGTCGAGGACGCCGTCCAGGACCCGCCTACAGGCAACCACCAGGGCGTTGGGCACACTTTGGGTGTTGTAGTCCCTTACCCAGAGGATGAGCCACGCATGATCACACTTACGAAGGAAGCCGGTCCGGCCGACCTGGACGGAGTCACCCACCTGTCCATCGGGGTTTCCTGGGACCCCACGGCCGGGAGCAGCGGCGGAGTTGTCGGCCTGCTCCGCCGCAAGACGGGCACCGACCTCGACCTGATCGCCATCGCGATGCAGGGCGCGGACCCGGTGCGCCTCGCGGGTCTCGACTCGCTCGACCCCATGGGCAACGGCTCCTTGGTGCACAGCGGTGACAACCAGACCGGGCACGGGGACGGCGACGACGAGACCGTCACGGTCGAGTTCGCGCGCGTCCCCGCCAACATCACGTCGATCGTGTTCGTCGCCGCCGCGTTCAAGAAGGGCAGTTCTTTCCAGAAGGCCCGCAACATCAGCTTCAAGGTCTACGACTCGACCGGCGGCAGCTCCCAGCAGGTCGCCGACATCTGGCCGAGCCTGCTCACGCAGGACAACGGCTGTGCGGTGGCCAAGGCCGTACGGGTCGGTGGCAGCTGGAAGCTCGAAGTGATCAACGTGACGGGGAAGATAAAGCAGGGTGACGAGCCCGCCCTGATGCGCTTCGCCATCAGCAAGTAGCGCGTCCCCCCGACCCGGTGGCCGGTCCACCCGACCCCGTGGCCCAGCGGCGGCCGGTTCCGGCGACGACCGGTGCCGCGGGATGTCGCACACGCTTCTGGCTGTCGCCGGTGCACCGCATCAGCGACAGCCGAAGGGCGTTCACCGGGACTCCGCGTCCAGCCGGCGACGGCGTCCCGGTCCCGCCGGGTGGGTGCCGGTCACGCCCATGACCACCGAGTAGAGGCTGGTCTGCGCGGCGATGAAGAGGCGGTTGCGCTTGGCGCCGCCCCAGCAGATGTTGGCGACCGTCTCGGGGACGTTGAGCCGCCCGATGAGGGTGCCGTCGGGGTCGTAGCAGTGCACCCCGTCGTCCATCGCGGCGGCCCAGAGCCTGCCGCCGTCGTCCAAGCGGAGGTTGTCGAAACGAGCCTGCTTCCGGGCCTGCGCCTCGGCGAAGACCTTGCCATCGGAGAGCGTGCCGTCGTCGCGTACGTCGAAGACCCGGATGCGGCCCGCGCGGGTGTCGGAGACGAACAGCTGCCGTTCGTCCTGCGAGAAGACCAGCCCGTTCGGCGCCTCGAAGCAGTCGGCGACCAGCCGCACTTCACCGGTGGCGGGGTCGATGCGGTAAACGTTGTTGGCGCCGATCTCGCTCTCCGCGCGATAACCCTCGTAGTCACTGGTGATGCCGAAGTCCGGGTCGGAGAACCAGATCGAGCCGTCGGACTTGACCGCCGCGTCGTTCGGGCTGTTCAGCCGCTTGCCCTGCCACCGGTCCGCCAGCACGGTCAGGGTGCCGTCGTGTTCGGTGCGGGTCACCCGGCGGTTGCCCTGCTCACAGGTGATCAGCCGGCCTTCGCGGTCGAGGGTGTTGCCGTTGGTGTGGCCCGCGGAGCGGCGGAAGACGCCGACGGCACCGGTCTCCTCGTCCCACCGCAGCATCCGGTCGTTGGGGATGTCGCTCCAGATCACCTGTCGCCAGGCGGGCAGGTAGATCGGCCCCTCGGCCCAGCGGCAGCCGGTGTACAGGACCTCCAGCGCGTCGTCTCCGTTCATGCAGCGTCCGGTGCGGAACCGGTCGTCGAGCATCTCGTACAGCCCAGGGCGCTCGCTGGTCATGCGGCACTTCCTCTCCTACAGACGTCACATTCCGAAGTTCATTCGGCCTATCGTGCAGATTGCAGGATCAGCTATGGTTAACACAAGTGGATTCCGAATGGAGAGTTGTGGATCACATCGACCGCGCCTTGCTGGCACAGCTCCAGCAGGACGCCACCCAGTCCTACGCCGCTCTGGGCCAGGCCGTCGGCCTGTCCGCCGGTGCCGCCCATGAGCGTGTGCGCAAGCTGCGCGAGCGCGGCGTCATCCGGCGCACCACCGTCGAGGTGGACCCGGCCGCGGTGGGCGGCGTCGTCCTGGCCTACGTCATGGTCGACTCCACCTCGTGGATGGGCGATTCGGCAGAGGACTTCGCCGCGCTCCCCGAAGTCCTGGAGGCGCACGTCATCGCCGGCAGCGCCTCGGTGCTGGTGAAGGTCAGGACGGCGACCACCGAGCAACTCCAGGACGTCCTGCGCCGCATCTACGCCATCGACGGCGTCAGCGGGACCCAGGCCACGGTGGTGCTCGAAACCTTCTTCGAACGGCCGCTCTCCCCGGAGGGCGTCGCCGGCCAGGCGTGAGCCGCGGACGACATCGCGCCACCCGCACGGCCCATCGAGCGGATGGCGGCTCTCAGGTCGTTTCCACGGGCGGCACAGGGTTACCTGTTGTCCATGACTGAAACGGCGCATCTCGACGGTGGTGTCCTCGCGAACGGATCTGTACGGGAGGCGGTGCGGCGCGTGCTGCCTTCCACGCAGGGCCCCGGCAGGGTCCTGCGGGCGATGGACCGGCTGGAGCGCGCCACCGCGCTCGACGGCCTGGCCGACGGCCTGCGCAGCGCGGTGCAGGCCGTTCCGCTGGGACGTGCGCGGGACGTACTGCACGGGCGCTGGCTCGGCCACCCCGTGCATCCGGTGCTGGTCCAGGCGCCGATCGGCACCTGGCTGTCGGCGGCGGTCCTCGACCTGATGCCGGGGCAGCGGCGGGCCGCGGGCACGCTGATCGGCGTGGGGATCGCGGCCGCCCTTCCGGCCGCCGCCGCGGGCTGGGCCGACTGGGCCGAGCTGCAGTCCCGCCAGCGGCGCGTCGGGCTGGTGCACGCCGCCGCCAACATCGCCGGACTCGGGCTGTACACGGCGTCGCTCACCGCGCGCGTACGGGGCCGCGCCTTCCGGGGCAAGGCGCTCGGGTTCGCCGGTCTGACGGCCATCGGCCTCGGCGGAGCGATCGGCGGTCACCTGGCCTTCCGGCAGGCGTCCGGCGCCAACCACGCCGAGGCGGTACCGGATCTGGTGGAGCCGGGGTGGCACGAGATCGGGGACGTCGCGGCCCTGCCCGTCGGCCAAGCGGTCCGGCGGCACGTCGACGACGTGGCGGTTCTGGTCGTGCGCGAGAGCGACGGCAAAGTGCACGTCCTGGCGGACTCGTGCACCCATATGGGCGGGCCCCTGTCCCAGGGCACGATCGACGACGGCTGCGTGACCTGCCCCTGGCACGGCAGCACCTTCCGTCTGAAGGACGGCTGGAACGTGCGTGGCCCCGCGACCGCCCCCCAGCCCGCCTTCGACACCCGCGTCATCAGCGGCCGCGTCGAGGCACGGCTGCGCGAGAAAGGGCCGGACGCGGCCGGCCCCTCCCCCGAAACGGCTTGAGCTGGGGGCCGGCCGAAGCGGCTTGAGCCGGGGGCCGGCCGAAGCGGCTTGAGCCGGGGCCCGGCTCGCGCGAACGCCCGATCCGGCTCACCCCGGCCCAACCCGGCTCAATCCGGCTCAATCCGGCGACTCGTCGGGCACCGGGTGCCCCGGCCGTCCGGCCCCCGCCCGGTGCTGATCGGCGTCGGTCTCGTCGGCCTCGTCGGTGTCGGGGGCGGACGGGTCCGGCCGCTCGCCGGGCGTGGTCCGCGCGGCGTCGCCTCCGGCCTCCCACGGGTCGTCGGCGGCGCCTGCCTGCTGGTCCGGCAGATCCCTCGGTGTCGGCTCGGGCGTGGGTTCTCCGCCGTCTCCAGGGCCCTCGGGCCTGCGGTCGTTCACGTTGCTGCTCGCTTTCGGTCGGTGATCGGTGCGGTGGCCAGGTACCCGGGCGCGGGCGGGCGATGCATGGCGGTCTCCGCCAGAGGCGCGTGACGGCCGGAAGCGGGCGCGTTACGGCCGGAAGGGACGGGGCACCCGATTCGGGCGGCTCCCCCCGGCCCGTTCCGCCTCGCCCGTAGCGAGGTCGGAGATCGGGCACTGCGAGCGACCGTCCCCGGCCACCTGCTGGAAGGAGACCTCACCCGGTGTCATCTCCCCACACCACCGAGCCGCCGGCCGGGCAGACGGACGCTCCGGCGGGGATCCTGGTGGGAACCTGCTCCTGGACCGACCCCGCACTCGTCTCCTCCGGCTGGTATCCGCCCGGCCACCGGGACGCCGAGGGGCGGCTGCGCCACTACGCGTCCCGCTTCTCCGTGGTGGAGACCGATTCCACGTACTACGCGCTGCCGAGCGAACGGAACTCACACCTGTGGGTGGAGCGCACTCCGGAGGGATTCACCTTCGACGTGAAGGCGTTCGCACCCTTCACCGGGCACCCCGTACGTGCCCGCGCGCTCCCGCCGGAGCTGCGGCCGCCCGTCCCGCCCCACACCCTCATACGGGCGGACGAGTTGCCCGACGACACGACCCACGAGTTGTGGCGGCGGTTCCGCTCGGGCGTCGAGCCCCTGCACGCCGCCGGGCGGCTGACCAGTGTGCTGTGCCAGTTTCCGCCCTGGCTGGCGCCTGGTCCCCGGGCGTACGACCTGATCGAGCGGTGCCGCGAGAACGCGGGCGTACCGATCTCGGTCGAGTTCCGCAACCCCGGTTGGTTCAGTGAGACCCAACTGCCGAACACCCTGGCCCATTTGACACGACGAGACATCCCCTGGGTGGCCGTCGACGCTCCGGGGCTGCCGCCCGCCGCCCACGCCACCTCGTCCCAACTGTCCGTCATACGGTTCCACGGGCGCAGCCCGTCCTGGGGCACCGGCTCCAAGGAAGCCCGCTACCGGCACCGTTACGGGCCCGACGAGCTGGAGCCCTGGGTGCCGCGCATCCGCGCCCTCGCCCGCGACACCGCACGCGTACACGTCCTGTTCAACAACTGCTGCGCGGACGCCGCCGTACGGGCGGCCGAGACCATGTCCGCACTGCTTGCCGCGGTCTGATCAGGGCACGTCCGACCGGGCCTCCCCGTCCGCGGCCTCCGCCTCCACCTGCCCGAGCGTACGACCGGTACGGGCCGACCGTGCCCGCCTGGGGTTTGGCGTCCCGCCGGCGGAAGCGTGTTCGTCGGCGTGTTTGACCAGCAGCCACGCCTCGCGGTCGCCGTCCTCGTCGGTGCGGAAGCGGGTGAGCGAGTAGTCACCATGCAGTTTGCGGCCGTGCAGCCTGAACGAGGCGTGGCCCGCTTCCAGCGCCTGGGTCAGGGGGATCTCCTCGCCGTCGCGGCTGGAGGAGAGGTTGCGGTAGGTGCCTTCGTCCCACACGATCACCGTGCCGCCGCCGTACTCACCCCGCGGGATGACACCTTCGAAGGCGCGGTAGTCCAGCGGGTGGTCCTCGGTCGGTGTCGCGAACCGCTTGTCGTGGGGGTCCTTCGACGGGCCTTTGGGTACGGCGAAGGACTTGAGCACCCCGTCGGCTTCCAGCCGGAAGTCGAAGTGCATGCTGCGGGCGTCATGGATCTGGACGACGAACGAAGGCGCTTCGCCGGGTGGCTGGGAGTCGCGGCCTTCAGGCTCCGCGGTCTTGGAGAAGTCGCGCCGTTGGTGGTAGCGCGCCAGCGGCTTCTTGGCTGTCATGGGCAACCTCCTCACGCGCCGCCCGGGGTTTCGCTGTTCTGTCAGTGGGGCGCGGCCTGGTGTTCCAGGATGTCGATCACTTCCTGGTCCGGGATCTGGTGGAAGTCGTCGTACCAGGCGCCGATCGCGTGCAGATAGCGGTCGGGCCGGAGGCAGACGACCTGGTCGGCGTCGCCGGCCAACTCCTCCACGGCCTGCGTGGAACCCACCGGTACGGCGAGGATCACCGCGGCCGGGCGCTCGGCGCGGATCCGGCGCAGAGCGGAGCGCGCGGTCACTCCGGTCGCCAGTCCGTCGTCGACCAGGATCACCGTGCGATCGCGCACGGCGGGGGCGGCCCGGCCGCGCCGGTAGAGGGTTTCCCGGCGGTGGAGCTCGGTCCGTTCCCGTGCGACGTCGGGGGCGAGGTCCTCGGCGGTGATGCCGAGCACCTGGAGGGCGCGCCGGTCGAACAGGGGCGGGTCGTCACCCGCGATGGCGCCGATTCCCACCTCCGGTTGGCCCGGCGCGCCGATCTTGCGTGCGACGAGCACGTCCAGCGGCGCGTCCAGGGCACGGGCGACCTCGGCCGCGACGGGGATGCCGCCACGGGGCAGGGCCAGCACGACGGGGTCGGGCCAGCGCTGGGTCTCCCGCAGCGCTGTCACTCGGGCGGCGAGCTGCCGCCCGGCGTCCTGCCGGTTCCGGAACGGCATGTCCATCGCTCCTCACCTCTCCCTGCGGCGCGTCACCTCGCGGAGGAACCTTGAGGAACCTCTTCCTCCGATCCAGGGGTCACCCGACGCACCCAGACGCTCACCTCTCGTGGGTGGCGCCCACCTTCCAGGCGTCACGCGTCTTCCTGTCGGTCGCTGTGCGTCGACGCCATACGGCTGCACCAGCGGCAGACAAGACGGATGACGCAGATCAGCGTGAGGACCCATACCGCCGCGAAAGCCCAGATCAGACCGGTGGACGAGGACGCGACGGCCGGCACGAACAGACCCATCGAGGCGGCGCAGAGCAGCCATGCCACCAGGGCCGGCCGATGGCCGCCCGTCCAGGCCCGGAGATTCAGCCGCGGGCCGAAGCCGCGCCGCATCGTGCGCAGCCTGCGTTCCAGCACACCGTCCTGAGACAGCTCTTGTTCGATCTCAGTCAGGAGCAACCGCTCCTGCGGCGAGAGACCCATCCCGTCCATGACGACTCACCTGCCAGATGCCCACCACGGAGATCTCGTCTCACTCTGGCGACTACCCGATCTGCCACCCCTCAGACATCGCTCGGGCGCGGCAAACGTCAGGCGCCAGGTGGCTCACCGAGAGGTGATGGCCTGCTGCAGCAGGCCATGGCGGTGGCCTTCACCCACCTCCACGCCGACCACCTCGGCTGGGCCGGCCACACGCCCCCGGCGGTGACCGGCCGGTGTTCACACACGCCGACCACCCGGCGCCGCCTCGTCGCCGAACTGGCGGAGCCCGGCACTATCGGTTTCGGGGTCCACTTCGCCGACGTGGTGTTCGGGCAGGTCCAGCGGGGTGGCGACGGCCCGGCTTGGCGGCCCGTGGACGCCTGACCCGGGGGCTGCCCTTCGGCAGGGCGCTGTCCACGTAGGGAACGTCACCGCGATGAGTCGGAGAAGCGGCGTCTAGCGCAGCCGTTCACAGGAGGTGCCGACGTAGGTGTTTCCCTCTTCTGCCACCCCGAGCTGACGGGCGAAGTTGGTCGCGGGGCTGACGAAGAAGTAGACCGGCGGATCGTTCAGGCACCGCCAGGTCTGGCGGCCGCCGTCATCCAGCAGGGTCACCGTGGTGGCCTTGTCGGACGGAAGTTGCCGGTTGCAGTTGATGCCGACCGTGGTGAAGGAATCACCTTTGCCCATCTGGCAGGTGGTGTGCGGCGATGCGGCCGCAGGGGACGCGGCGCCGACGGTGAGACCGGCCACGGATACCGTGGCGATGCCGATAGAAGCCAATAGGCGGGCTGCCTGCATGGCTTACCCTCCTCCTTCTTCTCTCGTTGACTGGAGGCATGCTGGTCTGACGCGCACTCTGTCAGGCCGCCCTCCGCAACCGCCAGTCGGACGCGCTGTTCGGGTGACGTATCGGCCAGTCAATCTTGGCGGAGAAGGATTCCCGGGGTGTATCCCGGCGCAAACACCGCGATGACCTGCGGCGCTGTGCAGTCTCGCTGCACAGCGCCGCTGCCCCGTCCATGCGGGGATCGAGGTCGGAACACCGACAGGTGTGCCTCAGGCACCCATGTGTTCGAGCGCGCTGGCGACCGCCCGCGCATCGCCGTACAGCCCACCCTCCGGCAACCGCGACACCCTTTCGACCAGCGCGTCGGGTGCTCGGTGACGCCGCAGGGTCTTCAGCACCAACTCCCGGTCGGCCGGGTAGATACGCCGCTCCAGGTGCCGGGCGAGTTCGGTCCTGAGAGCCACCGACTGTGGGCTCATTCCGGGCGGTGTCGCCCCGCCGAGCGAGCCGTTCGGCGACCGCTCCACGGCGGGCTGGTCCTCCCCCGAGGGCTGGAGCTCGTACGGTTCCTCCACCCGCGTCGAGCGGTTCGCCCTCAGTTCCCCCTGGAGGCGCTTCTTCGCCTCGTCGTCCCGGATCGCGCCGGTCTTGTCCCTCCCGTGCTGGGCCATCTCGTCCTCCCACGGGTCGTGTACGTGCATGGTCACTCGGTCCCGGACGCCTGCGCGTCCGCGCCGGGTCGACCCTCGCGTACCCCGCGGGCCCCAGGCGACACACCCGCCCCGGGAGAGGCACCGGCCGGGACCGGACAAACCCCGGCCGGCCGTTACTCCTCGCCCACCACGGGCACCCGACCTCCGGTGCCAAGCCCGCGGCACCCGGGGGCGGGGCCGCGAGCAGCCGCGCACCACCTCGAAGGCAGGAGCAGCACGTCATGCGCGCACTTACTTGGCAGGGCAGGCGGGACGTCCGGGTCGAAACCGTTCCCGATCCCCGGATCGAGAAGCCCGACGACATCGTCGTACGGGTCACCTCCACCGGTATCTGCGGGTCCGACCTGCACCTGTACGAACTCTTCGGCCCGTATCTGGACCCGGGCGACATCCTGGGCCACGAGGCGATGGGTGTCGTCGAGGAAGTCGGACCGCAGGTGACGCAGTTCAGCCCGGGAGACCGGGTCGTCATCCCCTTCAACGTCTGCTGCCGCGACTGTTTCATGTGCGACCAGGGGCTGCACTCCCAGTGCGAGACCACGCAGGTGCGTGAGCGCGGCACGGGGGCGTCGCTCTTCGGTTACACGAAGTTGTACGGGCAGGTACCGGGAGGGCAGGCGGAGCTGCTGCGCGTCCCGTTCGGCAACAAACTGCCCATCAAGGTCCCCGACGGCCCGCCCGACGACCGGTTCGTCTACCTCTCCGACGTCCTGCCCACCGCGTGGCAGGCAGTGGCGTACGCGGACGTCCCCGAGGGCGGCACGGTCGCCGTACTGGGCCTCGGGCCCATCGGAGACATGGCCACCCGCATCGCCCAGCACCGCGGGGCGAGCACCGTCATCGGTGTCGATCTCGTGCCCGAGCGCCTGTCGCGGTCGCACGCACACGGCGTGACCTGCCTGGACGCGCGCCGAGGAGGCGAGGAGGTGCTGGAGGCCGTCCGTGACCTCACCGAGGGACGGGGCACCGACGCCGTGATCGACGCCGTCGGCATGGAGGCACACGGCGCGCCCTTCGCCAAGGCAGCGCAGTGGATCACCACGCTGCTGCCCGACACGGTCGCCCAGCCGCTGATGGAGCGGGCGGGCATCGACCGGCTCGCGGCGCTGCACACCGGTATCGAACTCGTCCGCCGGGGCGGCACCGTGTCCGTGTCCGGGGTCTACGGCGGGGCGGCGAGCCCGATGCCCCTGCTGACGATGTTCGACAAACAGATCCAGCTGCGCATGGGGCAGGCGAACGTCTGGCGGTGGGTCGACGACATCCTTCCCCTGCTGACGGACGACGATCCGCTGGGCGTCGACACCTTCAAGACACACGCCATGTCGCTGGAGGAGGGGCCGAAGGCGTACGCCATGTTCCAGGCGAAGGAAGACGGCATGGTCAAGACACTGTTGAAGCCCTGACACGGCTCCGGGGGCGCCATCGGGTTTCCCGGCCCCCGGCGGCCGCCCACCGGCGCCCGGGACGACAGGCCCTAGGAGGAGCTGGTGGGCGGCCCTGGGACCACCTCGTTGTAGCGGCGGGCGGCCCGGTCGTTGAGGGCACTCCCCCACCTGCGGATCCGCTCGGCCCAGGCCTTGCGCGGGGCGCCTTGGAGGCTGTGTCCCTGCCGCATCCCGGCCTCCTCGCCCGTGTCCGGCGCGTCGGGCAGGAGCCGGTTGGCGAGTCCCGAGAGGCGGACCACCAGGGTGGGGGCCACACCGTGGGCCAGGGAAGCGGCGTGCGCTGCCGGAGTCAGGACCAACCGGGTGCGCCGGCGCTCCATCGCCCGGACGATCCGCTCGGCCGCTCGCTCGGCGTCCATCGAGACGACGGGAGTGCCCGCGATGGCGGAGAACCACCCGAACTCACGGGAGGCCTGTCCGCCGAATTCGGCCTGCCCGTGCGAACCGGTCCGCATCAGACCGGGATGCACCGTGGTCACGGACACGCCCGTACCGGCCAGCTCGCTCCGCAGCCCCTCTCCCAGCGCGCCCACGGCCGCCTTGGCGCAGGAATACGGCAGCAGATGCGGGACGGACAGCAGTGCGCCCACCGATCCGATGACGGCCAGGCGGCCGCCGTCGGGGCTCTCCCGCAGGTGAGGCAGAGCGGCCAGGGACACGTGTACGGCGCCGCCGAAGATGGTCGACATGGCGTCCTGGAAGACAGGGGCGTCGAGCGCCGTCACGGGCGCCACCTGGATGACGCCCGCATTGGCGACGACCACGTCCAGGCCGTGCTGTTCGGCGGACACCCGGCCAACCGTCTCCGCGACCGCCGCGGCCTCCCGTACGTCACACACCTCGGTCCCCACGGCGGCCCCGGTGCGGTCTTCGATCCACTGCGCCGCGCGCTGAAGCTCCTCGGCGTCGCGCGCGAGGATCGTGACCCGGCAGCCGCGGTGGGCCAGCCGGGCCGCGATCAGCAGACCGAGTCCGCGCGAGCCGCCGGTGACCAGTGCGGAATGCCCGCTGAGGCTGTTCTTGGACGCGTTCTCGGACGCGGTTTTCGACGTGTTCTGGGATGCGTTCCTGGATGCTTTTCCCGCCATGGGTCACACCTCCCGTTGCTCCTCGCACCTTCGGGTACCCCGTCCCAGACGGTACGCCCCCTACCCCCGCTCGGCAGGCGGGGACGGGGCCTGCGGGGCGAGGTGGACGTCCAGGACGCAGATGTCGTCCCGGCGGCCCTCACGGCGCGCGGCCAGGACGTGGGCCAGGGTGTCGGCGGGCCCCTCACCCAGCAACCGCGTCGCGCCGGCGGCGAGGCGGGCGAGCCCCTGGTCGATGTCCTCGCCGGGTTCCTCGACGAGCCCGTCGGTGTAGAGCAGGAGGTGGTCGCCGGGCTCCAGGTCGAGACTGCTCTGCTCATACGTGGACCCGGCGACGGCGCCGAGGAGAGGGCCCCTGGGCAGCGGCAGGAACCGGGCCTCGCCGCGCCGGACGAGCAGCGGCGGAAGGTGCCCGGCCCGTACCCAGGTCAGGCGGTGGTCCCACGGCTGGTAGCGCGCCATGATCATCGTCGCGGTGGCTCCGCCTACCCCGGACGCCATGTGGAGCAGAAGGGCGTTGAGCCTGGCCAGCACGTCCGGGAGGGGGGAGCCGGTGATGGCCATGCCCTTGGCCGTGAAGCGGAGCTGGGCCATCGTGGCGACGGCGTCCAGACCGTGTCCCGCGACGTCCCCGACGACGAAGAGCGCGCTCTTGTCCGGGAGCTCGATCGCGCTGTACCAGTCCCCTCCGACGCTGACACCGCTTTCGGACGGCACGTAGGCCACGTCGACATCGACCCCGGCGAACCGCAGCGACTGCTCGGGGATGGGGAGCAGGGCGTGCTGGAGGCGGGCGGCGAGCGCCCGTTCGGCCTGGAGGATGCCACGCTGCACGAGCGCCGCGCGTTCACTCTCGCGCAGGGCGAGTTCGGCGCCGCGCTGCACGGTGAGGTCCTGGAAGAACCCGTACACCTCGACAGCGGCGCCGTCCGCGTCCGTCTGGGCCTCAGCGACGAACCGCAGGTGTCGTACCCCGTCCGCGGTGGTGAGGCGGAAGGGCTGGTCCACCGCCCCCGCTCCGTCGAGGAGCCGCCGCACCGCCGCCGTCATCGTCGGCACGTCCTCGGACACGAGGCCGTGGGGCAGGTCCTCCAGCGCCGTCGGGCCCTGCGAGGGGTCGCGGCCGAAGATGGCGTACACCTGGTCGGACCAGGTCATGGTGCCCGTGACGACGTTCCACTCCGCCCACCCGAGGTTCCCCAGCCGCTGCATGTCGGCGAGCCTGCGCGTCTCGCGGGCGCTGCTGTCGTGCCGCACCCAGGACACGACGAGCCGTCGGCCCAGCCTGCACGCCCGTACGGAGTAGAGGGACTCCTGGGGAACTCCGGCGGTCACCTCGCGGTAGACGAACGGCTCGCCCTCGTAGAGCGTTCCCGTGATCAGCGCGTCCTGGTAGCCCTCCCAGAGGGCGGTGCCCACCACGGTCGGATAGGTCTCCAGGACGCGCCTGCCGACGAGTTCCTTGCCGCTGCGCCCCGCCACGTCCACCGACGCCGGGGCCGCCGCGTCGATGCGGTAGTCCTCGATCTCCCCGCTCTCGGAGTAGAGGGGCGTCAGGAGGATCGCGGCCGAGGAGAGCGCGTCGAGGATCGTCTGGACGGCCTCCACTTCCTCGTCCACCGCACCGGCCAGGGCGCCTTCCGCCCCGTGCAGGGGCTCCGCGCAGAGGCGCACGGCCTCTTGCAGCAGGGAACGTGTTCGTGGGGCGAAGGGCCCTTCGCCGGTCCTCAGGCAGCCGACGACGACGGTCGTGGCCCCGTCCCCCGGTACGGGGATCCAGGCGCGCGACGCCCAACGCTCCGGCGGGTCGCCGATGAGCTGGTACGACGCCGCGTCCCGCTCCGGGTCCTCCAGCCACACCGCCTCCCGGCCCGCGATCGCCTCCAGGGGGGCGACCCGGCCCAGCGGCGGGATGTGGCGCCACTGTCCGGCCAGTCCCTTGTCGATACCGGCGCTGCCGACCAGCTCCAGGCTGCCCCCGTCAGCGACGCGATAGATCATCACACCGTCCACACCCGTGGCGTCGGCCAGGACGGTGAGCAGAAGCTCCGCCACGTCGTCGGGGTGGCCCGCATCGGAGAGGCCGTGCGCCAGCCGGGCCAGAGGCGGTCGTGGTAGGTCCCCACTCGCCGCGGCGGGCGAGCGGCGGGGGCCCGGGGCCGACGCGTACGCTCCCTCGCTCTCCCCGCTCTCCCCGCTCTCCCCGCTCTGCTCGCACGGCTCCTCGGCGGCCGAGGTGCCGGGCCCCGGGCCGGTCCCGCCCGGTGTGGTGCCGGCGGCCGGCGGCCCGGGCTCCGCGCCGGTCCCGCCCAACGTGATCCAGCACTCCTCGATCAGGGTCCGCCCGCGCTCGTCGGCGCGCCGCAGGAGCTCCTCGTACGCCGCGTCGGCCGACAGCCCCGCCTGCCCCATGAGTACGCCCTTGGCCCGCTCCAGAACGGCCGTCGTCGCGGCCGCTTCCGCCATCTCGGCGATCTCCGAACGCAGCCTGGCCACCACGCGCGCCAGAGCCTCCACGTCGGGTGCGGCAGCCTCGCCGGGCAGCACCGAGTCGCTGTTCATACCCCGAGCATGTCATCCGGGCCCCGGTCCCGGCGCCGGTTTCTCCAGCTCTTGATCCTCAGCCCGCAGAGAAACGTTTTTTGTCCAATCCCTCAGGTCACGGGTTCCGGTGCCGGTACGGGCCCGGGTACCGGCCCCGGCTGAGGGTGCGGCTCGGGGCGCGGTGCCGGCGGCGGCTGGGGATCGGGCTCGGGTTGCGGTGGCGCCGGAGGCACCGGATCCGGGCCGCCGGGGGCCGGTACGGGACCGGGGACCGGCCCGGGGGACGGCCCCGGGCCCGGGCCGGGTGCCGGAGTGGGACTGGGCGGCACCGGGTCGTTGGGCGGAGTGCCCATCGCGGCTGCCGCGTCGGGAGCGGGCACCAGGCTGTCCTCAATGGGCGGCGGCCGCGGTGGTTCGGGTGCCGGTTCATCGTCCGGCGCCGGTTTCGGTGCGGGCCGCGGAGCCCGGGGATCTCCCGGCCAGGGGTGCGTGGGCGGCGCCGGATGCGGGTTGCCCGGGTCCGGGGGGAACGGATGGGTGGGTGGACCGGCTTTCGGATTCGTCATGATGCACGTCCGTATGCACGTCTGCGTGTGCGCCTGCACATATATATGCACGTATGTCTGTATGTATGTCCGTTTTCACGGCTGGTGGATCGCGAGGTGACCGGCAGCGGGTGCGCCTCGCCCGCAGCGTCGCCCTCCTTCAATCTTCTCCCTCCCCGCGCACCGAAGCACGTCCGTGCCGGGGTCCTCCTGGTCACGGGCTGTGGTCGCGGCTGTCCCGTGGCGCGAGGGCCGCGAGGGCGTGCGTAGACCAGGACGGGGCGTCGGCCGCAGGTCCGCCGCAGCTCGCCGCAGACCCGGCATGCGCGTTCCGACGAAAAAAACTACGCCCCAAAACGACTTCCACGAAAGGGAGTTGATACATACGGTCGCCTTTGTCAGTTGGGACGACAACGTCAAGAAGGGACACCATGAACCAGAACCTTCGGGCGGCGGCCGCCACGGCGGCGCTTGTCACCGGGCTCCTCGCGGCGGGCGGCACCGCCCACGCGGCCGGACGCATCGACGCACAGCACCTCGCCGCGCACATCGACAAGGCGGTCGCCGCCGAGCAGGAGAGCGGCACGACCACGGGCGGGCCCATCCTGGGTGTGATCAACAGCCCCGCAGGCACCGAAGCCTCGTACTCCTGACAGGGCGGAGGTACGCACCGTGGACCAGCCGGGGGAAGAGCGCGTCGCTTGGTGTCCCAGTGGGGAAAGCGGCCGTCCGGAATCCGTTGTTCTGGGCGTCAGATCGGGGGAGAACGACCAGGTCGTCTATCTGGACGAGCCGGTGCCGGCATCGCAGGTCCTGCCCGCCATCCCCGAGGGCATCGCGCCCCACCGGATACTCCGGTTCGCCTCGCACTGCGTGTCCGGCTGTGCCAACCGGGTCGGCGACGACTGCGGTCTGATCCAGCGCATCCAGACCCTGCCGTCGTCCGGCGTGGCGGCAGCCGTGCCACGGTGCCATCTCCGTCCGCGCTGCAAGTGGTGGAACCAGGCGGGGGTGGACGCCTGCCACCGGTGCCCCGCCGTCGCCACGCTCAACTCTCCCGACGACGAGCTCGCCGTACTCGTCGCGGATCCCTCCACCACCGTGGAGCAGTTGGAGCACTGGATCGCCGCGGCCGAGTAGGACGAGCAGGAGTGACCCGCACGACTGACGAGCAGGACTGACGCGCACGACTGACGGGCTCACCAATCGATCGCCTGGCAGCGTCCGCAGATACGCTCCCAGCCTGGCGATCGCCGACGGGTTGCGCGGGCTCTCGACCAGGTCGGCGTAGTCGAGGACGAAGATGCGCCGGTGCTTGACGGCGGAGACGTTGCGCAGCGGGGCATAGGACAGGAGGAACTTCTTCTTCTCCTCGGCGCTCACATCTCCGTAGTCGCAGATGACGATGGTGTCCGGGTCGCGCTCGACGACGCTCTCCCAGCCGACGGTGGTCCAGGAGTCCGCCACGTCGTGCATGACGTTGACGCCTCCGGCCTCGGTGATGATCTGCTCCGGTGCGGCATAGCGGCCGGAGGTGAAGGGCGTGTCCCGGCCGCTGTCGTAGAGGAAGACCGACGGACGGTCGGCTCCGTTGGGCGCCTTCGCCCGCACGTCGGCGATCTGCTTCTTGAAGTCCTGGATCAGCGCGGCGGCCCGCTTCTCGACGCCGAACAACCTGCCGAGGTTGGTGAGGTCGGCGTAGAGGGCGTCCAGTGGCGGCATGATGCCGCGCGAGGACGACGTGCGGCCGTTGTGGCAGGACTCGGTGAGGACGTACGAGGCGACGCCGAGCTTCTTGAGCGCGTCGGGGGTGAAGCCTCCGTCCTCACGGAATCCGTAGTTCCAGCCGGCGAAGACCAGATCGGCGCGGGCGTCGAGGACGTTCTCCTTGGTGAGCTGGTCCTTGGACAGCCATGTCACCTTGTCGTAGCCGCCCTTCCAGGGCAGACCGCCGATGTCCCCCTTGTCGTCGGGCATGGCGAAACCAGCCATGCGGTCCTCCAGGCCGAGGGCGAACATCAGCTCGGTGATACCGACGTCATTGGTGACGACGCGTTCGGGGACCTTGTCGTACGTCACCTGGCGGCCGCAGTTGGTGAGGGTGACCGGCGATGACTTGGCGTCCCCGGACCCGGACGACTCGACCGTGGCACCACAACCGGTGGCGGCCACGGCCAGGCAGAGGGCGGTGGCGAGCAGCTTGCGCATGGGGATCCTCAGGTGGTGGGCGGGAGCAGGTCGAACAGGAGCTGGAGGGCGCCGGTTCCTGGATGGCGTACGCGGTGCGCGCGCACGCCGAACACCGACGCCAGCAGTGCGGGTTCAAGGACCTCGTGCGGCGGACCGCTGGCCGCGATCCGGCCGCCGTCGATGACGTACAGGACATCGCAGTGTGCGGCGGCGAGGTTGAGGTCGTGCAGGGCGGCCAGCACGGTCAGGCCGCTGTCGCGGACCAGCGTGAGGACGTCCAACTGGTGGGCGATGTCGAGGTGGTTGGTGGGTTCGTCGAGGACCAGCACCTGGGGTTGCTGGGCGAGTGCGCGGGCGATGAGGGCCCGCTGTTTCTCGCCGCCGGACAGGCTCAGGAAGCCCCGGTCGGCGAGATGGGCGACGCCCGTCCGCGTCATCGCCCGTGCGCAGATCTCCCGGTCCGATGCGGCCGTACGGTCGCGGTGCGGCAGCCGCCCCATGGCGACCACCTCGGCCACCGTGAAGTCGAAGTCGGCGGACGACTCCTGCGGCAGCGCGGCCAGGACGCGGGCGGCGGCCCGGGGGCGCATGGCGTGCAGAGCCTCGCCGTCCAGCCGTATGGTTCCCCGGGCCGGGCGCAGCGCCCGGTACACACTGCGCAGCAGGGTCGACTTCCCGCTGCCGTTGGGCCCGACGAGTCCGACGAACGCCCCGGTGTCCACGGCGAGCCGGACGTCCTCGACCAGCCGGGCCCCGGCGGCCTCGATCGTCACCTCGTCGATGTCGAGCCGCATCCTCAGCTCCCCCCGAACGCGTAGCCGCCGCGCCGCATCAGCAGCAGGAACGCGGGAACCCCGACCACCGCGGTGATCACGCCGACCGGCAGCTCGGCCGGGGCCAGCAGTAGCCGCGACAGCACGTCCGCCCACACCAGCAGCACCGCTCCGGCGAGCGGCGCCACGGCGAGCACCCGCCGGTGGTCGGCGCCGACCAGCATCCTGACGACGTGCGGCACCATCAGTCCGACGAACCCGATGGCCCCGCTGACCGCGACGACGGCTCCCGTGACGGCGGCCGTGACCAGGAACAACTCCCTGCGCAGCCGGGCCGGTTGGACGCCGAGGGCGGCCGCGGTCTCGTCGCCCATGGCGAGGGCGTTGAGCGCTTCGGCGCGCCACCGCAGCCACGTCCATCCGCCCGCCACGGTCACCGCGGCGATGGGGACCTGCGCCCAGGTCGCGCCGCCCAGACTGCCCAGCAGCCACATCATCGCCGACCGGGCCGCCTCGCCCCGGGCCGCACCGAACACCATGACCGTGGTGAGGGCCTCGAAGCCGTACGCCAGTGCCGTCCCCGTCAGGATCAGCCGCAGTGGGGTGAGCCCGCGGGGTGAGCGGGCCACGGCGTACACCAGCGCCATGGCCGCAAGCGCCGAGGCGAACGCCGACACCGACAGCGCCCACACCCCCAGCCCCGCGAACGCCCCCAGCAGGATGACGGCGTTGGCGCCCACCGCCGCACCCGAGGAGATGCCCAGGACGAACGGGTCGGCCAGCGCGTTGCGGACCATCGCCTGCACGGCGACACCGACCGCCGCGAGCCCGGCCCCGACGACGGCGCCGAGCAGGACCCGGGGCAGCCGGATCTCCCAGACGATGGTGTACGCGGCCGCGTCACGCGCGTGCACGGTTCCGCCGGTGAGCCCGGCCCACAGAAAGCGCGGCACGTGCCCCCAGCCGACCCCGGCGGCGCCAAGTCCCACGCCGCACATGAGTGACAGCAGGAGCACCAGTCCCAGCGCCAGGCTGAGCGGCAGCACGGGTATCCGGCCGGGGGCAGTCCTTCGGTGCACGGGCGGGGCCGTCCTTCGCATGGGCCGCCTGCTGAAGACAGAGCAGGAGACAGCCCGTACGGCCGCACCGGCCGCGCGGCCCCCTCTCGCAGTCCACGGCGAGCAGTCAACGGATCGCTGGACCCCTCGCGGGCGATCGGGCTCGCGCGACGGACCCCAGGGTCGCCGCGCACACCGTTGCGGGTCAGCGCCGGACTCTCACCGGACTTCCCCCACGGGAGGCAAGGCGAGCCTAACAAACCGCTCTCCAGGGCCGCCCGGGCCTACCGCCCTTGCCCGTCCCCGTACTCCTGCCCACGAGCCGTGGGGTGACGAATCCCGAGCGAGGACGCCCGGTGGCCGCCGGCTACTCGGCAATCGCGGTGCGGTAGATCCACTGGTAGACCCGCAGTGATCCCTCGGCGGTGTCCTGGTGCCGCTGGGTGGCCTCGAAGTGTTCGTAGCCGCCCCTGAACGGCACCTTCACCTCGGCGTCCGGCTCGGTGATCGTCACGATGCGGTCCGGCAGGTCATCCGGGCCGCCCTCAAGCACAGCCCTCGCAGCATTCGACACAGCCAGCTCCTTTGCGGGTCATTGCACGGCGGAGTGACTTCTTCCCCGGTCGTACACGGAACCACGGCCCCGAACTCCCAAATCCCTCCGCTGGACGAATGCCCGGCGTCGAGTAACGGGCGAGTTGTCACCCTCCCCCTGTCGGAGCGCACTGGCGTCCGGGTGACAAGTCGAACACCTTCGCCCCGAGGCCCGGCCATTTCGGCAAGCCTGCCAGGACCATTCCATGGGCACATTCCCCATGCCCTTGCGGCACGCGCCGAATTGGCCGCCATAGCCCAGGGCCGCGACAGAAGACCGAGTCAACCGGAGGTCATCATCGGCATGTCACACATCACCAGGCGCCTCGGCATGGCCGGTGCGGTACTGACAGCGGTGGCCGTCGCCGCCTCGTCGACCGGGGCGGGCTCGGCGGTGGCCGGGACGGCGTGTTTTGACCGCGCGAGAGAGCCCTACACCTCTCAGGTCGACAGTCATCTGCACTTCCGCCCGTTCGGTGGCCCGGCGATCGGGTTCGACGAACTCACCGGCTACCTGCACAAGAGCGGTGTCCGGCACGCCAGCATGTACGGCATCGGGCAGATGCTGCCGGTGAACTCCCCCTGCACGTACTACCTGGACTGCCCCGGCACATCCGTCGCGCCCAGCATGAAGAACGACTTCGCCAACGCCGAGAATTACGTGGCGGCGAAGCCCAAGGACCCCGAACTCGCCGTCTCCATGACCTTTATGGATCTGAATCACCCGGAGACCATCCCGCCGGGCATCGCGCTGTACGACAAGGAGTTCCCAGGGGTTTTCCGGTGGGCGGGAGAGGTGAACCTCGTCAAGCAGGCGCTGTTCCCCAACCACCACACCGCCGCGACGAGCGAGAACATCAAGAACTGGGCACCGTTCATGAAGGTGCTACGGAACCGCGGGATCCCGATCACCATCCACTCGGACCTCGGGAACAACGCGGAGCAGACCAAGTATCTCCATCTGATGGAGGAGACGCTTCACCGGTATCCGGCGAACAAGATCGTGTGGGCACACATGGGGCTCTCCAAGGAGCTCACCACCATGGATCCCGACCGGCACATCGGGATCATGAAGAGACTCCTGGACAAGTACCCCCGCCTCACACTGGACCTCAGCTGGCGGGTCCTGGAAGACAACTACTTCAGCAAGCCGGGAGTACGGCAGAAGTACGCCACGTTCTTCGACCGGTATCCGACCAGGGCCATTCCCGGCACCGACTTCGTGGCCTCGCGCGACAAGGACTACCACGTCTACGAGCAAGAACTCGAAGTCACCAGCCGGATCAACAAGGCTTTGAACGACCGGGCCTTCCGTGACATCGCCCTCGGAGAGAACTACTACCGGCTGCTCAGCCTCCACGAGAGCGCGCCGCAGGTATGCAGGGCAACGTGACGGACATACCCCGGGGCGAACGCCCCCTACTGCCACCACGTCTGAGCGCCGCAGTCGGCGAGCTCCACCGACTGCGGCGCTTCAGTCACCGGCGGCCCCCCGAGCCATCGGGCTCGCTCATCGAGTGCAGCTGGGCGAACTCCTCGGCGAGCATCCCCATCATGACGAGATCACGGTGTCGGCCGGCCAGGAACACGTGATCGCGGAGGCGACCCTCCTCGACGAAACCGAGCCGCCGGTGTAGCGCCAGCGATGCCTCGTTGTGGGCGAAGATCCGCGCTGCGCACTTGTGATAGCGCCGCTCGGCGAACATGAAGCGCAGCAGCATCACCACCGCTTCCGCCGCATATCCCTTGCCCCGGTGATCGGCGCCGATGGTGACGCCGTACTCGAACCACCCCGCACGCGGGTCCGCCTGGTGTGAGCCGACAGCACCCACCGTGTCGCCGGTCTCGACGGCTTCGATCGCCAGCCCGAAACAGTCGCCATCGGACTTGGCAGCAGCCTGTTCCCTGGCCCAGTCACGGAAACTCTCGGCGGAGCGGGGCGGGTTCAGCAGGTCACCCAACCGCTCCTCGTCCTCGGCGAAGCGCATGAACGCGGCCCAGTCGTCGGGCTCGATACCGCGCAGGCGTATCCGGCCGCCGGTCCAGAACGATGTCATCCCCTATTCGATCACGCCGCAACGCGGGCAGTACAGGTCACGCCGGGTGCGCATCGTCGCGGCCCACCCGCGCGCCCTCGCGGTCGCCCGAGCCGTCGCCCACGCCTCCCCGTGGGGTCGGCGCACCCTAGCCAACGCCGCGCATGTTCCGCTGGAAAATGCCAGAACTTCCCCCAGTGGGCGACACGCTGCGTAACCTCTCGTCACCTCAGCCGCGTCGAGCACCAGACGCGGAGCCCGTCCACGGCGGCACCAGGGAGGAAGTCGCGCGTGCTTGGAATCGATGAGTGTCTGCTGGAAACCATGGGGTTGCCCGGCGTGCGGGGCGCCGCGGTGGTCGACTGGACCAGCGGGCTGGCCCTGGGAACCATCGGCGACTCGCCCTGCGGCGACCACGAGACGACGGCCGCGGAGGCCGCCGAATTCGCCCGGACGGCGGCCGAACACCCCGCCTTCGCAGCGGCCGAGATGGAAGCGGTGGATGAAGGGGATGAGGCGGATCCCGCAGGGGCGCTGCCGGTCGAGGACGTGCTCGTCACCTCCCGCACCGGCTACCACCTCCTGCGATTCGTCGAGACGACCTTCGACAGCAGCCTCTTCCTGTACCTGTGGCTCGACCGCGAGCAGGGCAACCTCGCCATGGCCCGGCTGCGCCTGCGCGACCTGGCACAACGGCTGGTCCTCGGATGACGCTCACCGACGACGCCCGCGAGTCGGCTCTCGTCTCGCCCATGCTGGTACGGCTCGTGGCCGAGCGGGCCACCGGCGCGCTGCTGCGCGACACGGGCACCCTCTATCTCGTGGACGGGCAGGTGGTCCATGCGGAGAGCCCCGCCGCGCCCGGGCTGGAGGTGCTGCTCACGGCGAGCGGCCGCGTGCGGCCCGAGGGCTGGCAGCGGGCCGTGGACCAGGCAGGCGCGCGCGGCGCGGTGGGGCGCTTCCTCGTCGAGAGCGGACAAGTCGCCTGCGGGGAGCTGGAGTTGTGCCATCTCGGCGCGCTCCATGACGCGGCGTTCTTCGCGCTCGCACCCGGCAAGGGCCCGACCCGGTTCAGATACGGTGCCGTGCACTGGATCGGCCCCGTACGACCCGTCACCGCCCACGCGCTGGCCCGGGAGGCCGGGCGCCGCAGGGAACTGCTCGACCGGATCTGGCCCCACCCCGAGGTCGACACCGCGCCCGTCGTACGGGTACCGGACCGGCCGGGTCTGCCGGTCACCGTACGCCAGCGCACCCTGCTCGCGGCCGTGGACGGCGTCCGCACCCCGGGCGCCATAGCCCGTCTGCTGGGGCGGCCCGCCTTCCACACCATCGTCGACGTGCGCAGGCTCGCGGCGGTCGGCGCGGTCGAGACACCCCTGGCGCCCGCCCCCGGGGAGACCGTGCCCGAGTGGGTCGTACGCGCGTCCGCGGAGGCGGCGCATCCCTCTGACGAAGCGCTGCTCCGCAGGGTGCGGGACGCCCTGGAGGCCATGCCGTGATCCGCGCCCTGCGCCAGCGCGCCGAAAGGAGACAGCTGATGACGGCCGAAGCGGAGATCGTCGCGGAGCTGCGCCGACTGCGAACGCGCCTGCCACAGATCACCGGTGCCCTGACCGCCAGCGTCGACGGCCTCGTCCTCGCCCAGGACGCCGTTGACGAGGCCGAGTCCGTCGCCGCCCTGACGGCCGCCGCCCTCGGCGTCGCCCAGCGGCTCACGCACACCACCGGCCGCGGCGCCTTCCGCGAACTCCTCGTACAGGGCGAGGACGGCTACGCCGCCACCTACGCGGCGGGCTCCGCCGCCGTGCTCACCCTGCTCGCGCCGCCGCGCACCAACGTCGGCCGTCTGCATCTGGAAGCCCGCCGGGCTGGAGCCCGGATCGGCGAACTCGTGGACGGCGCTCTCGAACGGCTGGAGACCTCATGACCAGCACCGGATCCCGGGCCGCCCGGCCCCGGAGCTCGACACAGAACACCCACCGGAAAGGACGTGTGAACCCCATGGGCAACACCGAAACCGCGCTCAAGGAAGCGATGACCTCCATCGAGGGCACGATCGGCGTGGCACTCGTCGACTACAGCAGCGGCATGGCCCTCGGCACGCTGGGCGGCGGCAAGGACCTGGACCTGTCGGTGGCCGCCGCCGGGAACACCGACGTGGTCCGCGCGAAGGTGCGGACCATGGAACTGCTGGGCCTCAAGGACGAGATCGAGGACATCCTCATCACCCTGGGCGGCCAGTACCACCTGATCCGCCTCCTGAGGAGCCGCGGTCACACCGGCCTGTTCCTCTACCTGGCCCTCGACAAGAGCCGCGCGAACCTGGCGATGGCCCGTCATCAGCTGCGTCGGGTGGAGGACGCGCTGGAGGTGTGAGGCGCCCTTCCCGTAGGAGCGCTCAGGACGTGCCGGGCCGGACCCGGCACGTTCCGGCGCCCCGTCCGGGCGAACTCCTCCTGATCCCCCGGACGGCCACCTCACCGATCCGGTTCAGCGCCGGTCCGCCCCCGCGGGGGTGTCGTCGAGGAAGCCGCCCGACTGGTGCTGCCAGAGCTTCGCATAGGCGCCGCCCGCGGCGAGCAGCCTGTGGTGCGTGCCCTGTTCGACGATGCGGCCGCGGTCGAGGACGACCAGCTGGTCCATGGTGGCGACCGTGCTCAGCCGGTGCGCCACCACGAGCGCGGTCCGCCCGTCCATCAGCCGCCACAGGGCGTCCTGGACGAGGATCTCGCTCTCGGAGTCCAGCGCGCTGGTCGCCTCGTCGAGCAGCAGGATCGGCGCGTCGCGCAGGATCGCCCTGGCGAGGGCGACACGCTGGCGCTGGCCGCCGGACAGCTTCACCCCGCGCTCGCCCACCATGGTGTCGAAGCCGTCGGGCAGCGCGTCGGCGAACTCCGTGACGTGCGCCGCCTCGGCCGCGCGGCGGATCTCCTCGTTGGTGGCGGCCGGCCGGGCGAACGCGATGTTGTCGCGCAGCGTCCGGTGGAACATCGCCGGATCCTGCGGTACGTAGGCGATCAGGCCGCGCAGTTCGCCCTGCCGCAGCCTGCTGATGTCCCGCCCCCCGATCAGGATCCGGCCGCCGTCGATGTCCGTCATTCGCAGCAGCAGCCGGGTCAGCGTGGTCTTGCCTCCGCCGGACCGGCCGACGAGACCGATCTTCGTCCCGTCGGGAACCGCCAGGTCGAGGCCCTCGAAGAGTGGCTGCGCGCCCGCGTGGGCGAAGGTCACTCCTTCGAAGCACACCTCGCCCGGCCGCGCCGGCAGCGGTTCCGGGGCTGCCGGGTCGAGCACGGTCGGCGGTTCGAGGAGCAGCTCGGTGAACTGCGAGGCCTCCGTCATCGAGCTTTCCAGACGGCGGTAGATCTGGTTGAACTCGAACATGATCCGCGTCGCGCTGGCGTAATAGGTGAAGGCGACGATGACCGCTTCGACGCCGTGCTCTCCCCCGCCGAGCCCGATGGCGAGCACCAGTCCCAGCACATTGGTCAGTACGGACATGGGTGCGACCAGCGTGTCGATGCGCAGGTTGCCGTAGTCCCACGAGCGCAGGGTGAGCCGCCGCGACTCCGCGACGCGGGATCGGTGCTCGGCGGCCTCGCGTTCCTCGGCGGCGAACGAGCGGACCGTATCCATGTTCATCAGGCTGTCGGCGACATGCCCCGAGACCCGGGCGATCGCCTGCTCGCGCTGGGCGACCAGCGCCTGTCGGCGCCGGATCAGGGGCGCCACGCACACCGCCGTGACCACGAGCAGCACCAGGAGCCCGACCACGAGCAGCGGGTCGTACTGCCACAGCACCACCGACGCGAACGCCAGCGGCACGAAGCTGCCCACCACGTTGAAGGTCAGCGTGTCGACGCACTCCTCGAAACGGGTGGCGAAGCTCAGGACCCGTTTGGTCAGCGACCCGGCGAAGTTGTCGTGGAAGAAGGCGGCGTCCTTGGCGAACAGCTCGTCCATACCAATCACGTACAGTTGCTCGATCCCGCGGGCAACGAGGCGGTTCAGGCAGTGCATCCCGATGCGCCACAACGCCTCCGCGAGCAGCAGGACCCCGGCGAAGCCGAGCACATAGGGCAGCATCGGGTCGATGCCGACGGTACCGCCGTCCCCGGCGATCCGGCCGACGAGCTTGGCGACGATGAGTGGTGCGACGTACTGGATGCCGGTGTTGCCGAGCGCGGGCAGCAGCATCGCCGGCACGGTCAGCCACCGAAGCCGGGCCAGTTCGCGTCCGTAATAGCGCAGTGCGAGGAGCACCGAGCCCTTGCCCGGTAAGCCCTCGCGCGATTCAGGTGATTCCATCCCAACCCCCGTGTCTCGAACCGGCAGTTGAGCACACGAGTGTCCCGCGCCGACCCCCGCGCGGTCCACACGTTTTCGTCCGGCCGGCCACGGGGCGACGGAACCTCGGGGGATCCGCGCCGATCCCCGGCGGTCAGGTGTGTGCGCGGGTGCGGGGTTCTCGGTTCGTGGATCCGTCTCGGTACGGGTTCCCGCACCGGAACCGGAACCCGTACCGCTCCCCCCTGTCCGCTATCCGCGCAGGAAGCCGTCCCCATGCGCGGCGATGTGGGTTTCCAGGGCGCTGAGCGCCTGCTGCGTCGACTCGGGGGTGCCTGATCCGCGCCGCTCCGCGTAGTAGGCCGCACCGAGCTGCTTCAGCAGGTCGTTTCCCAGTCGTTGCTGTTGGACCTCGTCCACCTTCTGCTTCCCCTGGTTGAGGGCTGACTGGGCCTGCTCCTTGGCCCGGTCGAGGAATCCCGGCATGACAACCTCCGCGTTTGGTGTGGGGCCATTCTGCTTGCCGGGGCGGGCGGGGCGCGGCAGGGCGCGCCGGTGTGCTTGTCGGAGTGACGAGATGTAGGTGGGTCGCCGCCGTGCCCGGGCGATTCCGACACGGGCGGCGGTGACCGGCGCCGGTTCCGGACAGCCCCGCACCCGTATCCTCGTGCGACAGTCGGATTCGAGGAGGCTTCAGGTGAGTTTCGACGACTTCACCGCTCTGGTGGACTCTCCCGTCTACGTGGTGACCGCGTCGGCGGGCGGACAGCGGGCCGGGTGCCTGGTCGGGTTCGCCGGGCAGTGCTCCTTGCAGCCCGCGCGGTTCGTCGTGTGGATCTCCACAGCCAACCACACCTACCTGGTGGCCGAGCAGGCCTCGGTCCTGGCGGTGCATCTGCTGCCACAGGACCACGGGCTGGCCGTACGGTTCGGTGCCCAGTGCGGGGCGGAAGTGGACAAGTTCGAGGGCCTCGCGTGGACCGAAGGCCCGGACGGGACACCGCTGTTGACCGATGCCGTGGGCTGGTTCACGGGGAGGATCCTGGAGCGGTTCGACGGAGGCGACCACGTCGGATTCCTCCTGGAGCCCTTGGCCGCCCAGGCGAACGACGGCAAACCATTGTCCCTGCACCAGACGCTCGACATCACCGCCGGGCATCCCGCGTAGGAAACGAACGGCTGCGACCTGCGGATTCACCGTCGGCCCTGCGTCCGCCGACACGGACGCGGTCAGGCGTCTCACCAGTGGCGACAAACCGAACCGGCACTGTCAGTGCCCGGTGCGAAAATCCCCGTATGAACAGTGGAACCCTCGACCTGCGACAGGTCACCACGCCCGACGCCGTCACCGCGCAGCTGCGGCAAACGCTCATCGACTGCTGGATCGAGGTGACGAACGCGGGTGGGGCAGCGGGGTTCCCCTTCCCGCCCATCGATGCGACCCAGGCCGCCCCCGCGGTCGACTCCCTCGTGGCGGGCCTTGCCCCTGAGAGGAGCCGCCTTGTGGTCGCATCGATGGGTGGCGACCTCGTCGGGTGGCTGAATGTCCGACGTGATCCTTTCGCGCTCACCGCCCACTGGGGGACGCTCCACCATGTCCAGACACGGACGAGCCTGCGGGGTCTTGGCATTGGCGGTTCTCTGATGAACCACGTTCGTGGGATAGCCCGCGATGAGATGGGACTTGAGCAACTCCACCTGGCCGCACGCGGCGGTGTCGGGCTGGAGGACTTCTACGGTCGCCTCGGCTGGAAGGAGATCGGCCGCTGGCCGGGCGCCCTTCGCCTCGCGCCCGGGGACGACCGCGACGAAGTCCTGATGATCCTGACACCGCTCTGATCGACTCATGTCCAGCGGCCGCCAGTACGATCCCCGGCCGGCTCATTCCGTATCGAAGTCCGTCCCCCGGGAAACCTTCTCCCACTCGGCCAGTTCGGCCCGCACGGAGTCCAGGTGGGCGGTCAGGAAGTCGACCGCGTCGCCGCCGAGGGCCAGGCGGAGCGGGGGCTTCTCGGCGGCCAGGGCCAGCAGGATGGCCGCGGCGGCCTTCGCCGGGTCGCCGGGCTGCTCGCCGTTGCCGCCCTGCACCATCCGCCGGGTCACGCCGACCTTCTCCGCGTACGCCGGGTTCTCCTCGGAGAAGTACGCCGCGCCCGTGCCGAACAGGTTGGTGCGGAACGCACCGGGCTCGACGATCAGCACCTTGACGCCGAACGGTGTCACCTCGTCGGCCAAGGCCTCCGACAGCTGCTCCAGCGCCGCCTTGGTCGCGCTGTAGGCGGAGAATCCGGCGAAGGACAGCTGCCCGCCGAAGCTGCTGATGTTCACGACCGATCCACTGCCCCGCTCCCTCATCTGCGGCAGCAGCGCCCGGGTGAGCCGGGCCGGCCCGAACACATGCAGCTCAAACAGGTCGCGCAGCTCGCGGTCGGTGGTCTCCTCGAACGCCCCGACCTGGGTGCGGCCGGCGTTGTTCACCAGTACGTCCACCCGGCCGTAACGCGCCAGGACGTCGGCGGCCACCGCGTCGGTCCGCTCGCCGTCGGTGACGTCCAGGCTGATCGCCTCCACGCGGTCGGGGTATGCCGCGACCAGGTCGTCCAGCGCCTCGGTCCGCCGAGCCGTGCCAATCACGGTGTCACCGGCGGCGACCGCTGCCTCGGTGATGGCCCGCCCGAAACCACTGCTCGCACCGGTGACCAGCCATACCTTGGCGCTCTCGCTCATCTTCCGCTCCCTCGTCAACCGCCGTTCGGGGCCTCCCCGTCGGCAGGACCCATCCTTCGCCGGGAACGACGGACGCGTCCAAGGCCCTTTGTGATAGCCATGAGTTATGGATGTGCACGGGCGCGATCTGCGCTACTTCGCCTCGGTCGCCGAGGAACTGAGCTTCACCCGGGCGGCCGAGAAGCTGTTCGTCTCCCAGCCCGCGCTGAGCAAGCAGATACGGATGCTGGAGAAGCAGCTCGGCGCGCGACTGTTTCAACGCGACCGGCGCACCGTGCGGTTGACGGCGGTGGGGGAAACCCTGCTGCCGCACGCCCGCGAGGTGCTGGCCGTCTGGGAGACCGCGCGGACGGCGGTGGAAGAGGCGAAGAACGCCGAGCGGGCCGCCCTGGTGATCGGCATGTCCACCAGCCCGGGACGCGGGCTGCTGCCGGCTCTGCGGGCCCGTCTGCTCTCCCGGCATCCTGACGTACGGCCGGTCCTGCGCCAGGTCAACTGGGCCGATCCCAGTGCGGGGTTGGCGGACGGGTCCAGCGACGTCGCCTTCGTCTGGCTGCCGCTGCCGGACGGAGACCGCTACCGGCATGCGGTGGTGGCCCGCGAGCCCCGGCTGGTCGCACTGCCGGACGGGCACCCGCTGGCAGCGCGCGCCGCGTCCGACCCCGAGGGGATGGTGGACTTCGCCGACCTGCTGGACGAGCCCTTCCTCGCTCTCCCCCCGCAGGCCGGGACGGTGCGGGACTACTGGCTCGCGCTGGATGCCCGCGACGGTCGGCCGCCGCGGATCGGCGCCGTGGTGGCCAGCGCCGAGGAGACCCACGAGGCGGTCGCCGAAGGCCAGGGCGTGGTCCTGCTGGCCGCCGGCAACGCCCCGTTGATCGCCCGGGACGAAGTGGTCGCCGTGCCCGTGCGGGGCATCTCTCCGTCCCGGCTGGCGGTGGCCGCCCGCCACGACGACCAACGGCCGCTCGTCCTCACCTACCTGGCCGCCGCACGGGAGGTCGGCGCCACGGCCTGTTGATTCGGCACCGAGCGTTCCGTACGGCCTGGGCCCCGTCTGCCACAATCGCCGGATGGCTGAGTACGACAGGGCTGAGTACGACACCGACCCCGGCCGCGGCTACCTGCTGGACAACCAACAGTCGGAGGCGGGTGTCCGCTTCGGTGCTCTGGCCGAGTTGTTCGACCCGGTGACGTTCCGGCACGTGGACCGGCTCGGGATCGGGGCCGGTATGCGGTGCTGGGAGGTGGGCGCCGGCGGGGCCTCCGTGCCCCTCGGGCTGGCCGAGCGAGTCGGCCCGACCGGCGCGGTGACCGCCACCGACATCGACGTGTCCTGGACCCGTGGCATCGCCGGCGGTGTGATCGAGGTGCTGTCCCACGACGTGGCCGCCGATCCGCCGCCGCCCGGCGACTTCGACCTCGTACACGCCCGGCTGGTCCTGACACACGTCCACGACCGCGCCGAGGCTCTGCGCCGGATGGTCCAGGCGCTGCGCCCCGGCGGCTGGCTGCTCCTGGAGGACGCCGACCCCACGCTGCAGCCGCTGCTGTGCCCGGCCGAGTCGGGTCCCGAACAGCGGCTCGCCAACCGGCTGCGGTCCGGTTTCCGCACGCTGATGGCGGCGCGCGGTGCGGACCTCGCGTACGGGCGGACCCTGCCCAGGGTGCTGCGTGAGGCCGGTCTGGACGACGTACGGGCCGACGCGTACTTCCCGATCACCTCGCCGGCGTGTGCCGTACTGGAGGACGCGACGGTGCGGCAGATCCGCCACCATCTGACCGGACAGGGGCTTGCCACCGACGAGGAGATCGACCGTCACCTGGCGAACGTCGCCGCCGGACGCCTCGACCTGGCCACCGCCCCGATGGTCTCCGCGTGGGGACGCCGTCCGTAACCTGCCCCCGCCCCCCTGCTTGTGCGGGCCGCCGAAAACAAAAAAAGCAAGGAGTTGTACTCACTCCTTGCCACTCTCAACTTATAGCGCACTGGGGGGCTTGCCGCAAGGCCCCGGAGGTGGGGCAGAATCGCGCACCGAGCTCAGAGCGTGACGTACGAAGTCAGAGCTCGAAGCACAGAGGGGGATTCACCATTTACCTGACCACCAGCGCTTTCGACCTTCCCGAGCGCCTCGCACTCAAGGCCGACCCGGCGCTGATCGACGGCGACGAGCAGCACTTCGCGGCGATCGCGGAGAGCCTCGCGCAGACGATCGCCGAACTCTCCGACCGCCTGGAGGAGGCGCGCAGGGCGCCCGGCGGCATCGGCCGCGAGGCCATGGACCGGGACCTGGAGATCCATCGGCTGACCGGGCGCCTGCGCACCTTGCGCCGCTTCGGCCTGGACCTGTGCCTGGGGCACTTCGTCCGTGAGGACGACGCCGAGCCGGTGTACATCGGCCGCCTCGGTCTCACCGACAGCACCGGCCGCCGACTGCTCGTCGACTGGCGCTCCCCCGCGGCCGAGCCGTTCTTCGCGGCGACCCACGCCAACCCGATGGGTCTGACCAGCCGCCGCAGGTACCGCTGGACGCGCGGCCGGATCAACGACTACTGGGACGAGGTGTTCACCGCCGAGGGGCTGGAGGGGCGCGCCGCGCTCGACGACCAGTCCGCGTTCATCGCCAGCCTGGGCGGCAACCGGTCGGCCCGGATGCGTGACGTGCTCTCCACCATCCAGTCCGATCAGGACGCCATCATCCGGGCGGGATCCCGTGGCGCGCTCGTCGTCGACGGCGGTCCCGGTACGGGCAAGACCGTCGTCGCCCTGCACCGCGCCGCCCACCTGCTCTACTCCGACCCCCGCCTCGGTCACCGCCGCGGCGGCGTGCTCTTCGTCGGCCCGCACCGGCCCTACCTGGACTACGTGGCCGACGTCCTGCCCAGCCTCGGTGAGGAGGGCGTGCGGACCTGCATCGTGCGGGACCTCGTCGCCGAGGGAGCCGCGGCGGCGACCGAGACCGACCCGGACGTGGCCCGGCTGAAGTCGTCCGCCGACATGGTGAAGGCGATCGAGCCGGCCGTCGGCATCTACGAGGAGCCGCCCACCGAGGGGATGACGGTCTCCACCCACTGGTCCGACGTCTGGCTGAGCGCCGACGACTGGGCGGCGGCGTTCGCGGCCGTGGAGCCCGGCACTCCGCACAACGAGGCGCGCGAGCAGATCCGTGAGGAGCTGCTCACGATCCTGATGGACAAGCACGCGGACGAGTACGAGGACGACGAAGAGGTCGCGCCCCAGTTGCTCCGCAGGTCGCTGCTGCAGAACCGGGAGCTGATCGGGACCCTGAACCGCGCGTGGCCGATGCTGGGGGCGGCCGACCTCGTGGGCGACCTGTGGTCGGTGCCCGCCTACCTGCGCAAGTGCGCTCCCTGGCTCAGCCCTGACGACGTACGCAAGCTCCAGCGCGCCGAAGCCCACGCCTGGACGGTGTCCGACCTGCCGCTCCTGGACGCCGCACGGCAGCGGCTCGGCGACCCGGAGGCGTCCGCGCGCAAGCGCCGGCATGAGGCGGCCGCCGCCACCGAACGCGCACGCCGGGCCGACGTCATGGACAGCCTGCTGCAGAACGTCGAGATCGACGAGAGCGAGGGCGCGTTGGGGATGCTGCACGGCCGGGATTTGCAGGACACCCTGATCGACGAGAGCGCCCTGCCGGCCGCCGAACCGGACCTGCTGGCCGGCCCGTTCGCCCACATCATTGTGGACGAGGCCCAGGAGCTGACCGACGCCGAGTGGCAGATGCTGCTGCTGCGCTGCCCGTCGCGGAGCTTCACCATCGTGGGCGACCGCGCCCAGGCCCGGCACGGGTTCACGGAGTCGTGGCGGGACCGGCTGGAGCGGATCGGACTCGACCGGATCGAGGTGGCTTCCTTGAGCGTCAACTACCGGACGCCGGAGGAGGTCATGGCGGAGGCCGCGCCGGTCATCCGGGCCGCGCTCCCGGACGCCAACGTGCCGATCTCGATCCGCAGCAGCGGCATCCCCGTCGTCCACGGATCGGTGACGGAGCTGGAGGCGGTCCTGGACGGCTGGCTCGCGGACCATGACGAGGGGGTGGCCTGCGTCATCGGCGATCCGGCGTTCCGGGAGAGGCCCCGCGTGCGGTCGCTGACGCCGACGCTGTCGAAGGGTCTTGAGTTCGACCTGGTCGTCCTCATCGATCCGCAGACGTACGGCCACGGCATCGAAGGAGCCGTGGACCGCTATGTCGCGATGACCCGCGCGACCCGGCAGCTCGTCATCCTCACGAGCGCCTGACGGCACCGCTCCCCCCGCCATGCAGCAGAAGTGCGGCGGGGGGGTGCGCCGCCCACCCACGTACGAGGGCGGCGGCGCGGAAAAACTCTCGCTTCCCCGTCCCGCGTCGTTGACCATGGCCGCATGAACATCACCGCGCCGTCCGCCACCGGAGTCCGCACCGACTGGGGCCAGGTCCCCGAGCACGTCCGCTGCGGGCTGGAGGCGCGCCTGGGCGCACCGGTCACCGAAGCGGTGACCCAGCGCGGTGGATTCTCGCCCGGGGTCGCCGCGCGCGTGCGGCTGGCGGACGGGCGGCGTGCTTTCGTGAAGGCGGTGAGCGCCGAGGTCAACACCGGTAGCCCGGTGCTCCACCGCGCCGAGGCCCGCGTCTCCGCCGCCCTGCCGCTCGATGTTCCCGCACCACGGCTGCTGGCCGCCCACGACGACGCGACCTGGGTGGCACTCGCCTTCGAGGACGTCGACGGCCGTCAGCCCCAGGTGCCGTGGCAGGCGGACGAGTTGTCGCGCGTCCTGGACGCGGTGGGCGAGCTCGCGCACACCCTGACCCCCGCGCCCCTCGACGTCCCGGCCGTCGCGGAGAGCGAGGCCGAGTCCTTCCGGGGGTGGGAGCAGCTCCTTGACGAGGACGGAAGCTGCCGGGACCGGCTCGATCCCTGGGTCCGCCGGAACCTGGCCGCGCTGGCCGATCTCGCCGCGCCCTGGGGCCAGTTCGCCTCGGGCGACACCCTGGCGCACGGAGACCTGCGCGCCGACAACCTCCTGCTGACCGCCGACGGTCGCGTGGTCTTCGTCGACTGGCCGCACGCGGTACGAGCCGCGCCCTGGTTCGACCTGCTGCTGATGCTGCCCTGTGTGCGTTCCCAGGGAGGCCCCGAGCCGGACGCGGTGTTCACCGCGCACCCAGTGGGACGGGACGCCGAGCCCGAGGGTGTGACCGCCACCCTCGCCGCGCTGGCCGGGTACTTCGTACGCCAGTCGCTGCGCGGCGCGCCGCCCGGACTGCCCACGCTGCGCGCCTTCCAGGCCGCGCAGGGCGCCGCCGCGATCGAGTGGCTCAGGGCCCGCCTGGGCTCGCGGCTCCCGTAGCGCCCGGCGACACACCCTCGACAACGACCCGACGCGACTCCCCCGGCACTCAAGCGAAAGGCGAGTGCCGGACGTAGGCTGGAGCGCCGCTGCTGTGTCGTACGTATATTCCATGCACCCTTGTGCCGCACAGGGGATGAGAGAGGGGACCTCACCGATGGCAGGCGCTCACCCCGAAGCCACAGGAACTCCGCAGACGTCCGGCACCCCGCACGGCACGGAGGCCGGACCGCCCCTCGGCTCCGCCGCCGCACCGGACGGCGCAGCGGACGGCGCACCTGACCAGGTGACGGGCGAGTTACTCGAACTCTCCCTGGGATACCTGTACTCGGCGGCCCTGCACACCGCCGCGCGCTTCGGCATCGCCGACCACCTGGCGGACGGACCGCGCGGCGCCGAGGAGCTCGCCAAGGCCGCCGGAGTCGACGGCGCGCACCTCTACCGGCTCCTGCGGTTCCTCGCCACCAAGGGTGTCTTCCGCGAGGACGAGGAGGGTCGCTTCCACCTCACACCGCTCGCGCAGCCGCTGCGCACGGACGTGGAGCGCTCGCTGCGCGACTACATCATGGTGCGTGGCGAGCCCGTCTTCTGGCAGTCGGCGGCCCAGCTCCACGAGGCGGTCCGCACCGGCGGCACCGCCTTCGAGAACGTGTACGGCGTCCCCTTCTACGACCACATCGCCGACGTCCCGGAGCTCGGCAGGGCCTTCAACTCCAGCATGGCGGCGTTCTCCGAGACGCTCAGCAACGACGTCGTCGAGGCCGTCGACTTCTCCGGGGCCACGAGCGCGGTCGATGTGGGCGGTGGGCGCGGCGGGCTGCTGCGCGCGGTCCTGCGGCGCAACCCGCACATGACGGGCACCCTGGTCGACCTGGAGACCGTGGTGGCCGGGCACGTCCTCGACACGCCGGAGCTGACCGGACGCTGGAAGGCCCAGGCCGGGGACTTCTTCGCCTCCGTGCCGTCCGGCGCCGACGTCTACCTGCTCAAGCACGTGCTGGCCAGCTGGCCGGACGACGAGTGCGTACGCATCCTGCGGACGTGTCGCGAGGCCATGCCGGCGCGTGCCCGGCTGCTGGTCATCAACGCGATGATCCCGGCGGGCAACGACCCGCACCCGGGCAAGACCATCGATGTGCTGATGATGACGGTCCTGAACGGGAAGGGCCGCACCCGCGCGGAGTACGAGGCGCTGCTCGCCACGGCGGGATTCACGGTCGTACGCGTACTGGAACCCTCGCCGCACGCGTCCGTCATCGAGGCGGTCGTGGCCGACTGAGGCACCGCCCGACGTGAGGAGCCGGGCCGGAGCATGCCGTGTGAGGCTCCCCGGCCCGGCCCCGAAGTCACGGGCGCGCGCGGGCCCTCACGGCTGGAGCCTGCTGACCTCCCAGCCGCTCTCGGTGCGGTCGTACCGCAGCCTCTCGTGCAGCCGGTCGGTGCCGGTGGCCCAGAACTCCACGACGTCGGGCACGAGGTGGTAGGCCGTGAAGGTGACGGGGCGCGGTAACGGCTGCTGCGGTTCGCCCAACTCACGTGCCCTGGAGCGCAGTTGCGCTACGCGGTCGAGGTCGTCCAGCGGACTGCTCTGCCGGGATGCGGTGCTCATGGCGTGCGTGAAGACGGGGCGCGCGAACCACATACTGTCCGCCTCGGCGTCGGAGAGGCGGCCCACCGGACCCGCCAGCGTGATCTGCTGACTCGTCTCCCTCCAGTAAAGGACGCCGGACGCCCAGGGATTCCCGGCCAGTTCCCGGCCCTTCTGGCTGTCGGCGTGGGTGAGGAAGACGATTCCGGTGTCCGTCATCGAGCTGAGCACCACGATCCGGGAGGACGTACGTCCCTGGGTGTCGGCGGTGGCCAGGGCCAGCGCGCGCGGCTCGCGCACGCCGTGCGCGATGCTGCGCTCCAGCCATGAGGACAGCAGCCCCATCGGGCCGGGGGGCGGCGTGCGGAACTCAGGGAAGTCCACCTGGATACTGCCGGTGAGGGTCTCTGAACGAGGGGCGCCCGCACGGCCGTTGGGGGTGATGGCGGGGGTCGCGGTCGACGGGGAAAGGTCAGACATGAGGAATCCTTTCGATCGTCGAAACATCATGTCCCGCGACCCCGGCTCCGTCGACCCGGCCCGTTCCGGCCGCACCCCCGCCCCGAGCGGGATCTCAGCGGGCGCTGCCGAGGTCGCGGTCGGCGTCGGAGCCCCGCAGCATCAAGGTGGTCTCCTCGATGCGCTGGAAACGCCCGTCGGGCGCGAGGTCCGCGAACACGTACACCTCCATGCTCACCGTCGAGCCGTCCGTCTTCGTGATGTCGACGGTGTGCCGGTCGGCGTACTTGGCGCCGTCGTACAGCTCCTCGTGCACCGTGACGCGGCCGTCGGCGACGACGGTGCGCAGATGGGAGATGTGCTCGATGAACTCGGCGCGGTCGGCCCACTCCCCGTCGGTGCGCTGGCGGTACTGCGGGGTGAAGTGCCGGTCGGCCGCCTCCTCGACGGTGATGTCGCGGTTGAGGAGCAGGTCGTTCAGGGCGGCGCTGATGCCGGTGCGGTTCATGGTGGTTCCTTTCCTACGGGCCACACAAGGACGTTGTGCGTGCGTCGCGCACGCAACACTGACACCGTAACACCAACCGCGTGCGCCGCGCACGCTATTCTTTGGGGGTGGACAACGAAGTAGGGCATGAGATCGCGGACGCGCTGGGCATTCTGCTGCGCCGCACCACACGCGCACAGCTGCACAAGCAGCTCACGACCGGCATGGGCGAGGCGGTGGACGAGGTGACGTACCCGGTGCTCAGCGCACTGGCACGGACCGGGCCGCGCAGCGCGGCGGACCTGGCTCCCGACGTCGGAATCGATCGCTCCGGCGTCACCCGCCGCGCCTCCCGGCTGGAGGCCGCAGGACTCGTCCGGCGCGAGCCCGACCCCCACGACCGGCGGGCACACCTGCTCGTCCTCACCGAGGAGGGACGGCTCGCGGTGACGGAGCTCCGTAAGCGCCTGGCCGCCCACATCACGGCGAGCCTGGCCTCCTGGCCGCCGGGCGAGGCCGAGGCGTTCGCCCGCCAGCTGCGCCGCTTCACGGCGGAGGGGCCGTTCGTCCAGTGAGCGGGGTGGCCCTTCTGCCATGGCCACCCCGGAAACGCGCATGGCCCACCGCGGCGGACACGCCGGTGGGCCATGCGGGGTGCAGGGGGGGTCAGTACGTCACTGTGCCATCTCGTAGGCGCCGGACAGCGCCTCGACGCGCTCCCAGACCCGCGCCGAGCGGCCCTCGTCCACGACCGGACGCCGCACCGCGCCGAGCGCCCAGGTCTGCTGCTGCTCGGTGGCGGAGTCCTTGCCGTGCAGCTCCACCGCGTGCGCGGAGAAGTCCCGTACGAGAACGGCGAACAGCTCGTCCAGCACGTCCTCGTCCAGGCCGGTCAGGCGGGCCTGCTCCAGGATCAGCTGGCCGTGCACGACGAGTGCGAACAGCTGGCCGACGGCGAGCAGGAGGTCGAGGTCGCGGCTCTGCTCCTCGTCGGGGGCGGCGGTCGTGACGAACGCGCACAGCGCGTCGGCCTGCTCGCGGAAGCGGGCGACGTTGGGCAGCGAGGCGTACGCGTCGTAGGCCGCGCGCCAGTCGTGGAAGCGGACCGAGCCCAGCCCGCGGGCCGGGCCCTGCTGGAAGAGGAACGCGTCGTCGGCCGCGTCGAGGCGGGTGGGGACGGGCGCGTACTCGGCCGGGGCCAGCAGGTGGTTGCGCATGAACTTGAGGATCAGCGCCAGGTTGACGTGGACCGTGCCCTCAAGCTTGGGCAGTCCACGGATCTCGATCGCCGCCTGGGCGAAGTAGTTGTCCTTCTCGAAGCCCTTGGCGGCGATGACGTCCCACATGAGGTCGATGACCTTCTCGCCCTCGGTGGTCACCTTCATCTTCGTCATCGGGTTGAAGAGGAGGTAGCGGCGGTCGTCGGGCCCGGCCGAGCGGAAGTAGTCGACGGCACGGTCGCTGAACAGCTTCATGCCGACGAGACGGACGTACGCGTCGGTCAGCTCGCGGCGCACGTGCGGGAAGGCGGTGACGGGGCGGCCGTAGAGGATGCGGTTGTGCGCGTGGGTGACGGCCTCGTACATCGCGTGCTCGCAGATGCCGATCGAGGCGGTGCACAGGTTGAACTTGCCGACGTTGACGGTGTTGAGGGCGGCGTCGAAGGCGGCACGGCCGGTGTGCAGGACGTCGTCCGGGCCGACCGGGTAGTCCTCCAGACGGAACTCACTGACGTACTTGGAGGAGTCCACGACGTTCTTGACGAGGTGGTACGCGGGGTGGCGGCTGTCGGCCGCGAAGAAGACGTAGCCGTCCGGGCCCTCGATGTCGGTGCGCCGGCCGAAGACGGAGACGAGTCCGGCGGCGTTGCCGTTGCCGATGTAGTACTTGGAACCGGTGGCCCGGAAGCCGCCGTTTCCGTCGGGCTCCAGGAGCATGTCGGTGGAGTAGATGTCGGCGCCGTGCGTCTTCTCGGACAGGCCGAACGCGAACACCTCGCCCTGGGTGAGGAGTTCGGCGGCACGGGCTCGGGCGGCGGCGTTGTCGCTCTGCCAGACGGGGCCGAGGCCGAGGATGGTGACCTGCCAGGCGTACCAGTAGTCGAGGCCGTAGAACCCGAAGATCTCGTTGAGGGCCGCGATCCGGGCGGTGTCCCACCGCTGGTCCTCGTTGCCGGCGTCCGAGGCCGGGGTGAGGAAGGTCGCGAAGAGGCCTTCCTTGGCGGAGAACGCCAGGAAGTCCGCCAGCCAGGCGCGGGAGCGGTAGTCCTCGATCAGCTTGCGCTTGCCGCGCGCCTCGAACCAGTCGACGGTGGCGCGCAGCAGCCTGCGGGTCTCGGGGTCGAAGTGCGCCGGGTCGTAGGTACGCGGGTTGAACAGGAGGGCGTCGGCCATGAGGGGTCGCCTTTCGAAAGGGGTCGGGAGGAGTCGGGAACGAAAATCAGCGGTCATCGGTCATCCGTCATCGATCACTGGCACTGGTCATCGGTGGTCGGTGAGCCGGTGGTCAGCCGCTGGATGGTGGCGAGGACGTCGTCGAGCCAGGCGATCGTCATCCGCTCGTACGCGATGCCGCCCCGCAGCACGACGTGCTGGAGCTCCTGGCCGGTGTCGAGCGGCGCGGGGGCGCACGGCCCGGTGAAGTCGCGCAGCTCGCCGGCGAGGTAGTGGGCGAGCCGGTCGCTGTGCACCTGGCGATGCCGCTCGACCTCGTGGATCACCGCGGCCGGGTCGTCGAAGGCCGCGCCGCGGATCTTCACGGCGAGGTCGTGCCGCAGGCTCTCGGGTTCGATCGGCTCGTGCAGCCACTGGGAGAGGGCGGCGTGGCCGGGGCCGGCGACGGAGTACTCCTTCTTGTCCGGCCGGCCCTCTTGGGCCACCTCGCGGACGGCGAGCAGGCCGTCGCTCTCCATACGCTTGAGGACGCGGTAGATCTGCTGGTGCGTCGCCGTCCAGAAGTAGCCGATGGACCGCTCGAAACGCCGGGCCAGCTCATAGCCTGAGCCGGGCCTCTCCAGCAGGGAGACGAGGATCGCGTGTTCGAGCGCCATACCGCGATCCTTCTATGCAACTCGTTGCATAGCCAAGCCGCACCGCCCGAGTGAGACCCGGATCACCCGGGACCGCGGGGCGGTGCGGCTCGTCGGGGCCGGGGTTCGCGCGGCGGATGGGACGGCGGTGGGGGGCTGCGGCGCCGTCAGAGCGAGGCACCCTCGGTGCCGGTCGCGGCGCGGTCCGTCGCCGGGTTGGCGGGCAGATGCCGGTACAGGAACGCGATCTCGGCCTGGACGGCTCGCTCGTGGCCGTCGAGGAAGGGTTCGTAGTGGCCGCCCGGCATACGGACGAGTTCCCCGCGCGGTGCCTGCCGGGCGGCGCCGGCGGCGGGCCCGGCGAGCGCCGACTGGTCCTGGTCGCACACGAGGACCAGCAGCGGGCACGCGATCCGGGAGGCGTGGCGGCCGGGCCGGTAGACCATCAGACGCAGGGCGGTGCGGGCGGCGACTGTCTGCTGCCATTCCGGGTAGGCGTTGCCCGGGTTGAGCGCCCTGTCGCCGTCGATCCCGTCGGGTGTGGTGAGCAGCGCGACGGTCCCGGGTTCGCCCGCGAGCGGCACCAACAGGGGCCGCAGGCCGACCGGTTGGCCGAGTACGTCGAGCAGGGCCCTGCCCATCGTGCGCAGTGCCGCGAGCGGCTTCTGGTGGCGGGCCGCGGCGCGGGTGGCCGCCGGTCCGTCGGCGAGCGGCGTCTGCGCGATCGCCGCCGCCAGCTGCGGGTTGCGCGCCGCGACGGGGAAGACGTGGCCGCCCGACAGGGAGAAACCCCAGGCCACGACTCTGGCCGGGTCGACCCCCGGCAGGGTCGCGGCACAGGCGATCGCGGCCTGCCAGTCGGCCAGTTGCTCACCGATGGGCAGCACCTGGCGCGGGTGACCGCCGCTCTCCCCCAAGTGCCGGTAGTCGAAGGCGAGGACGCTGAACCCGGCCTCGTGGAACCGCCTGGCGAACGGGTCGGTGCCGGGCTCCTTGGTCACCGCGCCACCGGCGGCCATGATCACGCATGCCCGATTGGTACCCGGATAGTGCCAGGCGACGCATTCCTCGCCACCACTGATGAATCGGACCTTCTGCCGCTCCACGGACATACCCATGCCGACCTCCGAGTGGTTGAGGCTCAACCCCACGAAGAAGTGAACCACGTGGTTCACATACTGTCCATGAGGATCAACGGGCCTCGCTGGGAGGCGAGTCGAGCGACTTGACGAGGCCGGTCGGGGGCTGCCTGGGCCCACGCGTACGCGCCGCCATCCGCCTCAGGACGGGGCGGCGCCGGCAAATCGTCGTTCTCACTCAGGTCACACCGCCTCCTCCCGCTCCAGCGCACGGGCCAGGGCCTCGAACCCCGCCGCTGTCCCCGCGGCGTCGCCGCTGGTCCGCGCGTCCACCAAGAAGCCCCGCAACGTCGCGAGGATCATCGCCGCCACCTCGTGCTTGCGCTGTACGGGCCAGTGCTCCGGGCATACGGACAGCAGCACGGGCAGGTACTGCTCCGACGCCCCCCGGCCGAGTTCCGCGTAACGCTCGGGGTCGTACATCGCCAGGCCGATGGCCTGCTCGAGCACGCGCGCCTCCGCGCCGACCAGGTCGGGCCACACCGCGCGCACCCAACCCGCGAGCGTGCGCCGGTCCGCCCCCTCGGTGGCGGCCGCCCACGCCTGCCCGATGCGCTTCTCGCGCAGTTGGTGGATCGCCTGCTTGAGCAGGTCGTCGGCTCCGTCGAAGTGGTAGAGGAGCACCTTGTGCGTCGTGCCCGCCGCCCGCGCGGCACGCCGTAGCGAGAAGTCGACGAGGCCGTTGACGGCGAGGTCGTCGGTGACGCGGTCGAGCAGCTCGCGGCGCCTGGCCTCGCCGCGCGGCGAGCCCGCCGACCGGCGGTAGCCCGCTTGCTTCGGTGTGCCGTCGTAGGCGGAAGTGTCCATGCGGACAGCTTCCACGATCGCGTACGCGCTCCGCGAACGTACGGGCGTCCCTGTGCGGCCGGGCCGCGATCACGCCCGCGATCGCCCGTATATGAAACATAGATGCGCCGCTGGGAGACTCGGACGCAGAACAACCCGCAGGCCAGGCCGTAGCGCAGGCCTCCTCGGTCTCCTCGGCTTCCTCGAAAGACAGGGAATTCCCGTGCAGCACAACCTGAAGTCCGGCGCCCGCCGTATGACCGTTCTCGTCCCGGCGCTCCTCGCTGCCCTCGTCGCCGTCTCGGGGCCGGTCCTCTCCGCGGCCCACTCCGGTGACACGGCACGGCCCTCCCTGGCCGACGGCCCCGCCCACCCCGGAAAGGGAGACACCGAGGAGTTCAACACCAAGGCGTGACGGCGGCTGTCACCGGGGTCATGCCGGTGTAGGGCGGACCCCCCTGCCCTGCACCGCCATGACCCCGGTGGCGTCCACGAGCAGCCTCGCCTGCGCGGCCTCGGGCAGGCCCGCCCGGGTGAAGACTTCCAGCGCCTCCCGGGAGTGGGCCAGCGCCTGTCCGTGGTGACCGGCGCCGGCGGCGATCCGGGCGTGGATCAGCAGCGCGTAGCCCCGGTCGCGGTCACGGTCGGGCACGGTCCGGAAGTACGCCACCGCACGGGCGGCCGCGTCCAGTGCCGGCTCGACGCGGCCCAGGGCGTTCAGCGTCTCGGCGTACCGGTACAGGGCCTGCGCCCGGCGCCCCGGGATCCGCTCGGCCTCGCAGACATCGAGGCACTGCGTGTAGTCGGCCAGAGCCTCCGGCAGGCGGTCCAGCTCGTGCAGGGCCTGGCCGCGCACGCACAGCGCGTGGGCGATGCCGTGGTGGTCCGCCATCGCGCGCAGGGCGCTCAACGCCTCGTCGCAGGCGGGCAGCGCCTCGTCGGCCCTGCCCCCGCGGATCCTGGCGAGCGCGGCGTTGAGGGTGGTGGTCAGTCCGCCCGACCGGTTGCCCAGCTCCCGGGCCAGGGCGAGCGCCTGGTCGAAGTGGTCCGCCGCGTCGTCGTAGCGCTGCTCGAACTGGGCGATGACACCGAGGTCGTTGTAGGCCTGTTGCAGGATGGCGCGGTCCCCGGCCCGGCGGCATGCCTCGGCGGCCCGTTCGGACTCGGCCCGGGCCTGGGTCAGCTGGGTCGCCTGGAGGGCCGCGTTGCCGCAGATGAAGTGGGCACGCCCGGCCGCGCGGTGGTTGCCGTGCTGCGCCGAGAGGCGGGCCAGCGCCCTTGCCGTCAGGGCCATCTGCCCGTACGGAACGTCGTGGCCGAAGGAGCTGAGGGCCACCAGGAGGTCCGCTGCCACCGTCAGCAGCTCCGGTTCGGCGCCGTCCCCCCGCGCGACCAGGAGCTGGACGGCGTGGAGAGCGCAGTCGAACTCCGTCACGACCCAGGCCCGTGCCTGCGCCAAGGTCGCGAGCCGGTGCTCCGCCGGCTCCCCGCTCACGACGGAGATGGTGCTGTGCACCGGGTCTCCCGGCACCATCCGCTGGAACGCTTCGGCCGCCATGCGTAGCAGATGGGTGAGCAGCCGGCGCTCTACCGCGAAGTCCGCGTCGGACGGATCGGTCTCCGGATGCGGCAGGTGCAGGGCGAAGTCCCGGCCGAGCTCGTGGTAGCGGTACCGCCCCGCTTCCGGCGATTCCAGCAGCGCGGCGTCCACCAGCGCTTCCAGGAGGGTCTCCGTCTCCGGCTCGCCCAGACCCAGTGCCGCCGCCGCGGCGGGCAGACCGATGCTCGGCCACGCCACCGGGGCGAGCGAACGGAACACCATGGCCTGCGGCGCGGTCAACTGGCGGTAGCCGAGCTCGAAGACGGCGGAGACGGCCAGGTCGTCGGCCCGCAGTTCGCTCAGCCGCCGTCGTTCGTCGGCCAGCCGGGCGAGCAGGTACGCCACGGTCCAGCCGGGCCGGGCGGCCAGGCGGGCGGCCACGATGCGTACCGCCAGCGGCAGATGGGCGCAGGCGCCGGCCAGGGCGACCGCGGCGGTCTCCTCCTGGTCCACCCGCTGTGCGCCGACGATGTGCCGCAGCAGGGACAGGGCCTCCGTCGGGCTGAACTCCGTGAGCTGGACATGGGTGCCGGACGGCACACCGGAGAGGTGGGCCCGGCTCGTCACCACGACCGCGCAGTGCACGGCGCCCGGCAGCAGCGGCTTGACCTGTGCGGTGTCGCGGGCGTCGTCGAGCAGCAGGAGGACCCGGCGGCCGTCGAGGACCGTACGGAAGAGCCGGGCGCGGTCCTCCACGGAGCCGGGTACCTCCTGGCGTGCCACACCCAGGGCGGACAGGAAGCTGGCCAGGACGGCGCCGGGGTCGGCCGCGTCCGCGCCGGTGCCGCGCAGGTCCGCGTAGAGCTGGCCGTCGGGGAACTCCTCCTTGACGCGATGGGCCACCCGCAGGGCCAGCGCGCTCTTGCCTATGCCGCCCATGCCGCTGACGGTGGCGACGGCAAGGGCGGTGCGCTCCTGATCGGTGAGGGCCTCGCACAGCGCGGAGAGCGTTTCGGCCCGGCCGCTGAAGTCAGCGATGTCGGCGGGGAGTTGGGCCGGTCGCGGCAGGGGTGCCGGTCCCGTGCCCTGGGCGTCGGCGGTCTCGTCCCGGGTGGACGGCGACGCGGCGGGGGCCGGCGTGACCAGCTCGGCGTCCCCGGCCAGAATCCGCTGGCGCAGCGTGCGCAGCTCCGGCCCGGGGTCAAGACCCAGCTCCGCCGCGAGCACCTCGCGCGCCGTGCCGAACACGGCCAGCGCGTCGCCCTGGCGCCCGGCGGCGTACAGCGCGCGCATCAGAAAGCCGTAGGGGCGCTCGCGCAGCGGCTGTTCGCCGATGAACGCGGTCAGTTCGGGGATGACCTGGGTGTGCCGGCCCAGCAGGATGTCGAGGGCGAACCGTTCCTCCAGCAGTTGCCGGCGCAGCTCGGACAGACGGGAGCGCTGCTGTTCGGCGAACGGCCCGGGCACCCCCGCCAGCGGTTCGCCGCGCCACAGCCCCACGGCCTCGGCGAGCAGCGCGGCCCCCTCGTCGTACCGTCCGGCCTCGCGGGCCCGGGCCGCGTCCGCGGCCAACTGCTCGGCGCGGAAGGCGTCGACCGAGGCGGGCGGGACCGCGAGGCGGTAGCCGTCGTTGACGGAGGCCAGCACCTGCGGATCGCGGCCGCCACTCTCCAGGATCTTGCGCAGCCGCCACACATAGGTCCGCAGGATCATGACGGCTGAGCCGGGTGCCGCCTCGCCCCATACGGCGCTCATCAGCTCGTGCAGGGGGACGACGTGGCCGGAGCGGAGCGCCAGTGCGGCGAGGGTCGCCTGCTGCTGGGGCGGGCCACCGGGCACGACGGTCCCGCCGAGCTGAATGCCCATGGATCCGAGCACGAAGAATTCCACAGTTCCCCCGGCGTGCGCGCACAACTCTCACCGGCTGCTGGTCTCCAGCGATCTGGCGCAAACCGGTAAACGGAGGATCATCTTACGGGGTGGGGGATGGCGACCAGATGCGCTGCGATGGCGTCCGGCTTCACCCCGATGGACGGTACGTCGGCCAACGGCACCCACACGAGGCGGTACTGGTTGTCGCCGCAGTCGCGCTCGCTCTCCGGGCCGCCGAGGCGCGGTGTGCCGGTGGCCGGGCCCATCACGAAGTAGTGCTCGGTGCGGCCCGCGTTGTCGAGGGTGTGCAGCAGTGACTCCACGGTGGCGGTCAGCCCCGTCTCCTCGGCCAGTTCACGCACGCACGCCTGCTCGGGTGCCTCCCCCTCCTCGACCCCTCCGCCCGGCAGGGTGTAGTACTCCGCGCCGGCCTTGCGGCGGTGGATCAGCAGCACGGCGCCGTCCTTGCGGACGATGGCCACGGCCCGGGATTTCATCGGGTTCTCCCATGATCGACAAGTGTGCGCAGGACGTTACCGAGGTCGTCGCGCTCGTTCCAGAAGCGCAGGACCAAAGCGGTGCACGCGGCCCGGTCGGCGGGCTCAAGCGTGTCGAGGTCGAGGACACCGACCGCCCGCATGACCAGGTAAGGAGCCAGTTCGCGGCCGAGGAGCTGGGGGCCGAAGGCGTCGTGGAAGACCTCCAGCAGACGGCTCAGCAGGTCGGCCCTGGCAGGTGAGAGCCGGTGGGCGAAGTCGATGTGGAGGGTCGCGGTGCGGGGGTCCGGGCGTGCTGCGCACAGCGGGGCCGCGTCGGCGTAGGGAGCCTCCCGCCACCGGTAGGCGGCCGGATGGTATTTGGGGAACAGGTAGCCGCCGCCGAGGAAGAGCGACCAGAAGGCGGTCGCCAACTCCCCGCGCACGTCGTTGTGTCCGGCGTTGCTCAGGTCGACGAAGACCGCTCCCCTGCCCACGTTGGTCTCGCTGAAGTCGCCCTGGGACAACATGCATTCCCGCGCGCCGAGATCGCGGAAGAAGGCAGCGGTGCCTTCCATGGCGTCCCGCATCGCCACCGGCTGCGGCACCGAGTTGACCACCACCCGCTGGTCCAGCCACGGCCGATGGCGCTCGAAGTACCACGGCACGAGCCGTTCGGTGACGCGGCGGGCGAAGAAGGCGTCGATGGGCGACTCCGAACACACCGTACGCCGGGCGCAATTGGCGCGGATCCGGTCGAGCAGCGGCTCCACCTCCCGCTCCGGCACCAGGGTGCCGGCCCGCTCTGCCCGGCACAGCAGGTCGAACAGGGTGCCCCGCCCGAGCCCCATCGAGGGAAGGTACTCGTACACCATGACCGTCCCCGCGTCCGTGCGCAGCAAGGACAGCAAGGCCGGCACCCGGTTGCCCGCCGCCCCGAACTCGAGATACCCGGCGAGTTCGGCGATGGCCGCTCCGGCGCGTACGTATTTGAAGAAGTACGGCCGCCCGTTCCGCTGGGCGAAACCGCAGGTCGAGTTCTTCAACTCGCTCACGTCGGTGATCCGGTAGCCCAGGGAGGCCAGCGCGTGCCGCCAGGCGGGGCCGACGGCCGACGGCACGGGGCCGAGGATCTCGACGCCGCTGAGCGCCTCCACACCGGCCCAGTCCCGCGCGTCGGCCCGGTCGGCCAACAACTGCCGCAGGGAGACCGCGGCCGCCGGCGCGGTCACGGGGCCCCGGCCAGGCCGGTGCGCACCCACTCGGCCGCGCGGGCCGCCGTCGTCTCCCGCTCCGCGCCCGGCAGACCGAGTGCGTCGGCGTCCTTCAGCAGGTCCTCGACGATGTCCTGGACGCGCTGCTGGTAGGCGATGAAGCTGTCGCGGTAGGCCTCCTTGGGGCCCGCGACGCGCAGCGCGTCGTCGCCGTGCACGTCCACCCCGCACTCCCAGTACGAGAAGGTCGGCGCCAGTGCGGCCTTGCGGTCGAAGCACTCCGCCACGGGTGTGCGCAGATGGAGGGTGCGGTGCGGCAGGGCGGCCGGGGCCAGCAGCCCGGTCAGCCACTCCCGGTCGCAGCCGCGTGCCTCCGAGCGGCCCATGACGGAGTACAGGTAGCGGTCCATGATGACGACGCCTCCTGCGGCGAGGTGCGGGAGCACCTCCCGGTTGACGAGGTCGACGAGCGAGGCGGCGTACATGAGCGCCATGGTGTAGGGATCCCAGTTGTCGTACTTGCCGCGCGCCTTGGCGTGCCAGATCAGCGGGTTCCGGATGAACGCACAGACCCGGACGGACCAGCCGTCGGCGGTCAGCGCCGCCTTCAGCAGCCCGATCTGCGTGGTCTTGCCCGCGCCGTCGGGCCCCTCCACCGCGATGAGCCGGTACGGCGACACCGCCTCGGCGGCCGCCGGGCCGATGTTGCGCACCGGGGCCAGGCGGGGGTAGGGACGGATCACCTCGGCCGGGCCGGGAACGTCGTCGTCGATCTTCACAGTGCGGTACTCCTACGGATCATGCGGGAAATCTGAGGATCAGCCGACGGGCAGCGGAGCCGCGTCGACGGGCAACGGAGCCGCGTCGACGGGCGCCGGGGCTGGCAAGGCTGGGACTGCGGCCAGGTACTGCTCGAACCAGTTCAGGACGGACGCCGCGACCGCCACGACCTCGTCCCGCCCCATCGCCCGGTACTCCGCCCGGCTCGGGATGCGGGCCCTGTCCGCGGCGGGGAACATCTCGTCGAAGAGGGTGGAGATGGCGGTCGGGTCGGTCTCCTCGGCACCGGCGAGCCGCAGCAGCATCTTGGCGGCGTTCAGCACCGACTTGTACAGGCCGTAACGGCTCATCTCGACGCCCAGCAGGGGGCGCCGGATCTCGTGCAGGGTCCTGGCCAGGTACTGGATGGTCTGCTGGTGGCGCTGGGGCGCCGCGAAGTTGGGCAGTCGCAGGTCCGCGCTGACGTACTGGCAGCCGATCCGGCCCTGCTGGAGCGAGTGCAGCGTGCTGAAGGTGCGCGAGTCGCAGCGTTGCAGCAGCAGCTCGTGGCGGGTCAGTACGGTGATGCCGAGTTTGACGTCCAACTCGCCCCGCAGCCGCGCGAGTTCGGCGGCCAGGTCGACGGTGCAGCCCGCCTCTACGCCCACCAGGACGTCGAGGTCGCTGAGGTCGGGGTCGGCGGTGCCGAAGCCGACGCTGCCGGCCACGGTGAACAGCAGCAGCCGCTCGCCCAGCGCGGTCCGGATCCCCCGCAACGTGGTGGCCGCCGCGCGGCGCAGCCCGGTCGGGGCCGCCAGTTCCAGCGGCCCGGTCATCCGCAGGGAGGCCGCGGCCGGTCGCGCGGTGGCGCCGGTCATCAGCCGGTCCAGCGCGAGCTCCAGGTCCGGGCGCGGGCCGCTGTTGTCGATGCGCAGGTCGCAGAAGCCGGCGATCCGGTCGGCTCCCCGCGCCAGCTTGACCTCGTCGTTACGGGCCAGGGCCGCGGGGTCGACGAGCGAGCGCCGGGCACGCACCGGCGGGGCGGCGTCCAGGTAGACCACACTGAGACGCTCGCCGAGCAGGCGCTTCAGCTCCCGGGTGAGCTCGGGGCGGTGCAGGCTCTCGATGGTGTAGTCGAGCAGGTAGTAGTGCGCGCGGGCGTACCGGTCCAGCTCCTCGACCACCAACTCGGCCAGCAGGTGGGGCTCTTCGTCGTACGGGGCCGCGAGGCCGTGCCGGGTGGCGGCGAGCTCGACGAGGTAGCCCAGCTTCAGCCGGGTGGTGCCGAACCGGCGGCGCAGATACTCTCCGGCGCTGCTCTTGCCGCTCTCCGACAGGCCACCAAGGCCGACGACCCGCCGGACATCGCCCAGCAACGGCCGTGCCTGGAGCCCGATTTGAGCCAGGTGGGACCGTAGCTGATTCTGCACCCCGACGATGTCGGCCCGGTTCGCCTCGATCACCGCATGGTGGAGACAGCGCCGAGTTTCGAGGGCGGTGTGCAGCAGGTACTGGTAGCGGGCGTACCGCTCGTCCGCGACGCGCTCGCGTCCGACGCTGAGCGCGGCCCCCTCGGCCGCCGGGCCCAGGGACAGCAGCACGCTGTACGCCTCGGGGGCCGCGTCCCCCACGACTTCGGCCCGTATCTCGGCGACCATGGCCTCCGCGTCCGGCGCCGAACGGCCGTCCTTGAGCATGACGGAGGCGACGCAGCTCGCCTCGACGGTGGCCAGACCGCGGTCGAGGATCACCCAGCCGGACTGGTCGCCGGGCTGATCGCCGGACTGGTCGCCGCGCTGGTCGGTGAGCGTGTCCAGCCGTCGGCGGTAGCCTTCCAGGAGCAGCCTGACCAGCTCCTCGCTCCGGGATTCGGTGAACCACCAGTGGGCCAGCCCCGCGCCGCGGAGCTTCGGCCACTGCGGGAGGTAGTGGTGGACACCTCCGCCGATGCGCACCTCGTCGCCGGTCGCCCGACTCAGCAGCCTCAACTGGGTGGTCTTGCCGGCGTTGTCGGCGCCGTCGAGAGCGATGACACGAGGCTGGGGCCGGTCCTCGCCCCTCGTCGTCGGCGCCTGGGAGGGCTGGGGGCCCTTCACGAGGCCCAGTCCTGCTGGAAGTCGGTGTGCAGGCTCAGTCCGCCGTCGATGAGGACGGACTGCCCGGTGATGTAGCGGGCCGCGTCCGACAGCAGGAAGAGGGCGAGAGCGGCCACCTCGTCCGGCTGTCCGATCCGGCCCAGCGGGATGCGTGCCTCGGCCCGGGCCTTCTTGTCGCGGTCCGACACCCAGTCCTGGTTCATCTCCGTGTCGATGGCACCCGGCGCGATGGCGTTGACCCGGATCCCGTACCCCGCGTACTCAAGGGCCAGGGTGGTGGTGAGCATCCGCAGGGCCGCCTTGCTCGCCGCGTAGCTGGCGAACCCGGGCTTGGGGACGGTCTCGTGGACGCTCGTGATGTTCAGGACCGCGCCGCGGACCCCGCTGCGCACGAAGTGGTCGAGAGCAGTCCTGGCGCACAGGAAAGCCCCGACCAAATTGGTGTCCAGCACACGGGAGAAATCCGCCAGAGAATGCAGGTGAGTGGCCGAGGGGAGCTGCTCACCGGCATTGTTCACCAGAAAATCGAGGGAGTTGGTCCCGCTCAGCGCAAGCTGGTACATGTCCTTCACCGCACCTTCCGATGAGACATCCGCTTCGATGAGCCGGTAGTCGGCTCCGAGCCCCTCCAGGTGTTTCCGGGTTTCCCTTTCCCGGCGCCGGCCTTCCGTACTGCTCCAGTCCCGGTCGTTGAGCACCACACGGGCGCCGGACCGGGCCAGGCCCCAGGCTATCGATCGGCCGATTCCGGAACCCGCACCGGTTATCAGGGCACTTTTGCCTGCCATCGGCAGCTGGTCGGTCATGGCTGGCCGAACCCCTCTCATCTACTGGTGAGCAGCTCAGCCTGGCAAGCTTCCATATATCCCTGATCTACGGCGAAGCGGTCGCGCATATACGGCTCATCAACGAATTATCTATACGCGAGAAAAACGACCGACGGCTTTGGATCCGGGCTTGACGGGGAGTTTTGAACGGTCCTATGTTTCTGGGGCACCCCCGACGGACCGAGAAACAGAAGGGAGGGAATGAAAATGCGAGCTCACAAGGTGTCGCTCCGTCCGCGTCTGGACAAGACGTCGACGAAGCAGCGGTAATTTCCGCTCATAAAAGCAGGGCGGAGCACTTGCTCCGCCCTGCTTTGTCTCTCCGCTTGAAGTCTCTCCGCTTGAAGTCTCTCCGCTCTCACCGTCCGAGCACTCCCAGGGAAAGGCCGAGATGCCCAGCTCGCCCACCGTCGTCGAACCTTCCGCACTGCCGACGATCGCACTGCTGGACGAGCGGTTGCGCACGACCAGCATCTGCCTCGCCGTCCGCTACGGCTCCCGCGACGACCCGGCGGACCACGGCGGCCTCGCCCACCTGCTGGAGCACACGTTGATGTCGGCGCCGCTGGACGGGCGCCCCTCGTTCTGCGAGCAGGTGGAACGGCTCGGCGGCCACGCCAACGCCGAGACCGGTCTCGACATCATGCTCTTCTACGCCCAGGTGCACGCCGACGACGCCGACGCGGTGGCCCGGCTGCTGCACCAGGCCGTGCTCCGGCCGGAGTTGACCGAAGAGGTGCTGGACACCGAACGCGACGCGGTCCTGCAGGAACTCGCCGCGGCGCAGGCCGACCCGGGCGACGTCGTCCAGGACGCCTTCCTGGCCCGGCTCTTCCCCGCCCACCCGCTGGGCCGGCCGGTAGGCGGCGACGTGGAGCGGATCCGCCGGATCACCCTCCCCGACGTACGGGAGGGATACCGCACCAGGTTCCTCACCAGCGCCATGACGCTGGTCGTGACGGGCCCCCGGCTGCCGCGGCTCGACGGCCTCGGCCGGACCGTGCCGGCCGCCGCCGTGCCGCGGCCCGCCCAGGCCCTGCCCCCGCTCGCCGCGACCACAGACACCGCCGTGACCTGGCCCGACGAATACGGCTGGGTCTGCGTCGGCGCCCGCTCCGCCCCGGCCGACGACCCCCGGCGCCGCCGCTTCGCGATCCTGGCCCAACTCCTCGGGGACAGCCCGTCGTCCCCGCTCTACCGCCGACTGCGTACGGAGGCCGGGCTGGCCTACTCGTTCGCGTGCTGGGACCGCGGCTATCAGGAAGCGGGCGCGTGGCGCGTCCTGGTCGGCGTCGAGCCCGGCAACGGCGAGACGGTCGTGGCCGTCGTACGCGGGATCCTGGCCGAGCTGGCGAGTGCCGGACCCGACCCGGACGACTTGGCGGCCGCCCGCCGACAGGCCCGGATGCGGCTGATCCTGGACAGCGAATCACCACTGGACCATCTGCGGATGGTGGCCCAGCGCACCCGCGCGGGCACCACCGACTGGTCACTGGCCGCCGAGTTGGCGGCCCTGGACGCCGTGGACGCGGAACAGGTCCGGGCCGCGGCGGCCGAGGTCCTGAGCGAGCTGACCGTCGTCGTACGACCGGAGGCATCATGAGCACCTCCACCCCCACCCCCACCCCCACCCCCACCCCCGCCACCGTCACCGTCACCGCTCCCGCCCCCGTCACCGCCCCCGCTGTCGTCTCGCCCGCCTATCTGGCCCGGGCCCACGAGCAGGGGATCCGGGCCCAGATCGCCCACCACCTCTATGTGGCAGGAGCGCAGACCGACCCCGTCACCCAGGAACAGGCCTGTCTGGTGGAGTACGCCGCACCGGAGCTGCTGGCGGCTCCCGCCGCCCTGGCCGAGCTGGAGCGGCGGCTCGCCGACGCCCACCCCGAGGCCGGTGAGCTGCTGCTGCGCGCGCCCGGCCACCTCACGCTGCCCGCGCCCTGGCGTCCGTCGATCAGCTATGTACGCCACACCGGATCCGTGACGCAAGCCCCTGAGCTCCCGGCCGGCCTCGGCATCGAGGCGGCCGCGCCGGAGCACGACGCGCTGATCGCCGGATGGCTGGCCCGCGCGATCGCGGACGGCTACGGGCAGGCGTCCGGCAACTCCCCGAGCACGGAGCTGATCGAGGCCGCGGCCGCGGAGGTGCTCGACGCCTCCGACCGGGTCTCCTTCCTGCTGACCCGGGACGGCCGCCCGGTCGGTCACGCGTCGGTGCTGACCGAGGCCCAGGACGAGGTCACCGGCACCGAGTTCATCGACCTGTTCGACCTGCTGGTCGAGGAGAGCGATGTGGTACGGCCCGGCACCACCGCACTGGTCGCCGCGTGCGCCGCGCTCGCCGCCGAGCGGCGACGGCCGCTGTTCGGCAACGTCGTGCACGACGACACCGGCCCCGACAGCGGCGCCCGGGTCGTGGCCTCCCTGCTGGAGCGCGGCTGGCTCCTCGACCACCGTTTCTGGCGCCGCCCCCGCCCCGAGGAGGAGCCCTCCGTATGAGCACGTCCGTACGCGCCGACTCGGTCGATCTGCCGCTGCTCTACCGGCTGTTCGACCTCTCGCCCGACGACGACCTGCGCGTCCTGGTCCGCCGTGCCCGGGCCACCCGCGAAGCACTCGTGCAACTGGTCTTCTCGGTCGCCGAGCGGGCCGGACACCGGCTCGGCACCGGATCCGCCGACGAACTGCGCCGCGCCCGGGCCCGCGCCGACGGCTACCGCCGCCTGCACACCGCCGTCTCGGCCGCCCACTCCGTCCACGTACTCAAGGGACCGGCGATCGCCCAGCACTACCCCGAAGGCGTCCTGCGACCGACGGGCGACCTCGATCTGGTCGTCGCCGACGAGAGGGAACTCTGGAGCGTCGTCCGGGTGGTGCTCGGCCACCAGGCCGTCGAGCACCTGGACTACTCCCTGGTCGACGGCGAGCAGCGGCACATGATGGCCACCCTCTCCTGGGCCCCGCTGGATCCCCTGCTGGACCGCGACGCCAAGGTCGACGTGGGCACCGCCGCCTACTTCGGGGACGGCGCGGTGCTGCCCGTGCGCTCCCGGCCCCCGTCGGACGAGGTGCTCACCAGCCTCCTGGCGATCGCGGAGGAACGCTTCCAGCGCGCCTTCCACGCCGTCGACGCGATCGACGTGATCGTCCTGTCCCAGGTCGGCCCGGACTCGGTGGCGGACGCCGAGGCGGCGGTCCGCGAGTTCCGGCTGGCCCCCGAGGTGTCGGAACTGCTCGCCCACGCGGGCCGGTGCGCGCCGCTCGGCCCGTTCGAGGAGCTCCGCCGACGCCTGGAACCGGCCGCCGCGCTGGAGCGCGAGCGGCGCTCCGAGACCGCCGCCCGGGGAACCGCGCCGGCCGTCCGCGTCCGCTACGGCATGGAACTGCGCCGGGCCCACCGCCCCGACTGGCGGCGCGCGGTGGAGCACCACGCGGGCGGCGACACCCTGATGCTGACCCCGGTGGGCGACTACCTGCTGGTCGAGTCCGAGCTGGTCGCACCCGACCGCTACGAGAAGGCGCTCTCCGCCCTCCCCCACCTCCCCGAAGGACCCCGATGAGTGCCATCGAGATACGCGCGCTGTGCCGCGACTACGGCGAAGGCCGGGCCGGCGCCAAGCGGACCCAGGCCCTCAGCGCTGTGGACCTGACCGTCGAACTCGGCGAGGTGCACGGCCTGGTCGGCCCCAACGGCGCGGGCAAGACCACCCTGTGCAAGATCCTCTCGACCGTACTGGAAGCCACCTCCGGCACCGCCGGCGTGCTGGGTCACGACGTCACCACGGACCCGGCGGCCGTCCGCCGCCACATCGGGATCGTCTTCGGCGGCGACCGGGGGCTCTACGGACGCCTCAACGCCCGGCAGAACCTGCGCTTCTGGGCCGCCATGTACGGGCTGCACGGCGCCGCGCTGCGCCTGCGGGTCGACGAACTGCTGGAGCGCCTCGGCCTGGCCGACCGGGCGGGCGACCGCGTCGACACCTTCTCGCGCGGCATGAAACAGCGGCTGCACCTGGCCCGTGGCCTGGTCGGTGACCCACGCGTGCTGCTCCTCGACGAGCCCACCGTGGGCATGGACCCGGTGGCCGCCCGCGACTTCCGCTCCCTCGTCGGCGAGCTCCGCGCGGAGCGCAGGACCGTGTTGATGACCACGCACGACATGGCCGAGGCCGAGGCGGTCTGCGACCTGGTGACCATGATCGACCGGGGGCGGGTGCTCCTCACCGACACGCCCTCCGCCATCGGCCGGGTGGTGCCCCGGTACGAGCGCGTGGTCGCCGGCGCGGTAACGGAGGCGACGCGCGAGGCGCTCGCCGCGCTGCCGGGCGTCGTCTCGGTCGAGCAGGAGCCGTCCGGCCGGCTCGGCGTGGAGACCGCCGACTCGTCGGTGACCCGTGTCGTCCTGCGACTGCTCGTGGAGGCCGGAGTGTCCGAACTGACCACCCAGCGGCCGAACTTGGAGGACGCCTACCTCCACCTCATCGGCGACCGAGGGATGACGGTCGGCTGATGCGGATCTTCCTCACCGGCTTCCGGTTCCAGCTCAGGGTCGCCTGGGGCGCCCCGGACACCTTGCAGATCTGCGTCACCGCCCCGCTGTTCACGCTGGTCTTCATGGCCATCTCGGAACACGCGGAGCGGCCCGACCTCGCCCCGTTCGCCATCGTGTCCCCCACCCTCATGTCGCTGTGGACGCTGGCCCTGTTCATCGCGGGCGAGCTGATCGGCGACGAGCGCAGGTCCGGCACCCTGGAGGCGCTGATCGCCGTACCGGCCCGGCTCTCCACCCTGGTGATCGGGCGGATCTGCGCGGTCACCACGCTCGGTCTGCTCTCCTTCGCGGAGGCGTGGCTCGTCGCCGGGCTCGTCTTCGACCGGTGGCTGGCGGTGCGCCACCCGCTCCCGTTCGTCCTGTGCCTGGTGGCGACCGCGCTCGCGATGGCCGCCACCGCGACCGTCTTCTCCCCGCTGTTCATCCTGATGCCCTCGGCCCGAACGGTCCAGAACACCCTCACCTACCCGTTCTACCTGCTCAGCGGTGTCCTCATCCCCGTGGCGATGCTGCCGTTCTGGCTCCGGCCCGCATCCCACCTGATCTTCCTCTCCTGGAGCGGCGACCTGCTGCGCGACAGCCTGGCCGGGCCGGCCCCGCACGACGTCGTCGCCCGGCTGGCTGCCGTCCTGGCGCTGGGCGCCGCGAGCTATCTGATCGGCATGGCGCTGCTGCACCGCGTGCTGCGCCGAGTCCGCCGACTAGGAACGCTGTCCCACTCATGAGCCTCACGACATCGATCACCGCGCCCGCGCGCATCATCCGCTACAGCGCCGCCAACGCGCTGGCCGACATGCGCGCCATGTACACCTGGAAGACCTGGACGTTCGGCTGGCTGGGCCGGATGCTGGCCCAGGTCACCTTCTTCGCCGTCTTCGGCCACGTCATCGGCTCCGCCGAGCAGACGCGTTACCTTCTCGTCGGCAACGCCGTCATGACCTGCGTCATCGAATCGATGATGGTCGTCGTCTCCACCACCTGGGAGCGGCGGGTCGGCACGCTCACCCTGCTGAGCGCGGCCCCGGCCCCGCTCTCCTGGGTGTTCATCGGCCGCAGCCTGCAGTGGCCGGTCAGCGGGACGGCCACGTCGCTGGTCGCGCTGTTCGGCCTGGGACCCGCGTTCGGGGTGCACTGGCAGCCCGGGCAGATCCTGCCCGTTGCGGCGCTGGTCGTCCTGACCGCGGCGACCACCTACTGCTTCGGCCTGTTCGTCGCGGCGGCCGCCTTCAACGCCGACGGCGCCCGCAACATCATCTCCAACGCCGCCTATCTGCTCATGATGGCGGTCTGCGGAGTCCAGGTGCCGACGTCGTACTGGCCCGACTGGGTACGGGCGGTGGCGCAGGCGATCCCCCTCACCCACACGCTCAAGGCGATCCGTTCCGTGGTGGGCGGCGACGGCCCCGCCCACGCCCTGATCCCGGCCTGCTGGGCCGTCCTGCTGGGGGTCGGCTGGCTCACCGCCGCCACCTGGACGTTCCAGCTGATGGCCCGTCGGGGCCGCCGCTCGGGCTCGATGGGAACGGGTGCCTGACGATGACGCGTACCCGCGCCACCCGCGTACCACCGACCGACGCCGTGGTCCTGGACTGCGACGGCACCCTCGTCGACACCCAGGCGCACTGGGACCGGGCCTGCGCGGCCGTCTGTGCCCGGCACGGCGTGTCGCTGGGCGATACGGACCGGCTCGCCCTGGTCGGGCTGCACCTCACGGAGCTGGGCCGGGCGCTCGGCCGGCTGCTGGGCCGGCCGGCCGAGCACGAAGCGCTCGCCGGACAGGTCCGCGAACTCGTCGCCGGCGGTCTCGACGAAGGCGTCACCGCCATGCCGGGCGCGGCCGAGTTCGTGGCCCGGCTGTCCACGACCCGCCCACTCGCGGTGGTCTCCAACTCGCCGCGCCGGGCCGTCCTCCAGCACCTCGCACACGTCGGGCTCACCGACGCGTTCGAGCTGGTCCTCGGCAGCGACGACGTCGACCACCCCAAACCGGCCCCGGACCTCTACCGCGCCGCCTGCGAACGGCTCCGCGTCGCACCCGGCCGCGCGGTGGCGGTGGAGGACTCGGCGGTCGGTATCCGTTCCGCCCGGGCCGCGGGCTTGTACGCGGTCGCCGTCTCCGCCCTCCCCGGTCCGGCCCTGACCGGCGACGCCTTCTACACCACCTTGGCCGATCCGGAACTGCTCCGGAGCCTGACCCGGCCCCGCGCGGGCGAGCACGGGCACCCCGTCCGCGCCGTGGTGGCGGCCGGGCGCCCGCAAACCCGGCCCGGATCGCACGATCCCGGGCCGGACCGGGTCCGGCTGCCGGTCAGTTGACCGCGGCCGCGAACATGCCCACCTCGTACGAGCCGCCCTTCTGGTGCACCGTCACGGCGAGCCGGTTGGCCGCGTTGATCACGGCGGTCAGGGCGACGAGCGCGGCGATCTGGTCATCGTCGTAGTGCTTGCGCACCTGGGCCCAGGTCTCGTCGGACACCCCCTGGTGGGCGTCCGCGAGCCGGGTGCCCTCCTCGGCGAACGCCAGCGCGGCCTGCTCGGCCTCGGTGAACACGGTGGTCTCGCGCCAGGCGGCGACGAGATTGAGCCGGACCGCGCTCTCACCGGCGGCCGCCGCTTCCTTGGTGTGCAGGTCGATGCACCACCCGCAGCCGTTGATCTGGCTGGCGCGCAGTGCCACCAGCTCCTGCGTGACCGCCGGCAGCGACGACTGCTGGATCACCAGGGAGGCGTTGGCGAACCGCTTGCCGAACTTGGAGCCGAGCTCGTTCTCGAACACGTTGAATCGGGAGTCCATGACTTCGTTCCTCACTCGTGGTGTTGCGCTGGACGCACAAGAGATGCCGGCGACGCGCTCCCTGTGACGGGGTGGTGGTGTGACGAGTGCCACGGCTCACGGGTGTCACAGAGCGGCGGCGACCGGTGTCTTGTGCGCGTGGGCCGTCGGGTACGAACAGGCAGGAGCAGCGGGTGAAGAGCGAGAGCAGCGAGCGCACACAGGACGCGGCCGGGCGACCGGCCGATGACGGACGCGCGGACGACGGATACGCGGACGCCGCCACCGAGACGTTCGTCGCCCATCGCAACCTGCTGTTCACCGTCGCCTACGAGATGCTCGGCTCGGCCGCCGACGCGGAGGACGTGCTGCAGGAGACCTGGCTGCGGTGGGCCGGGGTCGACCTCGCGTCGGTGCGGGACCGGCGCGCGTATCTGGTCCGGATCACCACGCGCCAGGCGCTGGTCCGGCTGCGTACGCTCGGCCGCCGCAAGGAGTCCTACGTCGGCACCTGGCTGCCCGAGCCGCTGCTCACCACGCCCGACGTGGCCGAGGACATCGAGCTGGCCGACAGCGTCTCGATGGCGATGATGCTGGTGCTTGAGACGCTCACGCCGACCGAGCGGGCGGTGTTCGTGCTGCGCGAGGTGTTCGCCATCGAGTACGACGAGATCGCCGAAGCCGTCGACAAGAGCCCTGCCGCGGTCCGCCAGATCGCCCACCGGGCCCGGGCCCACGTCTCGGCGCGCCGACCCCGCGGCACCGTCTCCCCGAGCGAGACGCAAGACGCCCTCGACGCGTTCCAACGGGCCGCCGCGACGGGCGATCTGCAGGGCCTGCTCGACATCCTCGCGCCGGACGTCGTGTTCCTGGGCGACGGCGGAGGAGTCAAGCAGGCCGCCCCGCAGCCCGTCATGGGGGCCGACAGGGTGGCCCGTCTGCTGGTGGCCGGCCTGGGCAGGATCACCGCGTCATCGCTGCGACCCGCCCAGGTCAACGCCTACCCCGCGCTGGTCCTCCGGCTCGACGGCGAGGTCGACACGGTGGTGGCGGTGCGCATCGACGACGGCCTGATCACCGGGCTCTACTCGGTACGCAATCCGGCGAAGCTGTCGCACATGCACCGGGAAACCGCGCTGCGCCGCTGACCACGACGCAAGACACCCAAGACGCGAGGCCGCCGGGGGCAGGGGGCCGCCGTCCCCGGGCCCGTTGGACGGTTATTGGCGAGCCGCGCCACCCGGTGGATCGGTAGCCTCGCCCCCATGCCTCCCACCCCGGTTCGTGTGCGCTTCGCTCCCTCCCCGACAGGTATGTTCCACGTCGGCGGGGCCCGGTCCGCTCTCTACAACTGGGCCGTCGCGCGACAGTCCGGCGGCACGTTCGTCCTGCGCATCGAAGACACCGACGCGACGCGGAACAAGCCCGAGTGGACGGACGGGATCATCGGCGCACTCGCGTCGATCGGGATCTCCGACGCCGACCCCGCCTTCGAGGGACCGTACTTCCAGTCGCACAACGCCGACCGTCACCGCGAGGCCGCGCAGCGTTTGTACGCGGCCGGGCGGGCGTACTACTGCGACTGCACCCGCGAGCAGATCCAGGAGCGGACCGGCTCGCAGCAGCTCGGGTACGACGGGTTCTGCCGGGAACGCGCCCTGCGGCAGGCGGAGGGGCGGGCGCTGCGGTTCCGTACGCCCGACGAGGGCGCGACCGTCGTCGTGGATCTGGTCCGGGGCGCGCCGGCCTTCCCGAACTCCGCCATCGAGGACTTCGTCGTCGCCCGCGGCGACGGATCGCCGGTCTTCCTGATCGCGAACGTGGTGGACGACCTGGCCGAGGGGATCACTCACGTCATCCGGGGCGAGGAACATCTGTCGAACGCGCCGAAGCAGCAGTTGCTGTGGGAGGCGCTCGGTGCGACGCCGCCGGTGTGGGCGCATCTGCCCGTGATCGTCAACGAGAAGCGGCAGAAGCTCTCCAAGCGGCGCGACAAGGTCGCCCTTGAGGACTACCTCGCCGAGGGCTATCTGCCGCGGGCCATGGTGAACTATCTGATGCTGCTGGGCTGGGGTCCCGGCGGTGACATGGAGATCCGGCCGCAGGAAGAGCTGGAGCGCCTGTTCCGGGTCAAGGACGTCAACGGCTCCTCGGCGTTCTTCGACGTCAAGAAGCTGTCCGCCTTCAACGGCGCGTACGTACGGGATCTGACGGCCGCCGAGTTCATCGAGGCGTGCGGCTCGTGGCTGACCGAGCCGTACGCGACCTGGGCACCCGGCTCGTTCGACGCCGCCGCCTTCGCCAGCCTGGCGCCGCTGGCGCAGACGCGTATCACCGTTCTCAGCGAGATCACGAAGTATGTCGACTGGCTGTTCCTCGACGAGCCGGTGGACGACGAGGCGTCGTGGGCGAAGGGCATGAAGCCGGGCGCCGAGGCGATCGTCAAGAACACGCGGGAGCGTTACGCCACGACCGCATGGGACGCCGAGTCCCTGAAGACGGCCCTGGAAGAGGTGGCGGCAGCCCACGGCCTCAAACTGGGCAAGGCTCAGGCTCCGGTACGTGTCGCGGTAACAGGCAGGACCGTGGGCCTTCCGCTCTTCGAGTCCCTGGAAGTCCTGGGCCGGGACCGGACCCTCACTCGCCTCGACGCGGCCCTCCAGAAGCTCGCCTGACCAGCTTGCCCGGCGGCTGCCGCACCGGGCCACGGCTCACAGTGGGGTGATCAGCCACTGCTGGCTGGGATCCCCCGTGTCGGTCTGTTCGACGATCTTCGCGCCGTCGGTGGTCGCGTCGCCGGCCACGCCGAGGACCTTGCCGGTGCTGACGCTGACGAGTTTCACGTATCCGTCGGTGGTGGGGACCTGGCGCCAGCGTTGGTTGGCGGCGCCGTTGGCGGGCCACTGGATGATCGGTGTGTTGTCGGCGGACGCGTTGCCCTGGACGTCGACGAGCTGGCCCGAGTTCACGTTGGTCAACGTGTGTGTCCGGTCCGCGGTCGTGGTGAGGCGCCATTGCTGGTTGGCGCCGGCGTTGCGGGTCCACTGGTTCAGCTGGACGCCGGATGTGGTGGACCAGTCCGGGACGTCGAGGGCTTTGCCGCTGCGACGGTTGGTGAGGAGGCAGGGGGTTTCGGCGAGAGTCGGCCTGAACGGGATGGGCTGCGGGTGGAGTTGATGCAGGTCGAGGACGAGGATCTCGTTCTGGCCGACGGTGAGCCACGGTGCGGGGCAGTACAGGCGCTGTTGGGGGCCGATCGACCAGTACCGGCCGAGGTTGTGGCCGTTGACCCAGACGACACCCTTGGTCCAGCCGGACATGTCGAGGTAGGTGTCGCCGGTGCTGGTGAGCCTGACCGTGGCGCGGAAGAAGAGACCGGCTCGGCCGGGGTCGCTGATCTTCGGGCGCAGCGCGGCGACGAAGGCCTCGTCGATCGGCAGGGCGTACGTCTGCCAGTCGCTGACCGTGCCGTTCAGCGGGCCCGCACCGGAGAGGGAGACCTGCTGTGTGATGCCTTTGCGGTCGACGAGGCCGTGGCCGAAGTTGGTACGGCCCATGCCCTCGACCAGGATGTCCAGTGTGGGACGTGAGCCCGCCGGCCCCAGCGCGAGACGCGAACCCGTGGTCACCTTCAGCGGCGTCGCGTATCCGTAGGGGACCGCCGGGCGGGAGATGCCGCCCTGGTAGACGCCGTCGAGGAAGACCGTGGCGTAGTCGTGGACGGCGGTGACGTCGAGTGTGGCTCCCGCGTATCCGGAGAGGACCTTGCGGTAGAGCATGAACCCGGAGTTCTGACCGTAGCTCTCCATGGGCTGCGGTGCGACGGTCTGCGCGGGCGGCAGCGCGGCGGGCAGGTTGTCCCACAGCGAGGCGAACGCGCTCGGGATCGGGGCCTCGGCTCCGGTGCGCGTGATCGTGGGGACGGGATCCGGGACCGGCGGCAGTGAGGCGCCCGGATAACTTCCGATGAGGGAGCGGTACGCGGTGTAGTGCGGGGCGGGCCGCCCCTGCTCGGTGATCGGCGCCCCGTAGTCGTAGGTGGTGATGTCGGGGGTGTAGCCGCTTCCGTCGTCGTTCGCGTTGGCACCGGCCCAGTAGCCGAAGTTGGTGCCGCCGTGCACCACGTAGACGTTGAACGACTGCCGCGCGTTCATCAGGTCCCGCAGCGGCGTGGAGAGGTCGGTGTCCTGCCCGGCGAAGGCACCCTCGCCCCAGTGGGTGAGCCACCCGGGGTAGAGCTCTCCCGACATGGCCGGGACCCGAGGGTATGCGGTGCGGCAGGCTCTGATGTCCGAGGAGGTCCCGCCGCTGAGACCGATCGCCCCGCCGGTGACGTTCGTGTGGTTCGCCACGACCTGGCCGAGGCCGTCCTGGGTGTAGAACGGCCCCTCCACACCGGCCCTGAGCCACAGTTGGCGCAGCTGCTCCAGGTAGGTGCTGTCGCTGCCGTACGAGCCGTACTCGTTCTCGATCTGCACCATCAGGACCGGCCCGCCGTTGGCGGCCATGAGCGGCCGGACGACGGGGGCGATCGTGTTCACGTAGCGGGCCACGGCCGCCATGTAGTCGGGGTCCTGGCCCGAGTTGACCCGCAGCCGGACCGACGGCTTCTTCAGGAGGTAGGCGGGCAGCCCGCCCAGGTCCCATTCACCGCACACATACGGGCCCGGGCGCAGCAGTACGTACATGCCCTCCTGCCCGCAGAGCCGGAGGAAGGCGGCGAAGTCGCGCCGGTCGGTGGTGAGGTCGAAGACTCCGGGCCGCTCTTCGAGGTAGTTCCACATGATGTAGAGCGCGATGGTGTTGAGGCCCATGGCCTTGGCCATCCGGATGCGGTGACGCCAGCACTGGACGGGGATGCGGGCGGGGTGCATCTCACCGCTGCGGATCTGGAACTCGGTTCCGTCGAGGAGGAATTGGGAGCCGTCGGGCGAGAAGCCGAAGGTGTGACCGGCGGCGGCCGCGCGACTGCCGGAGACGGCCATCGCGGCCGCCGGGCTCAGGGCGGCGGCGACCAGCAGGGTGCGTCGGTGCATACGTACTCCCGGGGGGCGGCAGGGCGACGGTCCGGATGTGCGGTCATGAGGCACTCGGCGGCACATGAGGCGAGCGGAACGGCACGCGTCTCGGTGTCGCGCTGCGCCGCAACGTAATTAATCGATCAAGAAGCGTCAAGAGTGCACGTAATCAAACAGCCCGCCTCGGGAAGCCGCGCCTCCGGCCCCCTCCCCAGGCACGGCCGTGATCGACTCAACCTCCCTGCACGGTGATTGAAGATGCTTCAAACTCCGCGCTACGATGCACCATCGATCACGCCATGGCCGCACGTCCCCTTCTCACCACCGAGGAGCACCCCGTGCCACGCCCCCCACGATCACCGCGTTCACCACGCCCCCGCACCGCCCTGACCGCACTCGCCGCGGCCCTGCTGTGCCTGCCGCTCGCCACGGCGGCCGATGCCTCCGCGTCATCCGGGGCCGCCCCAGCAGCCCAAGTGCCCGCCGCCACCCCGCCGATGGGCTGGAACGACTGGGCTCACTACCAGTGCGGCGTCACCGAGCAGACCGTCACCGCCAACGCCGACGCGCTCGTCTCCACCGGCTTGGCGGCCAAGGGATACACGACGGTGACCGTGGACGACTGCTGGACGACCAAGTCCCGGGACGCCAACGGGAACCTCGTCGCCGACCCCGTGAAGTTCCCGCACGGCATGGCCTGGCTCGGCTCGTACCTCCACGCCCGCGGACTCCGGTTCGGGATCTACGAGGACGCGGGCTCGTCGACGTGCGGCGGCTACCCCGGCAGCGGCCGACCGCAGGGCGGCGGCGCGGACCACTTCGCCAAGGACGCCGCCGCGTACGCCTCCTGGGGCGTGGACTACCTGAAACTCGACGGCTGCAACGTGTACGTGGCCCCGGGTCAGACGCAGGAGCAGGCGTACCGGCAGGCGTACGACGCCCAGGCGGCGGCGCTGCGGAACTCGGGCCGCGACATCGTGTTCTCCGAGTCCGCGCCCGCGTACTTCCAGAGCGGCGAATGGGGCAACCCCACCTGGTTCGACGTACTGTCCTGGGTCGGCTCGGACGGCCAGCTCTGGCGCGAGGGGTGGGACATCGCCACCTACGATCCCGCGCGGCCGAACGCCGGCCGCTGGTCCAGCGTGCTCGCCAACTACGGCTACAACCGCTGGATCGGCCGCTATGCCGCGCCGGGCAACTGGAACGACCCGGACTTCCTGATCGCGGGCGCGGGCGGGCTCACCGACGAGGAGTCCCGCAGCCAGGTCGCGCTCTGGTCGATGATGGCCGCGCCGCTCATCCTCTCCTCGGACGTCGCCAGACTCACTCCCGCGGCCCGGTCCGCGCTGGGCAACACCGACCTGATCAGGGTGGACCAGGACAGCCTGGGGCGGCAGGCGGGTGTGGTGTCCACCGACGGCGGCACGGACGTACTCGCCCGGCCGCTGGCCAACGGGGACCGCGCCGTCGCCGTACTCAACCGGGGCGCGACCGCCCGTACCGTCTCCACCGCGCTCGCCGACGTCGGCCTGCCGGGCTGCGCGGTGACCGCCAGGGATCTGTGGACCGGTGCCACCTCGACCGTCGGCGGCAGCCTGACCGCGACCGTCCCCGCGCACGGCACGGCGGTCTGGCGCCTCACCCCTGGCAGCGGCTGCGGCGCCGCCGTCCCCACCGGCCAGCTCACCGGCAACGGCGCCAAGTGCGCGGACGTCGCGGGCAGCGGCACCGCCGACGGCACCCAGGTGATCCTCTACACCTGCACCGGCAACCCGAACCAGCGCTGGACCACGGGCGCCGACCGCACCCAGCGGTCACTCGGCAAGTGCCTGACCGCGAGCAACACCGCCGCAGGCAGCCCCGTCACCCTGTCCACCTGCACGGGCAGCACCGCCCAGCAGTGGACGGCCAACCCCGACGGCACGCTCCGCAATGCCGCGAGCATGTTGTGCCTGGATGTGTACGGGGGTGGTACGGCCGATGCGACCAAGCTCGACACCTGGACGTGCGGGCACCTCCAGTCCAACCAGGTCTGGGCGCTGCCCAACTGACGGCCGGGCGGGCTGACAGCCGCGTCGGCGCGTACCGCGAGCCGACGTCGCTGTCAGCCGAACCGCAGGATCCCCTGTTGGACAACGGACGACGAAGCGGAAGTGCTTCACTCACACAACGACACACCGGGCGACACGAGCGGCACGCTTCGTCGGCTCGTCGCGTCGTCGGATCGTCGGACGGCGTGAGAGGCGCCGGAGTGGGACTGTGTGACCACGAGGTGAGATTGTGCGGTAGCCGCGTGCCCCCTCCCCCCTCCTCACGTCCTGACGTCCTCATAATCAGTTGACTTGGAGCGCACTCCAACACATAGCGTCCTGAACAGATCGTTTCCAGTTCAGGAGGCAGCAGCATGACTACCGTTCCCACCCGGAATCTGGGCAGCCTGACGGTTTCCGCGCAGGGCCTGGGGTGCATGGGCATGAGCCACGGCTACGGCGCCACGGACGACACCCAGTCGACAGCGACCCTGCACCATGCTCTCGACCTCGGGGTGACCTTGCTGGACACCTCCGACTTCTACGGCTCCGGACACAACGAGGAGCTGATCGGCCGGGCCATCGCCGGGCGGCCCCGTGACGAGGTGGTGCTGGCCACGAAGTTCGGCTTCGCCAACGCGCTGGGCGAGCCCACCCGCATCCGCGGCGACGCCGCCTATGTGCGGCAGGCGTGCGAGGCGTCGCTGCGCCGCCTCGGGGTCGACCACATCGACCTCTACTACCAGCACCGGGTCGATCCCACGGTGCCGATCGAGGAGACCGTCGGCGCGATGGCTGAGCTGGTACGGGAGGGGAAGGTGCGCCACCTCGGGCTGTCCGAGGCCGGCGCGCAGACCATCCGGCGCGCGCACGCGGTGCACCCGATCGCGGCGCTGCAGAGCGAGTGGTCGCTGTGGACCCGCGACTTGGAGGCGGAAATCGCCCCGGTCTGCCGCGAACTCGGCATCGGCCTCGTCCCGTTCTCGCCGCTCGGCCGTGGCTTCCTGACCGGCCAGTACAGCTCGGTCGAGAAGATGGACGCCACCGACATCCGGCGCACCCAGCCGCGCTTCGCCGACGGCAACCTCGAACGCAACCTGGCGATCGTGGCGAAGCTCAACGAGCTGGCGGCGGCCAAGGGCGTGACCGCCGGGCAACTCGCCCTGGCCTGGATGCAGCACCGGGGCAACGACGTGGTCCCGATCCCCGGCACCCGCCGTCAGCGTTACCTGGAGGAAAACCTCGCGGCCCTGACCATCGAGCTGTCCCCGCAGGACCTCGCCGACATCGAGGCCGCGGCCCCGCCGGAGCAGATCGCCGGCACCCGCTACGACGCCACCAGCCTGACTTTCGTCGACAACGGGTCCTCTACGACGGCCTGACAAACCTCAAGGCTGGACGCCCGGCCGGTCGGCGTGCGGCGGCATGCGACGGCAGCATCTGAGTATCCGTACCCGCGCGCCGTAGTGCGCCGTGCTCAAGGAACCTCCCCGGCGAACGGGCAGGCTGGCGGCATGGAGAATACGGAAGACCAGGGCTGGAAGCCGCAGGATTACCGCCGTGGCACCGAAAGGGCCGTCGGCGCGATCCTCTACGTCGTGGGAGGCCTGCTGGCGCTGATGCTGCTCGGCGCCATCGTCCTGTACGTTGCCTACGCCATCGCGCTGAAGTCCTGACGCTCAGGTCTGGCGAGGCGGCCGACATGGTCAGGGGCCGGGGCGCGGGGCGTCGGCGGAGCCGCTACTCGTCGGCCTGGGGCAGATGCGCCTTGGCCTCGTCGTACGTGCCCTCGCCCGTCGACCCGGCCGGGCCGTACACCAAGTGCAGCACTCCGGTCCGGAAGGCCTCCGACGACATCAGCTTCAGCGGGATCGCGGGCTCGCCCTCGTCGAACAGCCGCATGCCCTTGCGTACGGCGAGCGGGTGGACCAGCAGGTGCAGCTCGTCCAGGAGCCCGGCCGCCAGCAGCTGGCGGACGACGGAGATCGAGCCGCTCAGCGCGATGTCCCCGCCCGGCTCGTTCTTCAAGGCGGTGACGGTGTCGATGAGGTCGCCCTCCAACTGCTCGGAGTTCCGCCAGGTGAAGTCCAGCTTCCGGGTGGAAGCGACGATCTTGCGTGCGTCGCCGAGCGTCTTGGCGAAGCCGGCGTCCTCGCCGCCGGCCGCCTCGCGCTCCGGCCACGCCCCGGCGAAGCTCTCGTACGTCTTGCGGCCGAAGAGAACGGTGTCGGCCGTGCCGAGCATCGCGCCGACGGCCGCGCCCATCTCATCGTTGAAGTAGGGGAAGTGCCACTGGTCGGGCGCCTCCACGACCCCGTCGAGCGAGATGAAGAGGCCGGCCGTGATCTTCCTCATGATGTCCTCCCAGAAAAATTCCTCAACTCCGGTCAGGCTGACCGGATTCCATGCCGAGGGGCCTGGACCTGCCCATACTGCCAGCCCGGGCCACCGCCCCGGTGTCAGCCTCGCCGCTCTCCCGCAGCTCCCGCGGCCGCCGCGAACAGCTGCTTGAGAGCGGCGAACGCCGCCTCACGGTCCACCAGGCCGTCGAGGTTGTGGAGCGTGTGCAGGCCGATGCCGGTGCCGAAGACGATCGAGGCCAGGCTCTTCGCGTCGGGCAGGCCCGGGGTGTCCCGGATGATCCGCTCCAGGTAGCCGATCCACACCTGCCGCGTGCGTTCGTACCCCTCGACGTACGCGTCCCGCAGCGGGCCCCCGCCCCGCAGGACCTCCGGCAGGACCGTCGCGAACACCCGGCCGCACGGGGCGTCGGCCACGGCCAGATGCGCGTCCACGAGAAGGTCGAACGACAGCGGGCCGGACGGGGGGAGCCGTCGGCCGTACTCCGCCTCGGCCGTACGGAAGGCGAGCTCGATCACTTCGACGATCAGGCCGTCCTTCGAGCCGAAGTGCCAGGCGACCGAGCCCCGGCTGATGCCCGCCCGGTCGGCGACCGCCTGGACGGACGCGGCCCTCGGGCCGGCTTCGGCCACCAGTTCCGTCGCGGCCTGAAGCAGACGGCGACGGCTCTCGCGCGCGGACTCCTCACGACGACCGGTCATGCGGCGGATTGTCGCACAAGGGGCGCGGCCTCCCCAGCCCCTCCACCCGACGCCCGCGCACGCGCACGCGCCCGACACCGATCATGTGTGGAGTCTTGACGGTCTGTGTCGGCCGTTCAACGATTGGACCGCTGTCCAGTATTCGCGGGTGAGTCGCCCCGCGGACCGCGTTCTCGCCGCACTCGTTCCGAACCACCGACCGCACGATGGGGAGACGTCATGCGCCTGGTCACGTTCGTGAAAAAGAACCAGCAGGAGCCGCAGGACCAGCAGGGCCGCCAACCGGGCCAACCGGCCCGGGAGTTCGTCGGGGCACTGCTCGACGGGGACACCACCGTCCTCGACCTCGCCGCCGCCGCGCCCGGAGAAGCGGCCTTCGGGTCGATGCGGGCCCTGATCGACGCCGGTGACGACGGGCTGCGCCGGGCGCGGGAGCTGTGCGAACTCCGGTCCGGCCAGGCCCTGTTGGCCAGGGACGACATCGTTCTGCGGGCGCCCCTGCCGCGCCCCGCCCGGCTGCGCGACTGCGGGCTGTTCATCGCCCATCTGGAGTCGGGGCTGCGCGAGCTGGCCCGGCGCTCCTCGGTCGGGGCGGAGGATCCCGCCGCCGAGTTCGAACGGCTCATGGCCAGCGGGCGGTTCGACCTCAACCCGCTCTTCCGCGAGCGGGTCATGTACTACACGGCCGACCACCTCTCGGTGAGCGGGCCCGAGGACGTCATCACCGCGCCCGCCGGGGCGAAGGAGCTCGACTACGAGCTGGAGTTCGCCGCCGTCGTGGGCCGGACCGGCCGCGAGGTGAAGCCCGGCGCGGCGCGCGAGCACATCTTCGGCTACACCGTCTTCAACGACTGGAGCGCCCGCGACCTCCAGATGCTGCTGATGCCGGCGGGCGTGGGCCCCTGCGAGGGCAAGGACTTCGCCGGTTCCAACACGCTCGGGCCCTGCATCGTCACCCGCGACGAGCTCCCCGATCCGTACGCGCTGACGATGACCGCCCGGGTCAACGGCCAGGAGTGGTCGCGCGGCGGCACCGACGGCATGCATCACAGCTTCGAGGACGCGATCGTGCACCTCAGCCGGGACCGGGCGGTGCACCCCGGCGACGTCATCGGCTCCGGCACGGTCCCCTCCGGCACCGGGTTCGACCTGGCACGGTCGCTCAAGGACGGCGACGTGGTCGAGCTCGAGGTCGAGGGGATCGGCGTGCTGCGCAACACCGTCCGCGTGCCCGCGCTCCCCTCGAACGCCTCATGACCGAGGCGTACGTCCTCGCCGTGGGCCGCACCCGGTACGGCAGGTTCCCCGAGCTCGGTGTCGGCGCGCTGGCCCGCGAGGCCCTCGCGCTGTGCCTCGCCGACGCCGCCGCCGGACCCTCGGTGATCGACGGCGTGTTCTTCGCCAACGCCACCCAAGGGGCCCTGGAAGGGCAGCATCTGATACGAGGTCAGGTCGCCCTGCGCGGCAGCGCTCTCCAAGGCGTGCCGGTCTTCAACGTCGAGAACGCCTGCGCCGGCGGTGCCACCGCCTTCCACCTCGCGGCCACCGCCGTACGGGCCGGGGAGATGGATGTCGCCCTCGCGCTCGGCGCCGAGAAGATGTACGGGGCCGACGCGACCCGCACCGACGAGGCGTTCCACGGTGGTCTGGACGTGGCCCGCTGGGAGGCCGAGCTCAAAGCGCTGCGGGATGCCGCGGGGGCCGAGGCGGCTCCGCCCGGGCGGCGTTCGGTGTTCATGGACGTCTACGCGGCGCTCGCCGCCCACTACCGGCGCCGCTTCCCCTCCTGCACCGCCCGCCGGCTCGCCGCGGTCACCGCCAAGAACCGGCGGCACGGCTCCCTCAACCGCGATGCCGCCCACCGCACCCCGCTCACGGTCGACGACATCCTTGCCGCACGCGAGATCGTGGCGCCGCTGACGCTCCCCATGTGCGCGTCGATCGGCGACGGCGCGGCGGCGGCCCTGGTCTGCTCACCGGCTGCGGCACGCCGCCTCGGCGTCCGGCGCGCCGTGGGGATCCGGGCGAGCGTGGTCGCCTCCGGCTCGGGCCGGTCCCTGGACGACGAGGAGCGGCAGATCACCCGTCGCGCCTCGGCCACCGCCTACGAGCGCGCGGGAATCGGGCCCGCCGAGGTGTCACTCGCCGAGGTCCACGACGCGACGGCGATCGGTGAGGTGCTCCAGTTGGAAGCCCTCCGCCTGGTCGGCCCCGGCGAGGGCGCGCTCGCGGCCGAGCGCGGCGAGACGGCACTCGGCAGCCGCCTTCCGGTGAACACCTCCGGCGGTCTGGAGTGCAACGGCCATCCCGTCGGAGCCACCGGGATCGGCCAGATCGCCGAGCTGACCACGCAGTTGCGCGGCGAGGCCGGTGCGCGTCAGGTGCCCGGCGCACGGATCGGGCTGGCCGAGAACGGCGGCGGATTCCTGGGCTTCGAGGAGGCGGCCGCCGCGGTCGTGGTCCTGGAGGCGCCCTCACGGGCGGGGAGGCGGCCATGAACGCGTCGGTGGACCCGGCTGCGAACGGCCCGGCGGACGGCCCGGCCGACGGCCGGAGGAACGGCCCGGCGAGCGGTCGAGCCTCCAGCGACCCCGCCCCCGCGAGCACCCGCGTGAACGTCGCCGACCTGCTCCACCGCGCGGCCACCGCGACCCCGCGCGCCCCCGCCGTGTGCGAGGGCGCCACCGTACTGCGCGACTATCGCCAACTGGCCGAGCGCGCACGGGCGATCGGGGCCGCGCTGGTGCGGACGTACGGTCTGCTCCCCGGCGACCGCGTCGCGCTGGCGATGCGCAACACTCCGTACTATCCGGAGATCCTGTTCGGCGTCTGGTGGGCCGGGCTGGTGGCGACGCCGATGAACGCGCGGCTGCACCCGAAGGAGTTCGCCCAGCAGATCGAGGACTGCTCGGCCCGGGTGTGCGTCGCCACGGACGAGGTGGCCGGTTCCCTGCGCGAACAGGGTTTGGGCGACGTCGCGTTGGCCGACGCGTCCGAGCTGGCGCGTACGGCCCCGCCGCAGGGAGCATCCGGGCCTCCGGCGCCCGTACTCCCCGACGATCCGGCGTGGCTGTTCTACACGAGCGGTACCACCGGCCACCCCAAGGGCGCGACACTCACCCACCGCAATGTGGCGGCGGCGACGGAGAGCGCGCTCACCGACATCGGCCCCGGCCTGGACGCGGCCCTGCTCCACCTCGCGCCGCTCTCCCACGCGGGCGGCCTCTTCGGCCTGGCCGCCGTCGCCCGCTCCCGTCCGCAGGTGTTCCCCCGGGGCGGCGCGGTGGACGCGGGGACCCTGGGCGAGGCCCTGCGCGCCTTCGGCCCGGCGGTGTTCTTCGCGGTGCCGACCATCCTGCGCCGGCTGCTCGACCCCGCGTCGCTGCCGGACGAACTGATCGGCCAGGTCCACCACGTCCTCTACGGCGGCGCTCCGATGTACGCCGAGGACCTGCGGCAGGTCATCGCCCGCTTCGGGCCCGAGCGGCTGTGGCAGGGGTACGGGCAGGGCGAGTCCCCCGCCACGATCACCCATCTGCGGCCCGATGACCACCGGGGGGACGACCCCGAGGCGCTCGGACGCCGGCTGGCAAGCGTCGGCCGCGCGCGCACCGGTGTCGAGGTGCGTGTGGTGGACGCGGCGGGGCGGGACCTGCCGCCCGGAACCACCGGCGAGGTGATCGTCCGGGGCGAGACCGTGATGGCGGGCTACTGGAACAACCCCGAGGCCACCGCACGTACGCTGCGCGGCGGCTGGCTGCACACAGGCGACCTCGGACGGTTCGACGCACAGGGCTTCCTCACCCTCGTCGACCGCGCCAAGGACCTGATCATCGCCGGGGGTTCCAACATCTATCCGCGCGAGGTGGAGGAAGCCCTCCTGCGCCACCCGGCGGTCACCGAGGCGGCCGTGGTGGGCGCTCCCGACCCGGAATGGGGCGAACTGCCCGTCGCCTTCGTCGTCCTCGCCCACGGACGTACGGCTACGGCCGACGACCTCGACCGCCACTGCCTGGCGCAGATCGCACGCTTCAAGCGGCCGCGCGGCTTCCGCTTCGTGGCCGCCCTGCCCAAGAACTCCTACGGAAAGGTGCTCAAGACCGAACTCAGGGGACTGATCGCCCGATCCCCGGACGCCGAACACGGAAGAGGCTGAGCTGAGATGAGCCGCATCGTCGACCTGACCTCCCCCCTCGATCCCCAGGACCTCGACCTCGTACCACCCGGCATGCCCGACCTGGCGCTGGTGATCGCGCCCAAGATCGACTACCACACCCATGACGTCTGGGGCCGCGAGTTCATGGTCGCGTCCTTCGGCTGCGACCCCGACGACCTCCCGGCCCGCGAGGGACCGGCGGGCGAGGTCATGCACGAGATCAGCACGCACTGCGGTACGCATGTGGACGCGCCCCTGCACAGCGGACGCCTGTGCGAGGGTCGCCCGTCGCGCACCATCAGTGACATCACGCTCGACGAGCTGTACCGCCCGGGCATGGTGCTCGACGTGCGCCCGTGGGCCAGACCCGGGGAGGCCATCCCCGTCGAGGCACTGGAGCGGGCCGTGAAGGCCAACGGCCGGGACATCCAGGACGGCGACGCGGTGCTGATCCGTACCGGGCAGGAGCGCTACCGGCTGGGCGAGCCGGAGTACTTCGACTACCCCGGCATGTCCGGCGCCGGCACCCGCTACCTCACCGGCAAGGGAGCGACGATCCTGGGCACGGACGCCATCGGCTGGGACCGTCCGATCCCGAGGATGCGCCGGGCGTTCCAGGAGACCGGCGACGCCGGGCACATCTGGGACGGCCACTATGCCATCCAGGACAAGGAAGCGCTGATCGTCCAGCAGTTGGTGAATCTGGGCGCGCTCCCCTCAACCGGCTTCATGGTCGGTTTCTTCCCGCTCAAGCTCACCGGTACGAGCGCCTCGCCCACCCGAGCAGTCGCCTTCCTCCCGGAGTAGCGGCGCCCAGGCCGTGCGGCCCGCACCCTGCACGGCCTCGGCGAACAATCTATCGGGGAACCGGGCAGCGTACAGAAGATGCGCGCCCCGCAGGGCGTCACCACGCAAAAAGCGTCACTTCCGAACGGCCTCGTACGGCCCGGCCGGTAAGAAAACCGCGCGCCGTGGCGGTTTTCGTACCGGCCGGGGGCCGTGTGGCACGCGGGCCGCCCCAGCGGTGCCACGGGCACCCGCCGTTCACCCTCTCCTGCGCCGCACCCGGACGACGGACCGGATGTGGTGCCGGTCACCTGGCCGGATGTCAACTCTCTTGTACCGGTGACGCGTTGACGGTGTTCCGCTACGAACTGTAGCGTTACTTATCGGTAGGGGTGGTGAACGCAGAAAGGCGTGAGTTTCCAGGGCACGAATTCGTGGGCTCCGCGCATCACTGGCCCGGCTTTTCTGTCACTCCCTCGACGGTTGCGCGCAGCTGCCTTTCCATGGCGACACAGCAACTCAATGAGGCGCGCATGAGCAATCCCTACTCCCTTTCTGATGAAGTGCTGTCGCAGATTCGTCCGCTGATCGAATCCGTCGTCAACGATGTCCAGATCCACGCACTTGAGGATTCGACTCTCGCCGTCATCGGCGACAGAAGTGTCGCCGCCACCACACTCGACACTCTGGTGGAACGGGCGGAGTTCTCGGTGAACATGCTCGTACCCCATTCCCGCGACGCGTTACCCGTACTGGAAACGGCGTTACGGCGCCTGGCCGCACGGCGTCCGGGTGGTGCCCGGGTGCAGATCCTCGCGGCGCCGGAAGTGGCCACGGACCGCCGCCTCGCACAGCTCGGCGCGCGCACCGAGGGCGTCGAGGTCCGACTGGCCGCCGATGTGCGGCACGCCGCCGTGGTGGTGGACGGGCAGGTGGCACTCGTGCGCTCGCCCGGCGTGGTCACGGCCGGCGCCGAAGCCTCCGTCATCCGGGCCCCCGGCGTGGTCTCGGCCCTCCACGACATCATGATGACCGCATGGCACCAGGCCGCCCCGCTGGTGAAGTACCAACAGCTCCAGGAATGCCTCAACGGAGACTCCGGGACCCGGATCCTGCGACTGCTGAGCGACGGCTGTACGGACGAGGCGGCCGCCCGGGAACTCGACATGTCCGTACGGACCTATCGCAGAAGAGTCGCCGACATCATGCGTCTCCTCGGGGCGCGTTCACGATTCCAGGCCGGGGTCTACGCATCGAGCATGGGGTTGTTACAGGCGTAAGTCAGGAGCGTGTCCCGGGCTATTCGAGTGGAAGCGCGCAGGCAACAACATGTCAGCGGGACAGGAATTCCCCGCGGTGAATGGCAATTTACTGACCGCCCGTTGAACATGGCCGCATCTTCTGGCGAGACTCGGAGTCGAGCCCGCGCAGCCGACTGCCGCGCGGCCTTCCCGAGTTAAGGAAGTCACGTACACCATGGGTGAAGAAACCCCGGTGCGGCCCGCACCGATCGCGATCGTCGGAATGGCCTGCCGGGTTCCCGGCGCCGACGGCCCGGACGCTTTCTGGCAGCTCCTGATGGACGAGGTCTGCTCGGTGGACGAGGTCCCGCCGACGCGGTTCGGGCGGCCGTACGAGATTCCCGGGGCGCGCGTGCGGTCGGGGCTCCTGAAGGACGTGGACCGCTTCGACGCGGAGCACTTCGGGATCTCGCCGAGGGAGGCCGCGGGCATGGACCCGCAGCAGCGGCTCTTCATGGAGACCGTCTGGGAGGCCCTGGAGGACGCGGGCCAGGACCCGGCGCGGCTCGCGGGCACCCGCACCGGCGTCTACGTGGGCACCACCAACGTCCACTACTGGGATCTCCAGCAGCGCGTCGAGCACCCCGACATCCACGCCTCGCTCGGCGCCGGCTCCCGCTCCACCACGACCGGGCGGGTCTCCTTCGCCCTCGGCGTCACCGGGCCCGGCCTCTCCGTGGACACCGCCTGCTCGTCCTCGCTGACGGCCATCGCGCTCGCCTGCCAGAGCCTGCGGGCGGGCGAGTCCACGCTCGCCATCGCGGGCGGCTCGCAGCTGCTGCTCGCCAACACCGAGAACCACGGGTTCGTGGACGCCGGGGTGTTCGGGACCAACTGCCGCTTCGGCGACGCCGCCGCCGACGGCTTCGTCTTCAGCGAGGGCGTGGGTGTGGTCCTGCTCAAGCCCCTCGACCGCGCCGTCGCCGACGGCGACCCCATCCGCGCCGTCATCCGCGGCTGGGGCATGAACAACGACGGCGCGGGCAGCGACACGATGATCAACCCCGCGCTGAGCGGCCAGCGCCAGATGCTCCAGCTCGCCTACGAGCACGCCGGGATCCCGGTGTCCGACGTCGACTACATCGAGACCCACGGCACCGGCACCGGCGCGGGCGACCCCGTCGAACTCGGCGCCATCGCCTCCGTCCTGGGCGGGCGCGACAAGGCCAGGCCGCTGCTCGTGGGCTCCGTGAAGAGCAACATCGGCCACACCGGCTCGGCCGCGGGCGTGCTCGGGCTGATCAAGACCGTACTGGCCCTCCAGCACCGCACCGCCCCGCGCAGCCTCCACGTCACCGAACGCACCTCCGCGATCGACTGGGACGCCACGGGGCTCGACATCCCGCACCTCGCGGCCGTACCCCTCGAAGCGGAGGGGCGACCGCTGACCGCCGGGGTGAGCGGCTTCGGCGTCTCCGGCACCAACGTGCACCTCGTGCTCACCGAAGCCGAACCCGAAGCCGAACCCGATGCCGAAGCGCGTGCTGAAGCGCATGCCGACGCCAAGTCCTACGGCGCCGGCATCCGCACCCCCGCCTCCCCGGAGCGCGGCACCACGCACGTCCTCCCCCTCTCCGCCGCCTCCCCCCAGGCCCTGCGGCAGCGGCTGCAGGACATGGCCCACCACCTCTCCCCCGGCGGTGCGGGCCGTGGCGCCGCGATCGCGGACATCTGCCACACCGCCGCGATCCGCCGCGCGCACCACGACTGCCGGGTCGCCGTCGTCGGCGACAGCCACGACGCGCTGGCCGAGCGGCTGCGGGACGCCCTGGCCGAGGACGGTGCCACGCCCTACGCGGGCCGCCCGCAGGTCGCGTTCGTCTTCTCCGGCCACGGCTCCCAGTGGATCGGGATGGCCCGTGAACTCATGGACACCTCACCGGCGTTCAGCGCGGCACTGATCCGCTGTGACGACGTCGTCCGCAACGAGACCGGCTGGTCCGTCATCGGCCGGCTCACCGACGGCAGTGACCTGGTGGGCGAGACGGTCGCCGTCGTGCACCCGGTGCTCTGGGCGGTCCAGGTCTCGCTCGCCGAGACCTGGCGGGCGTGGGGCGTCGAACCGGACGTGGTCATCGGGCACAGCATGGGCGAGTCGGCGGCCGCGTGCGTCGCGGGCGCCCTGAGCCTGGCCGACGCGGCGGCCGTGGTCTGCCGCCGCGCCCGGCTGATCCGCGACCGCGTCGCCGGTCGCGGCACCATGTCGGTGGCCGCGCTGCCCGCCGCCGACGCCGAACGGCTCATCGCGGAGCTCGCGGTCAACGTCTCGGTCGCGGCCAGCAACGGCCCGCGCACCACGGTGCTCGCCGGCGAGATCGAGGGCATCGAGAAGATCAAGGCAGAGCTGGACGCCCGCGACGTGTTCTGCCGCGTCATGAAGGCCGAAGCCGCCTCGCACTGCGCCCAGATGGACCCGCTCCTCGATGAACTCGGCGCCGAACTGAGTGAGATAGCACCCCGGGCCGGGCGCATACCGATGCGCTCCACCGTCACCGGCGAGCTGGAGGACGGCAGCGACCTCGACGCCTCGTACTGGACCCGCAACATCCGCGGCCGCGTCCACTTCCACGAGGCCGTGCTCAGCACCGCCCGCGCCGCCGAGACCGTGTTCATCGAGATCAGCCCGCACCCGATCCTGTCGAGCGCCGTGCAGGACTCCCTCGATGACGCGGGCCTGCCCGGCACGGCCGTCGGCTCCCTCATCCGCGACGAACCCGAGCGCCAGACCCTGCTGAACCACCTCGGCAGGGTGTACGAGAGCGGCGCCCGCGTCGACTGGGACGGCCTCTACAACGGCGGCCGCCTGGTCCCCCTGCCGACCTACCCCTGGCAGCGCGAGAGCTACTGGGTGGAGGACCTGGAATCCCTCCCCCACTCCCACACCTTCCTCCTGGAGTCGGATTCACCGTTCCTCGCGGACGCCCCGGCGCACGGCCCCGCTCTGCTGCACGGCCCGGCGTTCGCCGAAGCGGCCCGAGTCGCGGCTGTCCGGAGCGCGGGTACCGACGCGCTGCTGCTCACGGACGTGACCGTCAAGGACGCCCTGGCGGTGCACGCCGGGCCCACCCCCGTACTGCGCGTCACCCTCACCCCCACGGACACGGAGGGCAGTTGGAGCTTCTCGGTCACCGGGGAGCAGGACGACCGCGAGAGCGAGCACGCCTCCGGCACGGCGACCGTGACACCCGGCGCCGCCGCCACCGCGCACGAACCCCTCGCACGCGCGCTGGAGCGCTGTCCGCAGCGCTTGGACGGTGAGGCCTTCCACGCCCGGATGGCCGGGACCAAGGAGCTCTACCCGGTCGTGGACGAGCTCTGGCTCGGGCAGGGCGAGGTCGTCGGCAGGCTGCGCCGCCCCGCCGCGCTGGAGCCGCACCCCGACCACCCGGTGCACCCGGCCCTGCTGGCCGCGGCCGCCCAGCCGGCTCTGGCACTGCTGCCGGACATGTCGTACGTCACCGAGCACGTCGGCCACGTCACCGTGCTCGGGGCGCAGACGGACGTGATGTGGAGCAAGTGCTGGATCTCCGAAGTCACCCCCGACGGGCTGCTCTTCCTGGACATGGCCCTCCTGGACGAAGCCGAGAACGTCGTGGTCGAGGCCAGGCGGATGCGGATGCGCCAGCAGGGCGGTGGTACGGAAGTCGGCGCCGGTGCCGAAGCGAGCGCGGAGGACGAGGTCATGAGCACCGAGCCCGAACCCGTCCATGAGCGGGGCACGGTCACCGGCCGGAGCGTGGACGGCGGCATCGAACTGACCGGCGAGTTGCGGCTGACCGACCCGTCCAGCGGTTTCGTCGTCGAGCTGCGCGGCAGCCTGCGGATCTCGCAGGCCGGTGCGGCGAGCCCCTCCCACACGCTCGCCCCACCCACTCGTACAGCCGCGTCCGCTCGTACGGTCGCCCCCGGCGCGCAGCCCGCTGCCGCCCCCGCGCCCGTCGTGGCGGTGAGCGCCGCGGCCGTGGCGCAACCCGAGGCCGGGCAGACCGTCGAGGACGCCCCGCCCGCCGACCGCCCGGTCGTCGACCGCGTGGCGGCACACGTCGCCGCGGTGCTCAAGATGCGCGTCGCCCGGCTCGACGTGAACAAGCGCTTCAACCAGCTCGGCATGGACTCGCTCATGGCGACCGAGCTGCGCAAGCGGCTGGAGAAGGAGCTGGGCGTCGCCCTGCCCATGACCCGGCTGGTGCGCGAGACCACGACCGCCTCCCTGGCCCGGGAGCTGGAGGCGGAGTTCACCGGCTGACCGGCGCGCGGCCGGACCGGACCACAAGGCACCAGCAGCACCACAAGGTGGAGGAACAGTTGAGCAAGGACCTGTACGACATCGGCCAGATGCCTCCGTTGGGCGAGGTACCCGCACGCATGCACGCGTCGGTCATCCGCCCGGACCGCTACGGTCCGCCGGAGCAGGGTTTCGCCATGGAGGTCGTGGACGTACCGCGCGTGGGGCGCGGCCAGGTCCTCGTCTATGTGATGGCGGCGGGCATCAACTACAACAACGTCTGGGCCTCCCTCGGCTACCCGTACGACGTCATCGCCGGGCGCCAGAAGCGGGGTGAGCCCGAGGACTTCCACATCGGCGGCTCCGAGGGGTCGGGCATCGTCTGGGCGGTGGGTGACGGCGTCACCTCCGTGAAGGTGGGCGACGAGGTGATGCTCTCGGGCTGCAGCTGGGACGAGACCGCCGCGGACATACGTCTGGGCGCCGATCCGATGACCTCGGCCACCCAGAACGCCTGGGGCTACGAGACGAACTACGGTTCCTTCGCCCAGTACGCGCTCGTCGGCGACTACCAGTGCCACCCCAAGCCGGCCAACCTCTCCTGGGAGGAGGCCGCCTGCTTCCTCCTGACGGGTGCGACCGCCTACCGGCAGCTGTGCGGCTGGGCCCCGCACACCGTGGAGCCCGGCGACCCGGTGCTCATCTGGGGCGGCGCGGGCGGCCTCGGCTCGATGGCGATCCAGATCACCCGCATCCGGGGCGGTGTCCCCATCGCGGTGGTCTCCGACGAGGAGCGCGGCAAGCACTGCCTCGACCTCGGTGCGGAGGGGTTCATCAACCGCAGTGACTTCGACCACTGGGGCCGGCTGCCGGACACCACGGACGACGCGGCGATGGCCAAGTGGCTCAAGGGCGCCCGCGCGTTCGGCGCCAAGTTCTGGGACATCCTCGGCGAGCGCCGGGCGCCCAAGATTGTGCTGGAGCACAGCGGCCAGAACACCATTCCCACCTCGATGTATCTGTGTGACACGGCGGGCATGGTGGTCATCTGCGGCGGTACCAGCGGTTACAACGGCGATGTGGACCTGCGCTTCCTGTGGATGCGTCAGAAGCGCCTCCAGGGATCGCACTTCGCGAACATCCGGCAGTGCCGCCAGGTCATCGAGCTCGCCGCGAGCAAGAAGCTCGACCCGTGTCTGTCCTGGACCGGCGATTTCGAGGAGACCGGCCTGGCGCACCAGTTGATGTACGAGAACAAGCACCCGTCCGGCAACATGGCGGTCCGTGTCAACGCCGTGAGCGGCTGACCCCGAAAAAAACACCAAGAGGGCGGCGGCAGGGCCCGGGTAGGCTCCGAAGCATGTCTGCCAGTGCCTTCGTCCCGCACGACTTCGTCGTTCCTCAGGGTTTGTCGGGTGAGGGATTCCGTCTGGAGCCCCTCAACGCGCGCCACAACGAGGCCGATCACGCGGCCTGGATGTCGAGCATCGAACACATCCAGGCCACCCCCGGCTTCCAGGGCAGCAGTTGGCCGCCGTCGTCCGGAATGAGCCTGGAGGAGAACCTCCGGGACCTGAACCGGCACGCGGACGACTTCGCGAAGCGGTCCAGCTTCACCTACTCCGTCCTCGACGACGGGGACCAGGTGATCGGCTGCGTATACATCTATCCGCCGCGCACGGAAGACCAGGCCACCCAGGTGAGTTCCTGGGTACGAGCCGACCGCCGGGAGCTGGACGGGCCGCTGCGCGACGCGGTGTCGGCGTGGCTCTCCTCGACGTGGCCGTTCGAGCACGTCGACTACCGGTCGGGTACGTAACCGGACCGGCGGCTCTTGTAGGGCCGCTCTTGTACGGCGACTCTTGTACGGCGGCTCTGGTACGGCGGCTCTTGTACGGCGGCTCTTGTACGGCCACAGCGAGCCGTCGTCGCCACGCCGAGCGCGCCCGCCGCCCATCACCTCGCGACCGTACCACCGGCGCGGGGTGACGGGCGGTGGGCCAGTGCCGCGAGGTAGTCGTCGAGGAGCTCGGTCTGGCGAGGGGGCGGGAACGCCTCGGGGGCGAAGAGGGCCTGTACCACCAGCCCGAGTACGAACGACTGGGCGCCGGCCGCGATGCGCGCCGGGTCGCCGGGTGGCAGTTCGCCGAGCTCCTGGGCCGCGGCGACCAGGTCGCGCAGTCTGTCGCGGCTTCGCCCGTACTTGAGCGCGTACTCGCCACTCAGCGCCGGGTCGGCCAGGGCCGCGTCCCAGGAGGACACCCAGATCCGATTGGTGGCGGCGGCCTCCGCGGTCAGCGGCAGGATGCCGAGCAGGGCGGTCCGCACGGCGGACAGGCCCGTGCCTCCGGCGGGCCGGGGGCGGGCGGCGGTGCGCTGGTCGAGCAGTTCGAGGGCGTGCGCGACCAGGTCGCGCTTGGCGGGGAAGTAGTGGGTGAGCAGGCCGGTGGTCGCGCCGAGCTCGGCGGCGACGGCGCGCAGGGTCAGGCCGCCGAAGCCCTGCGCGGCGAGCACCCGCCAGACCGCTTCGGAGACCTCGCGACGACGGGCTTCGTGGTCACCCTTGGTGCGTGGCATGCTGCTACCGTACATAACCGTAACGCTTGTTATGTGAATGGGGTCAGCATGTTCTCCCTCCCGCTGCGGGACAACGCACACCTCCGCCCGCTGGAGGTGTGGCATGCCGAGGAGTTCGCCGCCCACCTGGACCGGGCCCGTGAGCACATCCGTCCCTGGGTCGGGGCCGGGTTCGTCACCGACGACGTCGAGGGGGCACGCGCCACACTGAACCGCTACGCCGAGCGCCAGGCCGCCGACGGCGCCCGCCTCTACGGCCTGTGGCTCGACGGCACGCTGGTCGGCGGCGTGATGTTCACGGACTTCAGCGCCGCCTCGGGCTCCTGCGAGGTCGGCTGCTGGCTGGAGCCGGCCGCCGAGGGGCACGGCCTGGTCACCCAGGCCTGCGGCGCCCTGCTGGACTGGGCGTTCACCTCCCGCGGGCTGCACCGCGCCGAGTGGCACTGCCGGTCCGACAACGAGCGGAGTGCCGCGGTGGCCGAGCGGCTCGGCATGACCCTGGAGGGCCTGCGGCGCGAGTCGTGGCTCTACGGCGGCACCCGCCACGACAAGCAGATCTGGGCGGTCCTGGCCCCGGAGTGGCGAGTCCGTCGTCAGTGACGAGCGCGCCGCCCCACTGCCCGGGCTCCCGTGCGGCCCGTGGGCGAGCACACTGACCGCCCCCACGAAGCCCCCGGAATGACTACTCCCGGACAAGATCAGGTAGTCGTTACTCGTCGAGGCGCTCGTCCATGTGCTCGTCCGCCTCGGAGATGTGGGGAATGTGGGGGATGTGACGCCCCCTTATGGCTCTCACACAGCTCCGTTCGTCATACTTCGCGCCGTGGACCAGCGAACAGATGACCAGCACGCCGCCCTCAACGCCGCCGCCCTGAACCCGGCGCACATCCCGGGGCTCATGCCCGCGTCGGCGGCCGAGCCAGAGCTCAAGCCCGAGGCCAAGTCCGAGCCCACGCCTGAGCCCGAGCCCACGTCCGAGCACCAGCCCGATGCGGAGACGCAGACGGAGGCGGAAACGGAAACGGAAGACGCGGCGGTCGAAGATCGCGGCCCGGCCGCCGCGCCGGAGGTGGACGACGACGCCAACCCCGAGGGCGGGCCCGTCCTCTTCGCGTCCGACCGGCGGGGGTCCATCACCGCCGACCGCTCGGGCATCCGGCTGCGCCTCGACGACGAGGAGGCCGACTTCGGGTGGGACGAGCTCAGCGCCGTCGAGTACGCGACGTCGCGCTGGAGCCGGCGGTTCACGATCACCGTGCACCTGCCCCGGCCCCGCTGGTTCCGCACCGACGTCCAGGCCGAGGACCGGGCGAGCCTCGCGCAGTGGTCCGAGCAGCTCGAAGAAGTGCTGAACGCGTACTTCGAAGAGGAGTAGAACCAACCGCCCCCGAGGCGAAGACCGACGCCCGCACCGCGCCGGGTCGCGACCCCGCGACCTCGGCGCGGACGTCGTCGTGCCCCGTGGCTTGTTCCGCACTGCTCTGCCGTCACCTCCTCCACCAGGCAAGGCAGACTCAAGCGGAAACTGACATGAACGACAGAGCAACGGGGTCGTTCCGAAGAGCCTCGGGCCGAGGGGGAGAAACGTGCTCGCACTGTCGTGGGTCGAACTGGACCAACCCGCCGCCCGACTACCCCTCTCCGCAGGCTCCAAGGCAGCGAACCTGGCTCGTGCCACAGCCGCCGGACTGCCGGTCCTGCCCGGGTTCGTCATCCCGCACGGCGCCGGTGACGACGCCGAGGCCCTGCGGCACGCCTGGCGCGAGCTGTCCCACGACGGGGCGGTCCCTCTGGTCGTACGCTCCTCGTCGCCGCAGGAGGACACCCAGGAGTCCTCCCTGGCGGGGCAGTTCGCGTCCGTGCTGGACGTCCGCGACTGGCCCGCCTTCCGCGCGGCGGTACGTACGGTCCTCGACTCCGCTGACCGGCCCGACGGCACCCGCGCCCCCATGGCCGTCCTCGTCCAGCCCATGCTCGACGCGCGCGTGGGCGGTGTGCTCTTCGGCGCCGACCCCGTCGAGGGCCGTATGGACCGGATGCTGGTCAGCGCCGTGAGCGGCGGGCCCGACACACTGGTCAGCGGTGAACAGGACGGCACCAGCTACCACTTGACCCGATCGGGTCGGCTGCTGAGTCCCACGACCCCGTACACCACCGGCGAGCGACTGCTGACCCGTACCGAGCTGTACCGCCTCGCCCGCCTCGCTCGGCGGGTGGAAAAGATCTTCGGTGGACCGCAGGACATGGAGTTCGGCTTCGACGGGGCAGGACGTCTGTGGCTGTTCCAGGCCCGCCCCATCACGGCCATGACCGCGCGGCCCGCACGCGGCGCACGGCTGCTCGGCCCCGGCCCCGTCGCCGAAACCCTCCCCGGCACCCTGCAACCGCTGGAGGAGGACTTATGGGTGGCCCCGATGGCCCGGGGGCTCCGCGCCGCGCTGGACATCGGCGGCAGCGCACCGCGCCGCCTGCTGCGCACCCACCCCGTGGTGACGACGGTCGCCGGACGGGCCGCGGCGGACCTGCGTCTGCTGGGCATCGCGCCGCCCCGCCACCGTCTGCTCGCCCGGGTCAACCCGCTGCCGGGCGCCCGCCGTCTGGCGGCCGCGTGGCGGACGGGACGGCTGACCCGCGCCCTGCCCGACCTCGCCCTCGACCTCACGGCGGACATCGACCGCCGGTTGGCCGCAACCCCGGCACCGGCCGAGCTCTCGCGCACCGACCTGGCCGATCTGCTGCGCTGGACCCGCTCCGCCCTGGCGGCCCTGCACGCGCAGGAGGCCCTCGCGGGCGCGTTGTTGCACGAGAGCGGCAACCGCACGGCCGCGGGCGCGGCGCTCGCCGCACTGACCGAATGCCGAGGTCAGAGGCTCACGGACACCGAGATCGTGGCGGGCACACCGGTCGTCCTGGCGCTCACCCCACCGAGTCTCACGACTCCGCTGCGACTGCCGCCGACCGCGGCGGACGGTCACAGACGCATGGGCACGACAAGGGATGCGAACCACCTCACCCTGCCGACACGCGAGTCACTGCGGCTGCGCATCCGCTGGATCCACCAACTGCAGGTGCACCTCGTCCACGACGCCGCACGCCGTGTCACCCTGTCGCACCGCGCCGTCGCGTCGCTGCGCTGGCACGAGTTGCTGAGCACCCTGGACGGCGACTCCCTGCCCGCCGACGTCACCCGGCGGCTCCCCCGCCGCGACGCACCGCCACTGCCCGACGCCTTCCGTCTGGCGGACGACTCGGTGGTCGTCGCCGAACGCCCGCGCGACGAAGCCGCCCCGGCCCAGGGCGTCTCCGGCGGCCGCGCCACCGGGACCGCCTGGGACGGCCGGGGTGAACGCCCCGACGACGCCGTACTGGTCGTCCGGACCCTCGACCCGGCCCTCGCTCCCCTGCTGCCGTACGTGACCGCTCTGGTCGCCCAGACCGGCAGCCCCCTGTCCCATCTGGCCGTGCTGGCACGGGAGTTCAAGGTGCCCGCCGTGGTCGGCGCCGCCGACGCCGTACAGCGCTTCACTCCAGGGACGCGCCTGGCTGTCGACGGCACGAGTGGCGACATACGCCTGGAGGACCCCCCTACCCGAGTGGAAGACACCCTGACGCGAGAGGCAGCCGACCGGTGAAGCGACTGGCACACCTCTTCGCGGGCGCGGCCGGGCTCGGGGCGGGCTCGTACGTCGTGATCTACCTCTACCGCTGGCAGTGGCAGCGCGCGATCATGTGCGGGGTTCTGCTGCTGGTCGCAGAAGTGCTGCTGCTCGGCATGGTCGTCCTGGGCCGTCTCGGCCGAATCGAGCAACGCATCAGCGAGGGCGACCGGCGTCAGGCGGACGTCCTGGCCCGGCTGGAACAACCCCGCGCGGAAGATCCCGGGACGCGTTTCCGGTGGCTGGACGACATCCGCGTGGAGCGCACGCATGTCTTCGTACCCGTTCTGATGGCCGCGGGCGCCGTGCTCTCGGGGCTCGCCCGGATCGTACAGAAGGTCGCGCAGAGCACGGTCCGCCCGGCCGCCGACCGCCGCGTCGCCGGCCGTCTCGCCGTCCTCGCCGCGCCGCCCCTCGGCGCCGACCTCGACACCCTGCCCACGACCGGCCAGGACCGGCGCCGCACCCGGCACCGGATCACCAGTGTCGTCGCCGGAACCACCGCACTGTCGGCACTCGTTCTCGGCCTGGGCGAACTGACCGAGACCCGCCCCGAGGAGCGCGCCCCGGACACCGTCGCGACCTCGGTGGTGGTCCGCCTCGCCACCCGGGGCGTATCCGGCCAGGAGTACCAGGCGCTGCTGGCCCACGAGATCTGGAACCGCTGCCGTCACTCCACCGCCGTTCCGCTGTACGACGCACCGCTCGGCAGCCTCGGCGACGACCTCTACGCGGGCGTCGTCCACCCGGCTCTCGCCGACCACGACCGGATGCGGCTGCGCGGCTGTCTGGAGGACACGGCGACCGACCGCGCGTACTTCAAGGTCGTCGGCATGGATCAGACCAGGAGGGAGACGCACTGACGCAGGGCGCGGCCGCAGGGACCGAAGTGCGCCACACTGCGGCGGGAGGCGGTGGGCGCGGGCCCGGAGGGTATCCGCAGGAAAGGAAGCACGGTTCCCCTTCCCGTCAGGAGGCCGCTTGTGCCTACCACTTCGACACCTCGTCGCACTCCGCCCCCGGAGTACGGGACGGTCCTTCCGAAGCGATCCGCGTGGTCGGGGGTGCTCTTCGGGGTCGGGATCGCCGCGTTCGTCGACGAGACGGTGTTCCATCAGCTCCTGCACTGGCACCACTTCTACGACAAGTCCACCCCGGGCGTGGGCCTGGTCTCCGACGGTCTCTTCCACGCCTTCGGCTGGTTCGCCGTGGTCATCGGCCTGGTGCTGGTGGCGGACCTGCGGCGGCGCGGCGCGCTGACCGGCCGGGGCCTGACCGGCGGGATCCTCCTGGGCGCGGGGTTCTTCCAGCTCTACGACGGAACGGTCCAGCACAAACTCCTCAAGCTGCACCAGATCCGCTACCACGTCGACCTGGTCCCCTACGACTGGACGTGGAACGTGCTGGCGGTGGTCTTCCTGATCGTCGGCGCGGTGATGGTGCGGGCCGCCGGTGCCCGCGAAAGGCGTACAGCCGACGCGGCGGCGGCCCGGGAGCCGAGCTGATGGCGCCCGCGCCCACGCCTGTGCCGATGCCGATGCCGATGCCCTCTGAGCAGGGCACGGGCGCTCCAGCGGCGCTGGCCGTCGTTCTCGCCCTGAGCGCCCTGAGCGCGGGAGTGGGGTATCTCCTGGCGGCGCGGCGGCTGCGGCGTCGCGGGGACGCGTGGCCACGGTTACGGGATGTCTCCTTCACAACCGGCCAAGCGGGCCTGGCCGTGGTGGCGCTGGCGCCCATGCCGGGCGGGGAGTTCACCGCACATATGGTCCAGCATCTGGTCATCGGCATGGCCGCCCCGCTGCTGCTGGTGCTGGGGCGGCCGGTGAGCCTGGCCCTGCGCGCCCTGCCCGCGGGCCCCGCCCGGCGCGGCCTGCGGGCGGTGGTCCGCTCCCGCACGATCCGCCGGCTGGTCGTGCCGCCGGTGGCCGCTGTGCTCGACGTGGGCGGTCTGTGGCTGCTGTATCGCACCCGGTTGTTCGCCCACCTCCACGACCAACCCTGGGTGCACGCCGCCGTCTACGCCCATGTCCTGGCCGCCGGTCTGCTGTTCAGCCTCGCCATCTGCCAAGTCGACCCCGTACGCCACCGCTACGGCCTGCCGCTGCGCGCCGCCACCCTGGTCGCCGCCGCCACCGCGCACTCGGTACTGGCCAAGACGCTCTACAGCACGTCCCCGCCCGGCACGGCTTTCACCGGCCACGACCTGGCGCGAGCCGCGGAGGCGATGTACTACGGCGGCGACGTGGTGGAGTTCGCCCTGGCCGCCGTCCTGGCCCGGCAGTGGTACGCCGTCACCGGCCGGAACCTCTCCGGCTCCTGCGACGGCCCCCGCGACGGCCCACGCGAGAAGAAAACCGGGTGGGTTGGCGCTCGTGCTGCTGAACAGGCGTGAACTGACCTGACGGGTATCGGCGCCCAGCACGAACTCGGGGCCGACGCGGTCCGACCGACGCCCCGTCGTCGCTCCGCCTTCGCCCAGCCGGTGGGTCATCACCCTCGACGCGCGGGGCGCGCGGCCTTCCGCCGGAGTGTTCCTGATAGGCAGTCGCGGTGAACAACCACGGATCCGCGCGCGGAGCGGACGAGGCCGGCCCCGGCACGGACGGCGGCCACCGGCACGGCACCGGGCGCGGCTGGCCCTTCGCCGTGGCGGCCTACGCCTTCGTCGTCGCGATGTGCGGCACGACGCTCCCCACTCCCCTGTACCGCATGTACCAGCGGGAGTTGGGCTTCTCCTCGTTCCTGGTGACGGTGATCTACGCGGTGTACGCCGTCGGGGTCATCGTGGCGCTACTCCTGTTGGGACAGCTGTCGGACTCGGTGGGCCGGCGGCCGGTTCTGCTGGCCGGGCTGGTGTTGTCGGCGCTGAGCGCGGTGTCCTTCCTCTTCGAGCGCGGGCTGCCGGAGCTGTTCGCGGGCCGGGTCCTGTCGGGGCTGTCCGCGGGCCTGTTCACGGGAACCGCGACCGCCGCCGTGGTGGAGCTCGCGCCCCGGCGGTGGGCCGCGTCCGCCACGCTGATCGCCACCGCGGCCAACATGGGCGGCCTGGGCAGCGGACCGCTGCTGGCGGGCCTGATCGCGCAGTACGCGTCGGACCCGCTCCACCAGGTGTTCATCGCGGACCTGGCACTCGTGGCGGCGGCCGTCGTCGGCGTCCTGCTGATCCCGGAGACGGTACGGGACCGGGACGGCACGTCGCGCCGCCCCCGGCCCCTGCACGTGCCGCCGTCGGTGCGCCCCGCCTTCGTCCCGGCGGCCATGGCGGGCTTCGCGGGGTTCGCCACCTTGGGGCTCTTCACCTCGGTGGCGCCGAGCTTCCTGAGCGAGGTGGTGGGGGTGAGTGAACCCGCGGTGTCCGGCACGGTGGTCTTCACGGTCTTCGCGGCGTCGACGGCCGGTCAGTTGCTGATGGGCCGGGTGGGGGTCCAGCGGGCGCTGCCCTGGGGCTGCGTGATCCTGGTGGTGGGCATGGCGCTGATCTCGTCCGCGCTGCTGACGTCCTCCCTGCCCCTGCTGGTGGCGGGGGCGCTGACCGCGGGCGCGGGGCAAGGGCTGTCGTTCAGGGCCGGTGTCACCGACGTGAGCCGGCACAGCCCGCCCGAACGGCGCGCGGAGATCACCTCCGCGCTGTTCGTCGTGCTGTACGTGGCGATCTCGATCCCCGTCGTCGGCGTGGGGATCATGGCCGTCACGCTGGGACTGCGGCAGTCGGGCCTGATCTTCAGCGGCTGCGTCGCGCTGCTGGCGGCTGCCACGGCGGTGCTGTTGTGGCTGCGAACGGTGCGACAGAACGCTTGAGGGGGACCCCTGCGGCTGGATCGAGCCCGTTCAGTCACAGGGTTCGGCCGCGCTCGTGTCGTACGTACTGATCTCGATCAAGTTGCCGTCGGGATCGCGCACATACGTGCTGGTGATCGGGCCGGTGGCGCCGGTGCGCGGAACGGGGCCCTCTTCCACGGGGACGCCACAGGCGGCCAGGTGGTCGAGAACCTGCTTCTGCGGCAGCTCGGTGACCAGACAGACGTCCGCGCTCCCGGGAGTGGGGCGGGCGGCGCGCGGCAGCGGCTCGCGACCGGCTTCGTGCAGGTTGATCTTGCTGCTTCCGAAGGTGAGCGCGCGGCGCCCCTGTCCGAAGGAGACGGGCTGCATGCCGAGGACGCGCTGGTAGAAGGCGACCGTCCGTTCCACGTCCGCGACGGTCAGCACCACGTGGTCGATTCCCGTGATCCGTACCGGCGGTCCGGAAGGTACGGAGGCGTACTGGCCCAGCTGCCTGTCGCCGGCTTCCTGGGCGGCGCGGGAGAGCAGGTCGCCCGAGCGGGTGAACAGCCGGTGGAGCTGGGCCCCGTGGCGTGCGGCGAGTTCGGCGTTGTGGGCCATCACATCGAGCTCGTTGGCGGCGGTGATCTCCATGAAGGCGCGCAGATCGGCCTCCTCCGGCGCGTGCTCCGTGCCGGTGAAGCGGTCCCGGAAGACCACCGGCTCCACGCCTCCGAGCTGCGGATAGACCACGCCGCGGTCACAACTGGCGTACAGATAGACGAGCGCCTCGGCCCTGTCGCCGATCACCTCGGCGAGTACGGCTCGTTCGGTGACGGGCAACAAGGACTCGTCGAAGCCGTCGGTTCCGTACGTCGCGTGGCACAGCCCCGCGATCTGGGTCGAGGGATCGGCTCCCCACTCGGCCAACAGGTCGCGCACACGGCCGAGATGTTCCAGAAGCGTGCCGCCCGGATGGGGCATCCGCGCTGCTCCCCGGCCGTGCAGGAAGGCTTCCGCTCGTGACCAGGAGGGTGCGGTTCCACGGCCGTCAGTCATAGTCACGAGTTATAGTCGTGGCGTGACCGAGCAGGCAACCACGCCCGGCCAAGTCCCCCCCGGGCAAGCCGCGTCGGCGGGCACGAGCGGTGCCTCGAAGACGCCCTCCTCGGTAAACAGTTCGGCAAGGCCATCAGCGTGACGCGTCAGAGCATCGGCGTAAACGCAGTCCCCGAAGATTTCCCGCCGGCAAACGGGCGCGGCGGGCTCCTGGGAGAGGGACAACGGCCAGGAAGGCCACCTCACCACAGGAGTGTTCGCCACCGAGCGAATTCTGTGAACGATCACCCGGGCCGCCCGGGGAAACCCCAGCAGGTGACGGGAGTCTCAGCCGCCGGGGTGGCAGCCCGGGGCGGGAGGGGCGTCCGCGTTCGACTGCGGACGGGGGCCCGCAGACGAACAGGCCCGCTGTGAGGTAGATCAGAACTCAAGCCATTATCAAGCGGAAAGAGAAGCCCTCTTATGACGCACATCGTCCTCCCCGGCCAGCGCCCCGAAGGCCGCCGTGGATTCGAGATCGTCCTCTCCAGCAAGATGACGGGCCAGGCGGCCTCCTGGGTGGAAACCCGCCAGGGACCGGCCTGGTCGGGCCCTCCGCTGCACACCCACGCCGAGTCCACGGAGACGTACTACGTCGTCTCCGGCACTCTCTTGGTCCAGGTCGACGACGAGGTCGTGGAGCTGCGTCCGCGCGCCCTCGCCCACATCACCAGTGGCACGCGCCACACCTGGGCCACTCCGCCCGGCGAGGGCGCCCACTTCCTCACCCTTCACATGCCCGGCGGTTACGAGGACTACCACCCGACCGCCCTCCAGGCCGAGAAGGACAACGGCGGCCCCCTCACTCAGGAAGACCTTTTCAAGATCGCCGCCCGCTTCGACTGGCGCCCCGCCGGTGACACGCCGATGCGCCTCACCCCCGACGGCCGCCTCGTCCCCGCTTCCCAGGCCGACGACGAGGCCGCCCGCCTCCGCCAGGAATGGCTGGCCGCTCAGGGCGAGAGCGCCGAGATCACCCCCATTCACGACCCCGGCTTCTACGTCACCAACCAGCCCGCGTAGCCGACGACACCGCGCACACGATCAGGCACGTGCAGGCGTGCCGCACCGCCGTCCTGACCGCATGTCAGGTCAGGAAACGCGGTACTGCTCCGCCTGCTTCTCCCTCAGGGTCAGCCCGAGGCCGGGGGCGTCGCTCCCGCCGGGGCTGATCGTCCCCCCGGCCGGGGAGAGCGTCCCCTCGAAGAAGAGGGACTCGATGCGGACGTGGTCGTGGAACCATTCCAGGTGCCGCAGGTTGGGGACGGCCGCCGCCGCGTGGGCGTGCGCGTGGGGCGCGCAGTGGCCGGAGATCTCCAGGCCGGCGGCCTCCGCGAGGGCCGCGGCCCGCAGCCAGACGGTGATGCCGCCACACCGGGTCACATCCGCCTGGAGGCAGTCCACGGCGCCGGCGCGCAGCATTCGGTCGAAGTAGGCGAGCGTGTAGCCGTATTCACCGGCGGTGACGTCCAGCGGGACGGCCGCCCGGACGAGGGCGAGGCCTGGCAGGTCGTCGGAGGAGACGGGCTCCTCGAACCAGGTCACGCCCTGGGCGTGGAGGTGCTCCGCCATGCGCACGGCCTGCTTGGCCGTGTACCCGCCGTTGGCGTCCACGTACAGCTCGGCGCTGTCGCCGATGACGGCGCGTGCCCGGGCCACGCGCGCGCGGTCGCGCTCTTCGGCCCGCCCCCACGACTCGCCGATTTTGATCTTCACGCGTGCGATGCCCTGGTCGTGCACCCAGGCGCTCAGCTGACGGGCCTGGGTCTCCTCGTCGTACGTGGTGAAGCCGCCGCTGCCGTAGACGGGGAGCTCGGTCCGGGCCGCGCCGAGGAGACGGCCGAGCGGCACACCGAGGACGCGTGCCTTGAGGTCCCACAGGGCGATGTCGACGGCCGACACCGCCCCGGCGATCAGCCCCGGGCGGCCCGCGTTGCGTACGGCACGGGTCATCGCCTCGTTCGCGGCCGGGACGTCCCAGACGGGTCGGCCGGTGACGGCGTCGGCCAGCAGACCCTCCACGACCGCGGCGGTCTGCGCGGCGCCATAGGTGTAGCCGAGGCCCGTCGTGTCTCCCGAGCGCGCCCGGACCAGCACCAGCGTCGTGGAGTCCCACGCCAGGGTGCCGTCGGCCTCGGGCAGATCGGTGGGCACGGTGTAGACGGCCGTCTCGATGCCGTCCACCCATGGGCCGTCCGAGCTCTGCTTCCCCACGCTCATGCACCGCCCTTCGGGTCCGGCCGGACGTCGCGGGGCCCGCCGCCCGGCTCCATCTCCTGTGCGTTCGCCCGGGGTTACTTGCCCCGTCCGGTGACGAAGTCGCGGGCGCGGTCGACGAGTCCGGCTCCGGGGGCGAGGAGCTTGTTGCCGGGAGGGGTGCTGGGGGCGCCGGGGTGCGGCCGGGTGGGCGCCACCTTCTTGGCGGTACGGATCTTGTCGCCGAGGTCGTTCAGCTGCTCGTCGGAGCAGACGCCCGCGAGGGCCGGAAAGAGGTTCTTCTCCTCGTCGGCGATGTGCGCACTGACCTCGGAGATCACCTGGGCGACCAGGGTGTCGAACTCGGCGTCGCCCACGGACGCCTTCTCCAGGTCCTTCAGCAGCTTCTCGACGGTGGCATGGTCCTTGATCTCCCTGTCCGCGATCGCGTCGCCGCCGGGGACGTGCTCGCGCACCGCGGGATAGAGATACATCTCCTCGGCGACCGAGTGACGGACCAGTTCGATGGTGAACTCGTCAGCGACGTCCTTCCGCTTCTCGTCGCGCGGAGGCAGGGCGCGGATCCGGTCGAACATCTCCTCCACCTCGCGGTGGTCGGTCTCCAGTTCCGCGATGACGTTTCCGCCGTGTCCCATGAGGTGCCCTTTCCTGCGAGGGTGGCCTGTTGCGGGGCGATTGCCCGCTGGAGCGACCGGTATGCACGGGTTCCCGCCTCGACAGTAGCCACACCACGTGGCTCCCGCCGCCACCGCACCGGCGTCGGCGTGGCGGCGGCGGGAGGCGGGGCCTGCGCGTCAACGCCGCTTCCGCTCCGGCGCCGGCGTACGACTTCGATCCGGAATCCGGACCAGCCGTCAGATGCGGTGGACGGTGTGCAGCTTCTTGGCGTACGTGCCCGTGCCGTCCAGCAGGGATGCGCCGCCCATGTCCGACATGGTGGGGCCGTTGTTCGTCTTGCGGCTGGAGACGAAGCGACGCTTGCCGTCCGCGTCCGCGCCCAGGTAGATGCCGACGTGGTCCACCGTGACGGTCGGGTTGTCGTCGCCGGAGTCGGCGTTGAACAGCACCAGGTCACCGGGCTGGAGCAGGGTCGCGGCAGGCGGGTTCGTCCCGTCGGTCTGGTCGATGCGCACGCCGGGCGTGTAGTCGACCATGTTCCGGGACTTGCGCGGGATGCGGGTGTGGGAGGTGTCCTCGCCCGCGGCCATCGGTACGCCCATGTGGTAGCCGTACACCATGCGCGTGAAGCCGGAGCAGTCGAGGTTGCCGACCTGCTTGCTCGACGGGCCGGTGTAGGTGCCGTCGGGGAAGGTCCAGCCGGTGTTCATGTACTCGTGGAAGTCGGCGCCCTCGTAGCGGTAGCCCTGCGGGTCGAGGTAGCCGTAACCCGCCTCGCCCAGGACCTGCTTGTCCTTGGCCGGCCCGGAGCCGCTGACGACCGTGGGCGCGGCGGCGAGGAACATCGCCGCGTACGCGAGGACGTCGGGCGCCGTCGAGCCCGCCCAGGCGCGGATGGTCTTCTCCAGCTCCGGCGTCCAGTTCCCGTCGAAGGGCTCGGGCAGCACCCGCACCCAGTCGCCGTGGGTGACGCTCGGCGGTGTGGCCCAGGTGGACTCGTCCATCTGGAAGCGGCTGACGACGAGCTTGACCGGCAGGTTGGTGCAGCCGTTGTTGGCCAGGGCGCGCAGGCCGACCCGTCCCTTGCCGAAGGTGGCGTCGGTGGTGTCGCCGGTCCAGGCGGCCGGCTCCGTGGAAGCCGTGCGCCAGGCCTTCACCAGGATGCGGGTGCCCTCGCGGCGTACCCGGATCGTCCAGTCCGTGCCGGCGGTGACGCCCGTGGCGAGGGTGAGGGCGGTCGTGTTCGGCAGCAGGCTGACCGTGTCGGCGACCTCCTTCTCCACGCGCAGCTCGACCGCGCCGGTCGTCAGGAAGGACAGCCGGGCCCGGTAGTTGTTGCTGGTGTCCTGGTAGCCGAAGGACAGCGCGTAGGAGCACGCCTGGCCGGTGGGCACCTTGTCGAAGTGCGCCACGGACCGCACGTCGAAGTCGGTGATCTCGCCGTCGCGCAGGGTGGCGTGGCGGCTGGCGAAGTCGGTGGTGAGCGAGATGACACCGGCGCCCGGCACGACCGAGTAGTCGGTGTCGGCGGGCCCCAGGGTCGACCAGCTGCCGCCGCCCGGGGAGGTGCCCCAGTACGAGCGGTCCGCCACGGGCAGCGACAGGTCCGGCAGGGTGCGCCCGAAGTCGTCCACGAAGGACTTCTTGTTCTCCGAGAACGTCCGCTGCGGACCCGGCAGGACGACGGTACGGGCGCCGTGCGTCAGCAGGGCGACGCGCTTGCCGCCGGAGGTGACCTCGGTGCGGGCCGGGGTGCCCGACAGTACGGCGGCGGTGAGCGGGGTGTTCAGCGTCAGCTGGCTGAAATAGGAGGCGTTCAGCGGCGGCAGCGTCACCGAGGAGCGCGGCGAGGCCAGACCGGTGGGCGCCGCGAGGGACCCGGCGGAACCGGCGGCAACGGTGGAACCCGCGGCACGTGCCGGGGCTGCGGCCAGGCCGCTGAGCGGAACGGAGGCGGCAGAGGCCGCGAAAACGGCGAGCAGGCCGCGTCTGGAAGTGTGGGACATGCGGGCCATCATGAGCCAGTGGCGGGTGGCGGGTGACACCGGGCCCCAGGGGCGTCCGTTGTGAGCGACTCGCGGTCTTTTACAGCGTGCCAAGTTCGGACACCAGAGGCAACCAGGCCATATCCGTTCTGGTCGCGTCAGATCAGGTGATTCGCCGGACCCGGCCCTGGCGGGACGTTCCTCTTCTCCGACGTCGACGCCGAGACCGCGCCGACCAGGATCAAGGTCGGCTCACACCTGGACGTCCCGGCGTTCCTTGAGCCCGCCGGTGAGGCGGGCATGAACATGTTCGCCCAGTGCACGGCCATGGACGAGGCGGGCAGGCTCGACGCACCCGATCGTCCCCTGGCCCTCGCCACCGGGCGGGCCGGTGACGTCTACCTCTGCCATCCGTTCCTGATCCACGCGGCCCAGGCCCACCACGGCACCGTCCCTCGGTTCCTGGCTCAGCCGCCCCTCATGGCGACCGCGCCGCTGGACCTGGACCGCCCGGACGGCGCCTACTCCCCGGTCGAACGCGCGGTGCGGCTCGGCCTGGCCCCGTTGTAGTTGACGGTGCGGGGCACCGCTGCGACGCGCTGCCGGGGGCCACGCGCCGCAGCTCCTCACCCCGCGCCGCTCAGGCCGTCCGCACCTCCAGGACCGTGACCGAGTAGGGGGCGAAGGTCGCCGTGAAGGCGGGTGTGATGCCGCCGACGGACCGGCTGTGCGGGACCACCGCCTCCGGGTCGCCGAGGGTGTTGGTGGCCTTCCTGTCCGCCGCGGTCAGGACCGTGACGGTGCCGGTCGACGCCGTGCGGGCGACCCCCCGCAGGGAGACGGCCGTCTTGCGGGCCGTGCCGCTCGTGTTGACCACCGCGAGGTAGACGCGGCGGCTGCCCGGGTCATGGGTGGTGACGACGTTCAGGCCCGGCAGCGCGCGCACCTCGGTGGGCAGCACCACCGTGCCCCGGCGGGTGCGCAGCATCTGCTGTGCGTAGTAGCTGGGCGAGTTGTAGCTGGTCAGGCCGGAGTACGCGATGAGATTGGTGGCCCAGGTGTTGTCGTTGACGTGGCTGAACAGCGGCGCGTACGACTCCATCAGGACCTGGTCGGAGTTGCGGATCATCCCGGCCACCCAGGACGCGTCGCCGAGCGCCGCGTCGAGGTTGGGGGTGGGGCGGCCCTCCTGCGCGGCCCACTCCCCGACGAAGACCTTGGGGCTGTGGCGGTCCCGGCCGTCGTATTTGTGCGAGCCCGCCTGGAACGCGGACGGCGACTGGTAGTAGTGCTCGTCGATCAGGTCGTACGGGCGCGAGGCGACCGGTGTCGTGGCGATCAGCTTCAGAGCCGGATACCGGGCCTTGATCGCGTCATAAAAGGCAGCATAACGCTCTTCGTACGAGCCGGACTTGTCGAACCAGTCCTCGTTGCCGATCTCCACGTACTTGAGGGGGTAGGGCGCCGCGTGTCCGTCGGCCGCGCGCCTGGCGCCCCAGGTGGAGGTGGCGGGCCCGGTGATGTACTCGATCTGGTCGAGGGCGTCCTGCACGAAGGGCTTCAGGGCGTCGCCGGTGACGTGGGCGCCTTGCAGGGAGTACCCGGCGTACACACACAGCAGCGGGGTGCAGCCCAGGTCCTCGGTCATCTGGAGGTATTCGGGCAGGCCCAGTCCGTCGGTGGACCAGTATCCCCAGGCGGAGTTGTGGTGACCGGGCCGCTGCTCGACGGGGCCGATCGTCTTCTTCCAGTCGAAGCGGTCGGCGATGACGTTGCCTTCGAGGTAGTTGCCGCCGGGGAAGCGCAGGAACGCGGGGCGCAGGGCGGCGAGCTTCTCCATCAGGTCCACCCGCAGGCCGTTGCGCCTGCCCTTGTACGTCGGCGGGAAGAGGGAGACCTGGCTCAGCCAGAGCGTGCCGGCGGCCCCGGCGGTGACGACCAGGCGGGCGTTGAGGGTCGTGGGGGCGCCGGGTCCCGTGCGCAGGGTCAGCTCGTGCTTGCGCCAGGCGCTGGTGAGCGCGCCCGTGGTCGCGGTGGCGTGGACCCTGCCGTCCGTGCCGACGATCGAGACCGTCAACTTGCCCTTCCTGGACGGCGACTTGACGTAGAGCGAGGCGCGGTACGTGGTGGCGGGGCGGACCGGGATGCCCCAGAAGCCCTCGTTCGCGACGCCGTCCCCGGCGGCGGTGGCGGTGACGCGCAGCGACTGGGTGAGGGCCTGGTTGAGCGGCTGTCCGGGGTCCACGGCGAAGGTGGCGGTGCCTACGGTGGACCAGTGCAGCGGCGTGGCCGCGGCCATGAAACTGCGGTTGTTGACGAGTTCGGCGTAGAGGCCGCCCTCGCCGCTGTGGTTGATGTCCTCGAAGAAGATCCCCCCGAGTTCCGGGCTGACCACGGGGCCCGGCCGGGTGGTGTCGATGGTCAGCAGCGGTCGCGTGGAGTCCACCGGCACACCTGCGAGGGCCGCGGCCTGCTCGGCGGTGAGGGCGGTGTCGAAGACCTGGACCTCGTCGATGAGGCCATGTGCCTGGTCGACTTCCGCGCCCGCGAACAGGCCGCGGCCGACGGCGGTCGCGCCGCCCGCGCGCCAGCCGCCGGTGTAGGGGGCCTCACCCTCCAGGACGCCGTTGACGTACAGCCGGACGGTCCCGGCGGCCACGTCGTCAACCCCGAGCAGGTGGTACCACGTGCCGGTCACCGGGGCGAAGGAGGCACCGGCCACGGCGGCGGCGCCGTTCGCGGAGGAGGTGTCGGAGGGCAGCCGGGTGAAGGCGAACGCGCCGGTGTCGTCGCGCAGTTGCAGGAAGAAGCCGCTGACCTGGGCGCCGTCGACGGACACGTAGGTCTGGTATCCGTTGGTAGCGGTGAGCCGGACCCAGGCGGAGACGCTGAAGCTCTTGGTGGTGTCGACCACGGGCCCCGGAGCGGTGGCGTTGCCGCCCGCTGACACGTCGAGGCTGGACGCTCCCGACTTCGCCGCGCCCCAGCGAGCGCCCGCGTTGAGGGTGAGCGTGCGGCCGGCGGCGCTGTCGGCGGCGCTGGTTCCGGCCGTCTCGTCGAAGGCCCAGTGGGCGACGGGCGCGGGGATCGCGACGGCGGCGGGGTGCGCGTCGGCGGCGGGGTGCGCGCCGGCGGCCCACGCCGGGGAGGCCGCGAACGCGGGGCCGATCGCCCCGGCCAGCGGCAGTGCGCCGAGCGCGCTGACGATGGCTCTGCGGCTGGGCCCGGAGTCAGGTCGCTCCGTCGACCCGGGTTCCTCCGTCGGCCCGGTGGGGGTGCGTGGGGTCATGCTGAACTCCTCGACTCTCGGTGCGGGTTCGAGATTTCGGACAGTGTTCTGCATTTCGTCACTGCTGTGCCGCCGGGAGCATTCCGCTTCTCCGGCCCCCGCGTCAACACCCGAGGCGGCCCGCGACCGTTCCACAGGGCGGTGAGCACCACTGACTCCGGAACGGTTCCCGCGCGACCCATTGACACCCGCGACCGCACGTCATTACCGTCACGCCAACATTTCGAACGTGTGACGAAATATCGAACGTCCTGGCCGCAGCATCGGGAGCAACTGCCTTGCGAATCACCGGAATCACCACGCACGTCGTCGGGACCCCCTGGCGCAACCTCACATACGTCCAGGTCCACACCGACGAGGGCCTCACCGGAGTGGGCGAGACCCGCATGCTCGGCCACACCGACGCGCTCCTCGGATATCTGCGCGAGGCCGAGGCCAACCACATCGCCGGCTCGGACCCGTTCGCGGTCGAGGACCTCGTGCGCCGGATGAAGTACGGCGACTACGGGCGCGCCGGCGAGATCGTGATGTCCGGCATCGCGGTCATCGAGATGGCGTGCTGGGACATCAAGGGCAAGGCGCTCGGCGTCCCCGTCTGGCAGCTGCTCGGCGGCAAGGTGACGGACCGGGTCAAGGCGTACGCCAACGGCTGGTACACGACCGAGCGCACCCCGGAGGCCTACCACAAGGCGGCCCGTGCGGTCGTCGAGCGCGGCTACCGGGCGCTGAAGATCGACCCGTTCGGCACCGGCCACTTCGAGCTCGACCACCAGCAGACCCGGTACGCCGTGTCGCTGATCGAGGCCGTACGGGACGCGATCGGCCCCGACACGGAGCTGATGCTGGAGATGCACGGGCGCTTCTCGCCGTCCACGGCCGTGCGCCTGGCCCGCGATCTCGCGCCGTTCAAGCCCGCCTGGCTGGAGGAGCCGGTGCCGCCGGAGAACCTCAAGGCGCTGGAGAAGGTCGCCGCCAAGGTGGACATCCCGGTCGCGACCGGCGAACGCATCCACGACCGCATCGAGTTCAGGGAGCTCTTCGAGTCGCAGGCCGTCGACATCATCCAGCCCGACGTGGGCCACATCGGCGGCATCCTGGAGACCCGCAAGCTCGCCGCGACCGCCGAGGCGCACTACGTGCTGGTCGCGCCGCACAACGTGGGCGGCCCGGTGCTCACCGCGGCCAGCCTCCAGGTGGCGGGCTGCACCCCGAACTTCAAGATCCTGGAGCACTTCAACGACTTCGCGGACGCGGAGATCAAGAAGGTCGTCAAGGGCGCCCCCCAGGTCGTCGACGGCTACTTCGAGCTCCCGCAGGCCCCGGGGCTCGGCGTGGAGCTCGATGTGGACGCGGCCGCCGAGTTCCCCCAGCAGCAGGCCCGGTTCGACCTGTGGGCGGAGGGCTGGGAGAAGCGCGCCCCCAAGGCCTCGGGAGGAGCGGGATGACCGGCCGCGCGACCGAGGACCCGGGCGGCGGGCGCAAGACGGAGGGCGTGGGCGCCCGGGCGACCAGCCGCGCGATCATCGTCGACGCGCCCGGCATCCACCACCTGGTCACCGGGCCGCGCCCGCGGCCCGGCTCCGGCGAGGTGCTCGTCGAGGTCGCCGCCGCCGGGATCTGCATGAGCGACCGCGAGGTGTACGACGGCCACCGCGCCCCCGGCTATGTGCACTACCCCGTCACGCCCGGCCACGAGTGGTCCGGGACCGTCGTGGCGGCCGGGCCCGGCGTCGAGCCCGCACTGGTGGGGCGCAAGGCGGTGGCCGAGGGCTTTCGCTACTGCGGGACCTGCGAGCGGTGCCGGGCCGGGGACACCTCCCTGTGCTCCGCCGCGTACGCGGAGACCGGCTTCACCCGTCCCGGCGCCTTCGCCGACCACCTCGTGGTGCCCGCCCGGCTGCTGCACCTGCTGCCGGACGACGCGGACCTGCGCGGCGCGGCCCTGCTGGAGCCGGCCGCGGTGGTCGCCGCGGCCGTCCGGGCGGCCGCGCCGGAGCCGGGCGAACGGATCGCGGTGGTCGGCGCGGGAACGCTCGGGCTGCTCGCGGTCCAGTTCCTGGCCGCCACCACCCCCGGCGAGCTGGCCGTCGTCGACCCGCGGCTCGAACGGGCCGAGCTGGCCTGCCGCATGGGCGCGACCGAGGCCCGTACGCCCGACCTCTCCTCCGAGGCGCACGGCCGCTACGACCTCGTCGTCGAGACGGCCGGGGCCCGCACCACCGCCGCCGACGCCTGTCTCCTGGCCCGGCGTGGGGGCCGGGTCGTCCTCACCGGGATGTTCGCGCAAGGCGCGGTGGGCATCGACCCGGTGCACCTCTCGGTGAGCCAGCTCACCGTGCGGAGCGTCTTCGGCGCCCCGTCCGCCGCCTGGTCGTTCGCCGTACGGGCCTACAGCACGGGCCTCATCGACCCGGCCCGGCTCATCACGCACGAGTTCCCGCTGGAGCGGTACACCGACGCCCTCGCGCTGGTCGGAGGCGGTGACCCGAAGACCGGAAAGGTGCTGCTGCGCCCCTGAGGCCTCGCGCCCGGCCGCAGCGGTACCTGCGCACACCCTATGACCCGAACCTCGTTCGACATATCGAACACCACAGTCTCTTGACCTCCCGTACAAGGAACCCGCCTGTGACCGACGCACCAGCCACCACCCCCTTCCCCGACCCCGAGGGCCCTCGCCGACCCGGTGAACCGGCCCTGGCGACACTGGGTCTGGCCGCGCCTCGCGGCAACCCCGCCGACCTCTCCCCGCACACGTTCCCCGACGGAGGCACCTGGCGTACCGAGCTCCCCTCCGTCGAGGGCCCGGAGGCGCTCGCCGTCGTACTGAAGGAGTCGTCCCGCCTCGACGTGCCCGTCCACCGCGTCAGCCAGGGCAGCGGCGTGTGGATGCTCTCCGACGCCGAGATCACCGAGATGGTGGAGGGCTGCGCCGAGCGTGACATCGAGCTCTGCCTGTTCACGGGGCCGCGCGGCACCTGGGACGCCGGGGCCTCCGTCCGTACCGACTCGGGCGGCGCGGGGCTGCGCGCCCGTGGCCATGACGCGCTCGCCGGATGCGTCGAAGACGCCCTGCGCGCCGCCGAGTTGGGTGTGCGCTGCCTGCTCGTGGCCGACGAGGGCGTGCTGTGGAGCCTGCACCGGATGCGCGAGCAGGGCCTGCTGCCCGCCAACACCACCCTGAAGGTCTCCGCGCTGATCGGCCCGGTCAACCCGGCTTCGGTGGCGGTGTACGAGCAGCTGGGCGCCGACTCCGTCAACGTGCCGTCCGATCTGACGTCTGCTCACTTCACCGAGATCCGGCGGGTGTCGAGGGTCCCCCTGGACCTCTACATCGAGGCGCCCGACGACCTCGGCGGCTATGTGCGGATGTACGAGGCGGCCGAGCTGATCCTCCGCGCCGCCCCGCTCTACCTCAAGTTCGGCCTCTCCCGCGCGCCCGGCATCTACCCCTACGGCGCCCATCTGCGCGACACCGCCCTGGAAACCGCCCGCGAGCGGGTGCGCCGGGGCCGGCTCGTCCTCGATCTGCTCGCCCGCCTCGGCGCCGACGGCGGCATGTCCCCGCTCGGCTCCCGCCTCCCCGGCCCCCTGCACCGCTTCCCCGCGAACCCGAAGGACTGATGATCATGCGCCGCAACCGACCAGTCGCACTCGCCCTCCTCGCCGGATCCCTCGTCCTCGCCCTCACTGCCTGCGGGCAGGACAGCGAGGGCGGTGGCAAGGCGACGCCCAAGGGCGGCAAGGGAGCCACGATCGGCATAGCGATGCCGACCAAGTCGTCGGAGCGCTGGATCGCCGACGGAAACAACATGGCCCAGCAGTTCCGCGCGCTCGGCTACAAGACCGACCTCCAGTACGGCGAGGACAGCGTCGACCAGCAGGTCGCCCAGGTCGAGAACATGATCACCAAGGGAGTGGACGCCCTGGTGATCGCGGCCATCGACGGACGCGCGCTCAGCGACGTCCTCAAGCAGGCCGCCGACCAGCACATCAAGGTGATCTCCTACGACCGTCTCATCCTCGGCTCGCCGAACGTCGACTACTACGCGTCGTTCGACAACGAGAAGGTGGGCGTGCTCCAGGCCACGTACATCGTCGACAAGCTGGGCCTCAAGGGCGGCAAGCAGGGCCCCTTCAACATCGAGCTGTTCGCCGGATCGCCGGACGACAACAACACCCGCTACTTCTTCCAGGGCGCCCTCAAGACGCTTCAGCCCTACATCGACAAGAAGCAGCTCGTCGTCCGCAGCGGTCAGACCCGGCTCAACCAGGTGACCACGCTTCGCTGGGACGGCGCCACCGCGCAGAAGCGCATGGACGACCTCCTGACGAAGTCGTACTCCACCGAGCACGTCGACGCCGTCCTCTCGCCGTACGACGGGATCTCGATCGGCATCCTGTCCGCACTGCGCTCCGGCGGCTACGGAACCGCCGCCAAGCCGTACCCGGTGGTCACCGGGCAGGACGCCGAGGTGGCGTCCGTGAAGTCCATCATCGCGGGCGACCAGGCCCAGACCGTCTACAAGGACACCCGCGCCCTGGCCAAGCAGGCCGTGCAGATGGCCGACGCGGTGCTCACCGGCAAGACGCCTCAGGTCAACGACACCAAGACGTACGACAACGAGAAGAAGGTCGTGCCGGCCTTCCTGCTCAACCCGGTCAGTGTCGACAAGTCCAACTACCAGGCCACGCTGGTCGACTCGGGCTACATCAAGGCGAGTGACCTGAAGTGAGCAACCCGGACACGGCGGCGCCCATCCTGGAGATGCGCTCCATCGTCAAGACGTTCCCGGGCGTCCGGGCACTCTCGGACGTGTCCCTCACCGTGGCGCCCGGTGAGGTGCACGCCATCTGCGGTGAGAACGGCGCGGGCAAGTCCACCCTGATGAAGGTGCTCAGCGGCGTACACCCGCACGGCAGCTACGAGGGCGACATCCTCTTCCAGGGGGAGCCCTGCGCGTTCAAGGACATGAGGGCCAGTGAGGCGCGCGGCATCGTCATCATCCACCAGGAGCTGGCGCTCGTCCCCTACCTCTCCATCGCCGAGAACATCTTCCTCGGCAACGAGCACGCCACCCGGGGCATCGTGAGCTGGGGCGAGACGCTCAAGCACGCGGCGCGGCTGATGAAGAGGGTGGGCCTGCGCGACCATCCGCAGACCCGGGTGGCGGACATCGGGGTCGGCAAGCAGCAGCTCGTGGAGATCGCCAAGGCCCTCTCCAAGGAGGTCCGGCTGCTGATCCTGGACGAGCCGACCGCCGCGCTCAACGACGAGGACAGCGCCCATCTCCTCGACCTGATCCTGGAGCTCAAGGCCCAGGGGATCGCCTCGATCATCATCTCGCACAAGCTCAACGAGATCGCGGCGGTCGCCGACTCGGTCACCGTCCTGAGGGACGGCAGAACCATCGAGACCCTCGATGTGAAGGCCCCGGACACCACCGAGGAGCGCATCATCCGGTCCATGGTCGGCCGCGACCTCGACCACCGCTTCCCGCCGCGCACCCCCTACGACGGCGATCCGGGTGCCCACCCCGCCCTGGAGGTGCGGGACTGGACCGTGCACCACCCCATCGACCAGCAGCGCAAGGTCGTCGACGACGTCACGCTGCATGTGCGGCGGGGCGAGATCGTGGGCGTCGCCGGGCTGATGGGGGCGGGCCGCACCGAACTGGCCATGAGCGTCTTCGGCCGCTCCTACGGCCGGGGCATCAGCGGCACGGTATGGAAGGACGGCCGCGAGATCCGTACGAAGACCGTCCCCGAGGCGGTCGGCCACGGCATCGCGTACGTCACGGAGGACCGCAAGCACTACGGCCTCAACCTCATCGACACCATCAGCCGCAACATCACCCTGGGCGCCCTCGACAAGGTGTCCCGGCGCGGGATCGTCGACGAGCACGAGGAGCGGCGGGTCGCCGAGTCGTACCGCACCTCCATGGGCATCAAGGCGCCGACCGTCTTCGAGCCGGTCGGGCGGCTGTCCGGCGGCAACCAGCAGAAGGTCGTCCTCAGCAAGTGGATCTTCGCGGGTCCCGATGTGCTGATCCTCGACGAGCCCACGCGCGGCATCGACGTGGGCGCCAAGTACGAGATCTACACCGTCATCGACCAGCTCGCCGCCCAGGGCAAGGCCGTCGTCTTCATCTCCTCCGAACTGCCCGAACTCCTCGGCATGTGCGACCGCATCTACACGATGGCGGCCGGCCGGCTCACCGGCGAGGCCGCCCGGGCGGACGCGACCCAGGAAGTACTGATGCGCCTCATGACCACGCACGACATGACCACGAACAAGAGGTAGCCGAAAATGGGTCCGGTCACCACCGACGCCGCACCGAGCACCCCGAGGACTCCCGAGCCCCCTCGCTCCCCCACCGGGGCGCTGCTCCTGGACGCGGCCCGACGCAACATGCGCCAGTACGGGATGCTGGTCGCGCTCGGACTGATCGTCGTGCTGTTCCAGATATGGACCGACGGCGTCCTGCTCAAGCCGAACAACGTCACCAACCTGGTGCTCCAGAACAGCTACATCCTCGTTCTCGCCATCGGCATGGTGATCGTCATCATCGCCGGCCACATCGACCTGTCGGTGGGCTCACTGGCGGCCTTCGTCTCGGCGGCGTGCGCCGTGATGATGGTGGAGCACCATGTGCCCTGGGTGCTCGCCCTGGCCGTCGCGCTCGCCATCGGCGCGGTCGCGGGCGCCTGGCAGGGGTTCTGGATCGCGTACGTCGGCATCCCGTCCTTCATCGTCACGCTCGCCGGGATGCTGCTCTTCCGGGGCGGCACCCAGATCCTGCTCGGATCCCGCTCGCTCGGCCCGTTCCCCGAGGGCTTCCAGAAGATCTCCACCGGATACCTTCCGGAGGTCGGACCCGACACCAACTACCACAACCTCACCCTCCTGCTGGGGCTGACCCTGATCACGGTCGTCCTGATCCAGGAGGTGCGCTCCCGGCGGCGTGAGCAGGCGTACGAACTCGATGTGCTCCCGCGCGGCCTGTTCCTGGCCAAGTGCGTGGCAATGGCCGCCGCGGTCCTCGCCTTCACCTTCACCCTGGCCAGCTACCGGGGCGTACCTGTGGTGCTGCTCCTGCTGGCCGCCCTGCTCATCGGGCTCGGCTTCGTGATGCGCAACGCGGTCGTGGGACGCCATGTGTACGCGCTCGGCGGCAACCAGGCGGCGGCGAAGCTCTCCGGCGTCAAGGACAAGCGGGTCACCTTCCTGGTCTTCGTCAACATGGGGATCCTCGCCGCCCTGGCCGGTGTCGTCTTCGCGGCGCGCCTGAACGCGGGCACCCCCAACGCGGGCGTCAACTTCGAACTGGAGGCCATCGCGGCCGCCTTCATCGGCGGCGCCTCGATGAGCGGCGGCGTCGGCACGGTGCTGGGCGCGATCATCGGCGGCCTGGTGCTCGGCGTCCTCAACAACGGTATGTCGCTGGTCGGCGTCGGCACCGACTACCAGCAGGTCATCAAGGGCTTCGTCCTGCTGGCCGCGGTGGGCTTCGACGTCTGGAACAAACGCAAGGTCGGCTCATGACACACCATCACCTTCCCTCAGGAGCAGTGGACATGAACACCAGCAGACGTACGGTCATGGCGGCGGGCCTCGCCGCGGGCGTGGCAGCGACGAGCGTGGGCACGGCCCACGCCGCACCGGCGCACGCCGCGCCGGGCCGCACCCCCACCAAGACGCTGTTCGGCACCCTGGCCGACGGCACCCCCGTACACCTGTGGGCCGTCGCCAACGGCGGGATCCGCCTGGAGGTCCTCTCCTACGGCGGGCTCGTGCACCGCCTCGACGTGCCCGACCGGCACGGCCACCGGGCCAACATCGCGCTCGGCTTCGACAACCTCGCGGACTACGTCGCCAAGTCCCCGTACTTCGGCGGTCTCATCGGCCGCTTCGGCAACCGCATCGGGGCGGGCAAGTTCACCCTCGACGGGCACACCTACCAACTGCCGCTCAACGACGGTGTGAACAGCCTGCACGGCGGCACCAAGGGATTCGACAAGCAGATGTGGCACGTCGAGCCCTTCGCCGGTCGCTCCGGCACCGGGCTCGTGCTCTCCCGCATCTCACCGGACGGCGAGATGGGCTACCCCGGCACCCTGAAGGTCCAGGTCACCTACACCCTCACGGCGCGCGGCGAGTGGCGCATCGACTACTCGGCGACCACCGACCGGGCGACCGTCGTCAACCTCACCAGCCACACCTACTTCAATCTGGCGGGCGAGGGCAGCGGCCCGGTCTACGACCACACCCTCGAACTGGCCGCCGCCCGCTACACCCCGGTCGACGCGGGCCTCATCCCGACCGGCGAACTGGCCCGGGTGTCCGGGACCCCGTTGGACTTCCGGCGTACGAAGCCGATCGGCCGGGACATCCGCACGAGCCACCAACAGCTGCTCTACGCCAAGGGATTCGACCACAACTGGGTCCTGGACAAGGGGCGGACGTCGCATCCCGAGTACGCGCTCACGCTCGCCGAGCCGCGCTCCGGGCGGGTGATGAAGATGTACACCACCGAGCCGGGCATGCAGTTCTACAGCGGCAACTTCCTGGACGGCACCCTGGTCGGCACATCGGGCCACATCTACCGCCAGGGCGACGCCCTCTGCCTGGAATCCCAGCACTTCCCGGACTCGCCCAACCACCCCGAATTCCCGTCCACGGTGCTGCGCCCGGGCCAGACGTACCGGACGTCGACCGTGCACGCCTTCTCGACCCGCTGAGCCCAGGAGCCCGGGTACCGCCTTCGCTCAGCCGGCGAAGGCGGTGCCCGGGATTCCGCGTCCCGTGCCGGGCAGCACCAGGAGCGCCCCGGAGAGCGGGTGCGGCCGGCTCAGTCCGACCCGCGCCGAGGTGACGTACAGGTCGGTGAGGTCCGGGCCGCCGAAGGCGCAGGCGGTGGGGCGGCGCACCGGCAGCTCGACGACCAGGCTGAGCGTGCCGTCCGGGTCGTAGCGGCGCACCGCGGCTCCGTCCCACAGGGCCACCCAGACACCGCCTTCCGCATCGACGGTGAGCCCGTCGGGGAAGCCGTCCCCCTCGTCGATGACGGCGAACGGGCGCCTGTCGTGGGCGCCGTGTCCATCGAAGTCAAAGACATCGATGCGTCGGGTGGGGCTGTCGACGTAGTACATGAGGCGGCCGTCCGGGCTCCAGCCGGTGCCATTGCTGACCGAGACGGGGCCGGGCTGCGGGGTGGCCGTGCCGTCGCCCGCGACGCGGGTGAGGGAGCCGCCGCCGGTCGCCTCGTCGTAGCGCATGGTGCCCACCCACAGGGCGCCGTCCGGCGCGACCGCCGCGTCGTTGCCGCGCCGTCCGGGGACGGGGTCGCGCAGCAGCCAGGAGAAGGCGCCGTCCGGGCCGTAGAGCCCGATGCCGTCACGGAGGTTGACGACGAGGCCGCCTCCCGCCCGCGGCTTCGCGGCGCCGACGTGCTGCTCTGTCGCCATGACCGTACGCCGGCCGTTGTCCGGCTCGTACGTGTGGATCCGCGACGACAGGATGTCGACCCAGATCAGCCGCCCGCTCGCCGGGTCCCAGGTGGGCCCCTCCCCCAGCTCGGCGCGGGCCGGCACCGCCACGTCCGGCTTCATCGCGCAACCCGGTGGCCGAGCCGCACGGACAGGTCGCCCGCGCCCTTCAGCGCCAGCTCGGCGAGCTCCGCCTCGCGTGCCTCGCTCCACCTGATCATCGGTACGGAGATGGACAGCGCGGCGACGACCCGGCCCGCACTGTCCCGTACGGGGGCGGCCACGCAGCTCACGTCCGGGTTGGATTCGCGGTGCTCGAACGCGGTCCCCCTGGCCCGTATCTCGGCGAGCGCGGTGTGCAGCGCGGCGGGGTCGGTGATGCTGTCGGGAGTCATGGCGACGAGCTCGCCGTCCGCGATCCTGGCGTCGAGCTCGGCCTCCGGGAGCGAGGCGAGCAGCATCTTGCCGACGGAGGTGCAGTGCGCGGGCAGCCGGCGGCCGGCCGCCGAGACCATGCGCACCGCGTGGGTGGAGTCGACCTTGGCGATGTAGATGACATCGGTGTCCTCGAGGATGGCCACGTGGACGGTCTCGTCGCAGGTCTCGGCGACCTCGCGGGCCACCTGCCGCCCCTCGGCGGCGAGGTCCAGCTGCTCGGCGTACCGGCTGCCGAGCTGGTACGTACGGACGCCGAGCCGGTAGCGTCCCGGCTGCTCGGGCGTCGCCACCAGGTAGGAGCGGGCGGCCAGTGTGGTGACCAGCTCGTGGACCGTCGTCCGTGGAAGCCCCAGTCTGCGCATGACGTCCGGCGCGGAGAGCGGTGCCTCGCTCTCCAGGAAGAGTTCCAGCACGTCCAGTGCCCTGGCCACCGCCGGCACGAGTCGCCCCATGGCCCGCCACCCACCCTCCGTGTTCGAAACTCCGATCAACGACCGGAATGACGAACACAGGCTAGCGACAGGGTGGTTCAGGGGGCAATGGGCGCGGGGTGGATGCCGTGCGCGGTGACGAGGCGGGCGCTGCCCTCGGCGAGCTGGTAGGCGAGGCCGACGACGCCGGTGTGGGCGGCGGCGACCTGGTCGGCGAGTACGCGGGAGCGGTCCAGGAGCAGGTCCACGGTGTGCAGTATGTGTGCGTCGATCAGGTCGCTGTCCGAGGTGAGACCGGCGGCGCGGGCGGCGAGCACGCTCGGGGTGACGCGCTCGACGACGTCCCGGACGTACCCCGCGGCGGGCAGCCCGTCCTCGACGGCGGCGCGGGCGGCCGCGACGGCGCCGCAGGAGTCGTGCCCGAGGACCACGACGAGGCGGCAGTCGAGCACGCTCGTGCCGTACTCGATGCTGCCCAGGACCTCCGGGCCCAGGACGTGTCCCGCGGTGCGGACCACGAACAGGTCGCCGAGACCCTGGTCGAAGATGATCTCGGCGGCCAGCCGCGAGTCGGAGCAGCCCAGCAGCACTGCGAAGGGCTTCTGCGCCGGGGCGAGCTCGGCGCGCCGTGCGGCGTCCTGGTTCGGATGCTGTGGCGCCCCGGCCACGAAGCGCCGGTTCCCGGCGAGCAGGACATCGAGCGCTTCGGCGGGAGAGACGGGAGTGGATGCCATGTCGGCAGACTCTACGAGGCGCGCGGCGACGGCGCCGTACGGGCCGGGAGCCGCACCGTGCGCGTAAGTTGACGTTCCTCCCGCGACAGCGCCGTCAGGGAGCCCGGTGAGCCACGCGGATCTTGGACTGGCCGTGCTTGCGCGTCTCCCAGTCGTCCATGAAGCGCGCGGCCAGGCCGTGCCGTTCGGCGAGCGCGACGAGCGTGGAGGTGCTGTAGTAGAAGTCCTCGCGCAGCACCTGGTGTTCGGCGCCCTCCGTACGGTCGAAGGTGAAGTCGAAGAACCCGTCCGGCCGAAGGATGCGGCCCACGTGCGCGAAGCACTCCTCGATGACCTCGACGGGTGAATGCGAGAAGACACTGTGGGCATGAACCACGTCGAAATGAGAATCCGGCAGGAAATCGAAGGTCAGGTTCTGCGTGATCGTCAGGTGGGGCAGTTTCCCCTGGAGTTTCCGGGACGCCACGGTCTCCTTCGCCGCGATGAGGATGTCGGGGGATATGTCTATGCCGTAGTAGTGGCCCGCGTCCAGATATTCGATGAACCGCCAGCCGGCCCGCAGGTTCCCGCAGCCGATGTCCAGCATGCGCCGGTCCGGACTCAGTCCGTGTTCCAGCAGGTAGTCGAACTGCATCTTGCCCAGAGCCAGCCAGCGGTCGTGCGACTTGCTGCCCACGGCCGCCTCCGGGCTGCGGGCCGCGTCTGAGGCCATCACGGCACGGTAGTAGTCGACGTGGTCGGGGTGCTTCAGCCGCAACCACGTGTCTCGCGCCGTACGTTTCACGTGCGGGGCGATACGACTCGGATGGGCGATCGCGTAACGGATCTTATGCGAGACACTCGACCTGTTGACCAGAACCGACGTGACTTTCTTCTCAGGCATACCAGCCCTTCCGTAAGCAGAATCAACGGACTCAACGGAATCCACGGAATCCACGGGATCCACGGAAATGACTGTAAGCAGCGCCGAGTGGGGACTCATCCCTCGCACGACCGAACCGGCGGCTCCTCCCTGAGTGCCGTCTCCGTCGGAAGGACGACAGAAGCCGGCCCGAGCCTCGGCGCGGTCTCAGTCCGCGCGGGGGATGTACGCCAGACCATGCGCTCCGGGCTCGCCGGCCTTGGCGATGTCCAACCGGCTCAGCTCCCGCAACGTCTCCAGATCGACGATGTGTACGGTGGATGAGACGACGCAGGACACATACGCGATCCGGCCGTCGGGCGACGACGTGATGGTCAGCGGGAAGAGTCCCACCTCCAGTGACCCCAACGGCTTACGGGTCTCGGCGGAGAAGGCCGTGAGGCGGCCCGGCGCCTGGCGGCCGAGCTGGGACACCGGGTCGGACTCCATGCGCAGTTCACCCACGAGCAGCCTGCCCGTCGAGGTGAGGTGCACCGGCAGGACGAGGCCGTCCGTGGGCAACGTGTCGACGACGGATGCCGTACGGGCGTCGATGACCTTGATTCCCGTGTCCGGACGGTTCTCGGTGGCGGCGAGGAAGGAACCAGCGTACGGCGAGGCGACATAGGCGTACCCGCCGTCGGCGGATACGGCGAGTCCCTCGCTGCCCGGCACCTCGACCTTCGCGGTGAGGACGCCCCGTTCCAGGTCGACGACCGAGACGAACGGCGCTTCCTTGTTGGTGGCGTATCCCGTGCGCCCCGAAGGGTCGATGGCGAACCAGTGCGGGCCGGGCGCGTCCGTGTCGATCCTGCCCAGGGGCCGGCGGGTCTCCGTGTCGATCACCACGACGCCGCCGGGCCGGTCCGCCGAGCCCTCCACACTGACGTACAGACGACGGCGTGCGGTGTCCAACGCCAGCCCGTGCGGGCCATGTTCCGGAGCGAGGTCGACGATCTCGACGATACGGCGTGTGTCGGCGTCGATGACGGTCAGCTCCGTGCGTCGGCCGCCGTTGGCGTGGTAGTAGCCCGAGTGGTACGTGGTGGTGCACCACAGCAGGCGCTGCGTCGGGTCGAAGCACACCTCGTGGGGCTCGGCGAGGATGTCGACGGTGTCGAGGTGCCGGTCGGAGACGGCGTCGAAGAACGAGACCGTGGGACCGCTCTGACTGACCACGGCCAGAACATCGCCGTCTCGACCGGCACGGGGGGACTGCTGCACTGAGAGCTCCTAAGAAGGTGAAGCGGATGTCACGCGATGTGTTTCGCGGACTTCTCCACTCTGGCCACGGAAGGGCCCCTCAACCATGCAAAAATGAGCACCCAATCATTGCCTCAGACGTAAATATGCAGCTCAGGAGCATCATTGGATCTGAACCTGCTGCGAGCCCTGGACGCTCTGCTCCAGGAGAACAGCGTGACCCGCGCCGCGGAGCGGCTCGGTACGTCACCCGCGGCCGCCAGCCGTACGCTGGCCCGGCTGCGGCGTGCCGTCGGTGACCCGCTCCTGGTCCGCGCGGGACAGGGGATGGTGCCGACCCCGCGCGCCCTGGAACTCCGCGACGAGGTGGCCGCGTTGCTGCGCGGCTGCGACAACGTCCTGCGGCCCGGGGCGGGTTTCGACGCCGTACACCTTCAGCGCACCTTCACCGTGCAGGCCACCGACCTGCTCCTGACGGGACTGGCCGGGACCTTGACCGAACGGATCCACGCCGAGGCTCCGCACGTGGACGTGGTCTTCCTGCCGGAGGCGATCGAGGACGGGCCGGCGCTGCGGCAGGGCGTGGTGGACGTGGAACTGGGCGTCCTCGCACACCTGGACCCGGAGATCCGCACCCGGCACCTCACCGAGGTGCCCCTGGTGGGCATCGCCCGCAGCGGGCATTCCCTGTTCGACGGACGGATCACCGCACGCCGTTTCGCCGCGGCCGACCACATCGGCATCTCCCGGCTCGGCAAACGCCTGGGCCCCATCGACAGCGCGCTCGCGGAACGCGGGCTGCGGCGCCGGATCGCGGTCGTGGTGCCCAGCCATACGAGCGCGATGATGCTCGCCCGGAGCACCGACCTCGTCGCGCTCACGCTGGCCGACTGGCTCCCCCACACCACCGCCGCACTGGGGCTGCGTACCTTCCCCGTACCGTTGGACCTCGCACCCCTCAAGCTCGGCATGGCCTGGCATCCCCGCAACTCGACGGACCCGGGCCATCGTTGGTTCCGCGACCACTTGGCGGCGGCGGTGCTGGCTCCGACCCCGCCAATCAACCTGTGACCAGGCAGAAGGCATGCCCGGCCGGATCGGTGAGGACCCGCCACCTCTCCCCGCCCGGCTGGTGGTCCGGCTTGCCCGCGCCCAGCTCCAGCAGCCGCGCCTCGGCCTCGTCGAGGTCGTCGACCTCGAAGTCGATGTGCAGCTGCTGGGGCACGGTCTGGTCGGGCCAGCTCGGGGCCCGGTAGTCGTCCACCCGCTGAAAGCCGATGAAGAGCCCGTCCGCCCTGTTGAGACCGGCGAACTCGGCGTCCGACTTCGGGTGCGGTTCGAGGCCGGTGGCCTCCTGGTAGAACGCCGCCAGGGCGAGCGGATCCGGGCAGTCCAGCGTGATCGCGGTCAACTTCATCTGCAAGGGCATGGCAACAACTCCGGGCCGATCGGTGGACGTTCGCACCGCACACCCTAATGAGGATCAGCTCACTGCCCCGTCTCGGCTCCCGCCGGTATGGCGTGCTCGGCGGCACGGCTGACGTCCTCCCAGGCGGCCCAGGTGTCCATGCGCTTGCGTGCGATGTCGAACGCGAGGTCATAGACCATGCTCCCCAGCAGCAGCCGCAGGGGCGGCTCGTCGCTGTCGACGAGCTTGAGCAGTGCCTCGGCGGCGAGGTTCGGGGCACTGTCGACCGAGCCCTCGGCGAACTGCTTCTCCAGCTCCGCCCGCAGCGGGGCATACGCCTCGATGGCGGTCGTGCTGTGCATCGCGGTGTAGAGGTCGGTCCAGTAACCGCCGGGCTGGACGATGCTCACCTTCACCCCGAATCCGGCCGCTTCCATGGCCAGTGCTTCGCTCATACCCTCCAGCGCGAACTTGCTGGCGCTGTAGAGCCCCGTGCTGGGGAAGCCGGCCAGCCCGCCGATGCTGGAGATCTGGACGATGTGCCCGAAGCCCTGCTCCCGCAGCGTGGGCATCACCGCCTGGCTCACCCACATCGCGCCGAAGAAGTTGATGTCCATCTGGGCACGGGCCTCGGCCTCGGTGAACTCCTCGACCATGCCCATCGACAGCATCCCCGCGTTGTTGACGACGATGTCGAGCCGACCGAAGTGCGCCACCGCCTCGGCGACGGCGCCGAACGCCGCGTCCCGGTCGGTCACGTCCACCGTGAGCGGCAGGACCCGCCCGGGGTGCGCGGCGGCCAGCTCCTCCAGCGGCCCGGTGCTGCGCGCCGCGGCCGCGACGCGGTCGCCCGCGGCCAGCGCCGCCTCGGCGTAGGCGCGACCGAGGCCGCGGCTGGCGCCCGTGATGAACCAAACGCGGTCTGTCTTCCTACCTGACGTGCGCATATGCGGCACCCCTCCCCTTTGGCGAGACGCTGCGTCTCGCTTGATGCGCCAACTATGCACCTGTCGCGGGGCCCCAGTCAAGACGGACCGTCTCGCCTCTGTAAGGCCCATACCGTTACTCGATGCCGCCCCGCCCCCGGCCCGACTCAGGCCGGGGTCGGCTCGCGGAGGTCGCACCAGGCCACGGCGCCCTCCCGGAGGCTGCCCAGGGCCAGCCGGCTCCCGTACTGGGCCACGCCGGTCACCATCCGGTACCCGCGCCCCCGCAGTTCGCGAACCACCCGGCCGTACGAGTCGACCTCCACCACCCGGGCACCGCCGAGGGCCGGCGGGGGCGGCAGTCGGCGGACCGCGCCCGCCACCGCCCGGCGCACCCCGGGTGCGGCCCGGTGCAGCCACTCCAGCGGCGGTGTGCGCGGCCCGGCGAGCGCGACCCAGAATCCGCCGCCGGGGCTGCGGGACATGTTGTCGGGGAAGCCCGGCAGGTCGTCGGTGAGCGTGTCGTGGCGGCCCGCGGCGGGTCCGGTCAGCCACAGCCGGGTCAGCCGCCGCGCGCCGGTCTCGGCCACCGTCACGAACGACTCGTCGGGCGCGAGCACCACCCCGTTCGCGAACTGGAGCCCGTCGAGCAGCACTTCGGGGTCCTCGCCGGGCGCCAGGCGCACCAGCAGGCCGGTGGGCTGGTGCTCCACGATGTCGGACAGCCAGTCGTCGAGGCCGTGACGGCCACTGGAGACCGTGAAGTAGACCGTGCCGTCCGAGGCGGCCACCGTGTTGCTGCAGAACCGCAGGGGCGCTCCGGCCACCGAGTCGGCCAGCACCTCGACGCCCGCCTTGCCGCCTGTCTCGCCGCCCCTCTCGCCGTCCGGGTCGAGGCGGAGCAGGCCGCGCTGCGCGTCGCACACCAACAGACGCCCGTCAGACAGGACTTCGAGGCCGAGGGGACGCCCGCCCGTACGTCCTACCTCCACCACTTCGGCGGGGCTACCGGGCCTGTCCGGCCCGGGAAGCGTGATCCGCAGGATGCGTCCGTCCGCCACACCGGTCAACAGGCGTCCGGAGCTGTCGAAGACCACGTCCTCGGGGCCCGTGCCGTCCAACTCGACCAGGTGCAGCGGCGATAACGCGCCGGGCGCCGGGCGGGAGGCCGCCGCCGCCTTGCCGCGCCTCACGCGGCGCGCCGGGTGCGGCGGGCCCGCAGGCAGCGCTTCATCTCCTCGGCGTACGGAAGCGCCACACCCACGCTGATGGTCGCGGCCAGGGCGGCCAGATAGCGCGCGGGAAGCGGCCTCTCCTTCGGCAGCAGTTTCCAGTCGTCGGGGCCCGGGCCGCCCCGCAGGGTCGCGCGGACGGCCTCGGGGTGCAGACAGGCGACGAAGGCCATCGCGGTCAGCGGGAGGACCTCCAGGAAACTGTGGATGTGCTGCTCGACCGGCCGGACCTCGCGCCGTCCGGTCGCGAAGCTCACGTCGTACAGCGCGGTGGCCCCGTGCGCGACGGCGGCGCCGCCCATGACGGACAGGACCAGCGGGTTGATCTTCGCCAGCAGCCCCACGGCGACCGGGACGCCCGCCTCGGTCATCATCAGCGCGTGCACCGCCGACTCGCGGGCGCCCGACGTCTCCTCGATCCGGGTACGCCGGTGCATCCACCAGTCGGCGACGCCTGGCACGACCCACAGGGGCAGCACCCCATACAGCAGGAACCGCCGGTTGGCGTCCTCGACTCCGTGTGCGGCCGAGGTGACCGGGAGATCGCGCCCCCGGCGCCAGTGGATCCAGGTACGCGCCAAGCGGGCGGCCGGGGCGGGTGCGGTGGGAGTCGGCATGGCATCCCTTCTCGTCGGAGGACCCGTAGGCCTCGTAGGACTCCGTCGTGATCTTCCTCGTGATCTTCCTTGTACGGGACGTGATCTTCCTCGTACGGGACCAGCCTCCTCCCAGGTGCCCGGCCGCGCCCGGCGAAAACACGGGGGACCTCCGACCGCCGGATTCAGGCCGGACGGTCCGCCGTCACCAGCCACGACGTGCTGAGCAGCCGCACCGTGCCGTCGGGCGCCTCGTGGGCGCGCAGCCACTCCTCCAGCGTCCGGCGGGCGCGGGCCCCGGTCGCGGCGTCCACCTGTCCCATCAGATGGCTGCCGGGTCCCGTGCCGAGCAGGAACCCCGCCGCGTCCTCGGCCGCGCTCCCCCACCTCCCGTACGCCTGGGCCTCGGTGACGGTGACGCCGGTGAACCCGGCCGCCGTGAGGACTTGGCGGATACGGGCCGGGTCGGCCAGCGAGAACATCCCCGGCAGGCCCGGCCGCGTCAGATCACCGAGGGGCAGCAGGCCGCCCAGGGCCGAGAGCGCCCCGACCCACTCATTGCGCTCGGCGGCCGCCGGGCACACGAACGCCAGGCGTCCGCCGGGTCGAAGCGCGCGCCCGATGTTGCCGAAGGCGGCGACGGGGTCGCTGAAGAACATCACCCCGTAACGGCTGAGCGCCGAGTCGTAGGCGGCCGGCTCGAAGGGGTGGACCTCGGCGTCGCCCTGCTCGTGGGTGATGTTGGACAGCCCCTCACGCTCCGCCCGGGTGCGCGCCGAGGCGAGCATCGGGTGGGAGAGGTCGAGGCCGAGCGCGTGCCCGCGGAACGCCCTGAGCGCGGCGAGACGCGTGGTCTGGCCGGAGCCGCAGCCGATGTCGAGGACCTGGCACTCCTCGGTGACGGCGGCGGCGTCGAGCAGCGGCTCGTTGAAGCCTTCGTTCACCGCGTTCCAGCGGTCCTGGTTGCGGGCCCAGTAGGCGCCCTCGGGCCCGTTCCAGGCCTGCTCCTGCTCGGTGTTGACGACGTTCAGCACGGGTACCTCCTGCGTAGCGACTAAGAATGGGCGTGCGCCCAAACAGTATGGGCGCGCGCCCATACTGACAACCCCCGCTAAGATCCACAGGACGGGGAACGTGCCCGGCAACCACGGCAGCAGTACGGGAGAGGGCCCATGTCACCGCGCGGAGTGGCGACGCCAGATGTTCGGGAGCGGCTGTTCGCGGCCGCCGAGCGGGTGCTCGAAAAAGGCGGGCCCGGCGCGCTGACGAGCCGTGCCGTCACCACCGAGGCGGGGTGCGCCAAGGGGCTGCTCCATGCCCACTTCGCGGGGCTCGACGAGTTCGTCGCGGAGCTCTGTCTGGACCGGTTCGCCCGTACGGCCACGAAGGCCGAGGGCCTCGCGGGGCTCGTCGGCCAGGGCTCCGTGACGGAAAACCTCCAGGCCGTCGCCTTCGCCCTGCTGGACTCGGGCGGCCCCACCGTCGCAGGGGTGGCCATGACGCGCCCGGCGGCCGCGCTGCGCATCCGGGAGGCGCTGGAAGCGGGGGCCCCCGGTTTCGCGGCCATCCAGGACGCCATCGCGGGGTATCTGCTCGCCGAAAGCCGGCTCGGCCGGGTGGCGGACACCGTCGACCCGGAAGGGACGGCACTGGCCGTGGTCGGCGCCGCCCACCACCTCCTGCTCACCAGTTGGCCGGGCACACCCGACCCACGGGCCCAGATGAGGCGCCTGGTGGGGGCGTTGATGGGAGGCTAGAGCCTGGCCGGTGGGTCCAGGGTGCCCTTGACGCATTCGTGGGGTGGAGTGGGGTAACCGCGTGACACACCGGCCGGAATCGCCCACGTACACACAGCTGTACCGGCCCGGCCCCCACCCCACAGGGAGCAACCATGACCCGTCAGCAGCCCGGTAAGCACTCTCCCGACGACCGGCCCTCGGAGCCGGACCCCGACACCGCGCTCGGCGAAGCCCTCAAGGAGTTCGAGGACGCGGAGACCCGCGATCCGGGCCGCACGCGGAAAGACCCTCATGACGGTGAGGCCGGAGACGCGCTCACCCCGAACGAGGAAGCCCAGGAAGAGGCGACCGGCCACTGACCCGAAGCCGCGACCAGCCGCTGACCCGTGGGGGGTCGGCGGCCGGCCCGTGGAGGCGGCCGGGTGTCGGCCCGTCCCGTCACTCGTATGCCGTTCCCGCCCGCGTACCCCACGGGATAGGGGGTACCGGTAGGTCACCCCTGACCGAGGAGGAAACCGGTATGCCCATCGCAACCTACTGTCTCGTGGCCGTGGACTGCCCCGACCCGCAGGCGCTCGCGGAGTTCTACGCGGCGGTCCTCGGCGGAGAGGTGACCAAGGACAGCGACGAGGAGTGGTACGACCTCCGCGTCCCCGGCGGCCACCGCATCGCGTTCCAACTCGCCCCAGGGCACACCCCGCCCAAGTGGCCGCGCGCCGACGACAACTCGCAGCAGATGCATCTGGACTTCCACGTCCGGGACATGGACGCGGCCGAACAGCAGGTGCTGGCTCTGGGAGCCACCCCGCTCGACCTGGACGACCGCGACGGCGAACGCGGCTTCCGCGTCTACGCCGACCCCGCGGGCCACCCCTTCTGTCTCTGCCAGGAGTGACCCTGCCCGGCAGGGGTGCGAGCACCGACAGGGGTGCGACCCTTCACTCGCCGGGCCACGGCGTCACCGCCGGGCCCGCCGCGCACCGCGCCGCATCCGCGCCCGCTCCTCCTCCGTCAGGCCGCCCCACACTCCTGTGACCTGCCCCGACTCCAACGCGTACGAGAGGCACTGCCGGGCTACGGGGCAGCTCCGGCAGACGCGTTGGGCGGCCGCACGGTCCTCGACCGCCGGGCCGGTGTGCCCGATGGGGAAGAACAGTTCCGGGTCGATGCCGACGCAGGCGGCTTCGCGCATCCATTCCTGATCCTTGAGCCACTCCATGCAGCCGCGAGTGCCCTTGGGCACCATGGCCAAACAGCCGCCACTCATGACACCACTCATGTGAGGGACATCCGGGACTCAGGTGAGGGGCACCCGGGAATCATGTGAGGGACGCCCGGGACGGAAAGCGGAATCCCTGCTACCGCAATGCGGGCAGGGCGGCCCACCAGCTGCCCCGGATCCGGTACGGTGCCTCGTCCAGACCCGTCAGCGTCCGCCAGCGCCGTCAGGAGACACCGTTGCACGCCCCAGTCGAGACCTCCCGAGTGCTCGTAGCCCTTCATGAAGCCGTCGCCGCGGCCGAAGAGGGGCAAGGGGGCGCGCTGTGGCGGCTGGCCGAGCGGGGCAGACAGCTCGACGCCAACTTGGTGCGGCTGTCCGCGGGCGCGGCCGTGGCCGAGCACGTCGAGTCCGAACTCGACGTGCTGCTGGTCGTGGTCGACGGGGACGGACTGCTCGACAACGGGGTGGAGCGGCGGGCACTGGAGCCCGGGGCCGTGGCATGGCTGCCGAGGACGGCACGACGAGGGCTGCTCGCGGGGCCGAACGGCCTGGTGTACCTCTCCGTCCACCAGCGGCGCCCCGGGCTGCGGATCGGCTTCCGTACCGTTGACGCCGAAGGCACGGCCGATGCCGGCGGCGCCGGAGGCAGCAGCGGAGCCAGTGAAGGCGGTGAAGCTCCCTGCTCGCTGGACCGCGTCTGCCCGGCGTGCGGGCGGATGTCCGGGGAGACGGACGCCCGCTACTGCGCCCGCTGCGGCGAGGAACTGCCCGCCCGAGGGACACTCTGAGCGTCTCGACGTGGCCCCTGAGCCTCGCAGCCGAGACCTTGTGACCTTGAACCTTGTGGCCCTGAACCGCGGGCTATACCTCCGGCGGCCACCACTCGATGAGCAGCATCGTCGCGTCGTCGCGCGGATCGCTGTCGTTGCCGTCCAGGATCGAGTGGATGAGACGGCGCAGTCTTCCTGCCGTGCTCCGCCTCCGCCTGCTGTGCGCACCCGACTCGGGGGCCGCGAGGCGGGCGACGACGGAGAGGCTCCGGGCATCAGCAGCGGCACCGGACATGAGCGGCGGCACGGGCGGAGGACGACGGCGGCGCCGGCGGCTGATGGTCCCAACCTGTCCGGCGCCTACGTCCTCCGTACGAAGAAAACGCCCTGTCGGAGTACCTCACCTGTTGGGGTGAAAACCTCGGAACGCATACCAGATCGTCGGCAGCCGCGAGCTACGGAGCCTCGCTGCCCGCGAGGCCGGCGTCCGCCGGGCCGGTGCTCTGCGCCGCTCCTGGTGCGCTGTCGGCGGTGGAGAGCTTGGCCATGGCTGCCGACAGCTGCCGTCGGACCGGCTGGGGCAAGGGCGCGCCTCCGGCGGAGTCGACGACCTGCTGGGCGACGCGATACAGCTTGGTGTTGGTGTTCTGGGAGGTCATGACCAGCGCGCTCCAGGCGTCCTCCGGGCTGACGCCGAAAGCGGCCATGAGGATGCCCCGCGCCAGGTCGATGGTGCCCCGGCTCTCCATCGCACGCCGCAGCTGGCCGAGTTCGAGACCCGCGTCCGCCTCGGGATCGGCGTGATCCGCTTGGTCGGCATGGCTCGCATGGTCCGTGCGGTCCGTTTTGTCCGTGGGGGCCGTGTGGTCCCTGGGGGCCGCCGCGCCGTCAGGTCCGGCCGCGACCGGGGCGGCGCTTCCCGGCGCGCTCGGGGACGGCTCGCCGATGGTCAGCCAGATGTGCACGGTGGAGCAGTCACAGCGGCCGACGCCGCCGAGTCCCAGGCCGACGCCCTCGTCGGAGTGCTCGGAACACGAAGAGGCCAACTGCAGTGCGTGTTGGAGCTGTTGGTCCACCGTCAAGTCGAGCGCCAGGTCGAGCTCTCCACTGACGCTCACCACCGTCCGGTCGCCGTCGCGCCGACAGCGGACCGACAGCCCGGACAGGCGGCGTGTGCCGATGGGGCGTGCGCCCCCCAGGCAGGTGCCGGCCGAACCCGTGCTGCCGGGCTCCGCAGTGTGTGACGGCTGCGCCATGGCCATCTCCCGCTGTGTCTTGGGCCCCGGGCCCTTCCTCCGTCCACAGAGTCGCCTCCCAACGGGAGACACGTCAAGAGATACATGAAGTGAAATTCGCCTGTTTCTATACGCGAACCAAAGGGCGTACGATCCACCCATGGGTGGAGTGCCGGAACCGCACACAGGATGGACGTTCATCACCAGCCACGCGCGCGTGCTCGCGGTGATCGCCGAGAACCAGAGCGCGCGGATCCGCGACATCGCCGCGCACTGCAGACTCACGGAACGCGCCGTCCAGAAGATCATTTCCGATCTGGAGCAGGCCGGGTTCCTCTCGCACACGCGCGCGGGGCGCAGCAACACCTACCGGATCGAGCCCGGCAAGGTCCTGCGCCACCCCGCCGAGGCGGAGGCAGGCCTCACCGTCGCCTCCCTCCTCGCCCTGCTCGCCCAGGACGAGGCCCTCCGCGCCGACCTGCTCAGCAGCGCCCGCGCGCGTCCCGAAGGGGCCTGAGGCCGCCTCAGCCGCCGCGTTCGACTACGGCGGTCGTCCGGTCAGTGGCCGCCGCTGGGACGGTCGCAGCCGGAGTGGTCCGGGTGGCCGCCGAACGCCTCCGCCCTGGTCGAGTCGCGATTCATCGTGCCCTCCACGCACAGCGGGTACGTGTCGATCAAAAATCCGACTCCGGTGGGGCCGTTCTGGTACGACCGCACCTGCCCGGCCGAGTAGCCGAGGCCGGTGAGTGCGCCTCGGGTATTCTCGGGGGCGAAGTCACCGCGCCGGCGCAGCGGTTCGAGCGCCTTCTCGACGCGCGCGACAGCCGAGAGCCCCTCGCAGCGGTGCCGGCCGTGCAGCGGGAACGGCACCATGAAGCCGTGGTTCTCGGCGTAGTGGTCGGTGGGCGGCACGGCCGGGCTCGTAGTGGCCGCGGCCGTCGGGGGCGCCGACGTGGCACTCTCGCCCGGGCAGGGAAAGTCCACCGGCGTGCTCGGCGTGGCCGCACCAGCCCGCGAGGGCCGGTCCGCACCGGCGCTGTTCCCCGCCCGCTCCGTGCCGCACCCCGCCGCCAGCACGGCCAGCACCGCCACCGGCACCGGCACCGGCAGCATCGCGGACCGTATCCCGGCCGTCCTGATCATCGTCATGAGGCGATCCTCCCCCGCGCGGTCGAAGGCGGGTCACCACACCCCCCGTTCAGGCTTGTTCGCCGTTCCGGCACCGCACTACCTTGCTTGTGTGGATCTCTTCTCACGCTCTTTGACTCGGCGAACTGGCGGCCGGGCTGCCGTTCGCCCTTGACTGACGGGCCGTCATGCCACGGGCGTACGGGTGTAGAGGTCGGCGAGGGTACGGACGTGGCAGCACAGGGCCCACGGGTCAAGGGGTTTGAGGAGGATCCCGGCGGCGCCGAGTTTGTACGCGAGCTGGGCCAGCTGGTTGTCGCGGCTGGTGCCGGTGACAAGGAGCACGGGCAGGTCGCGGGTCTGGTCCAGGCGGTGGAGGTAGGCCAGGGTCTGCAGGCCGTCGATGTGCGGCATCACCACGTCCATCACCACCGTGGCGACGGGCTCGCGCAACACCGTCTTGAGGGCCTGTTCGCCGCTGGTGGCCCGCAGGATCGGGCGGCCGAGCGGGGTGAGGGCGTGTTCCAGGGCGAACAGGTTGTCCTCGTGGTCGTCGACCAGCAGAAGCGCCCCCTCCGGCCCCGGCGGTGCATCGCTTCCGGGCATGCGGGACGACGGAGATGGTACGGACACAGGTGGCTCCCACTGATCGGCTGCACGGCGATGAGAGGGGCAGCCGCTTCCTGACCACTCCGAAACCGGAGCATAGCCACTTTCACCGGCCTGGGGCCAGCTGGTCCCGGTTCCTCACCAGTGCCCCGCCGATCACTGTTCGGCGAGGAGATACGGCAGTTTGCGCATGTCGTGGAAGACGACGGTGTCCGGCCCTTCGAGCCGCTCGGCCGGAGTCAGCCCGCCCGCGTAGCCGAAGGCGCGCATGCCGGCGGCGCGGGCGGCCTCGACGCCGGGACGGCTGTCCTCGACCACCACACACGCCGCCGGATCGACGCCCATCTGCCGGGCCGCGTGCAGGAACAGGTCCGGGGCCGGCTTGCCGCGCGCGACTTCGGTGGCGCTGTAGATGCGTCCCGCGAAGCGTTCGTACAGGCCCGTGCGGCCGAGGGTGTGGCGCATCTTGTCGTGGGAGCCGCTGGAGGCGACGCAGGTCGGCAGGGTGAGCGCGTCGAGTGCCTCGGGCAGCCCGTCGACGGGCAGCAGCGCCGCGTCCACCGCCTCACGGTGCAGCTGCTCGAACCGCTCCCACCAGACGACGGCGGCCTCGTCACCCAGCCGGGCGGCGATCTGCTCGCCTATCGAGGCGTTGGAGCGCCCGATGAAACGGTCGATGACCTCATCCTCGGTGAGCGGCCACCCCAGCTCGGCGCCCAGGGTCACCTGCACGCGTACGGCGATGCGTTCGCTGTCGACCAGCACACCGTCGCAGTCGAATATCACGAGTTCAATCGGCTTGATCATCTCCGCAGCATAGAGGCGCCCGCCGGGCACCCGTGCACGCCGATCACGAACCCGTGCCCGTACCTGTATCCGTATCCATATCCGTGTCTCTCGACCGGCCCTGGGCGTGCAGATGCTCCAACGCGTCGCGAACCACGGTGTGTTCGTGCCAGTCGAGCCAGCGACCGACCTGGTGGCCGGTGGCGGCGAGGGCCTTCACCTGGGCCGGGTGCAGATCCTTCGTGGGACGTTCGAGGTGCGCGGAGACCATTCCCAGACAGGTGCCCGACTCACTGACCAGCGGAACGCTGTGGCAGGCTCGGCTGCCCGCCCGCAGGATGGTGTGACGTGCCGCGTCGGTGAACACCTCGTCGGTGGCGACATCGTGAACGGTGGTCAACGCCACTTCCTTGGCGGCCTTCGCACATGACGTGCCGTCCTCGCCGACGAAGGCGAAGAACTCGACGAACTGCTCGCTCAGACCGGTGTGGTGTTCCATGCGCAGCCCATTGGCGGCGCGGTCGATGATCTGCACGTTGCCCATGTCCGTGCCCGTGATGGCCAGGGCCTGCGACAGGACCGCACGGAGCACCGCGCCCCGGTTGACTCCGCCGGGGTCGTCCACACCGACCGCGTCGAGCAGCGGCGGTCTTCGGTGCCCCCGCCCCGGGAACCACAGGTCCTCGCGATCGTCCGGTCTCTGCGTACGCACCACCGCTTCGGCCAGCACGCGCAGCTTGACGTTGAAACGCTGGGAGGACTGGCGCAGCAGCGCGAAGGCACTCTCGGCGTCCGGCAGCCGGTAGCGCTCCTGCAGGATGCCCTGGGCGTGCGAGATCAGGGGTCGGCTGCGGACCTGGGCCCGCAGATTGCGGACCTCCTCGCGCAACCGCGCCACCTCCTGAGCCGCGCCGTTTCCTTCCGGGACCCCGGTCACGCGCTCAGCACGGAGTCGTCGAAGGTACGCGCGCCGGGCAGCCGGTGGCGTGCGGCGATCACAGCGGCGTCGACGTCCCGCGTACCCGTCGCCACACACAGGGTGTAGGAGACATCCTCAAGTCGCCGGCGAGTGGCTTCGCCGCCTTCGGCGGCGTTCAGCGCGCACAGCGCGTCGTATTCGGCGAGCAGATCACGCAGCACTGCCGGGTGAGCCATCAACATGAGGAAACCCCTCCACTCGATACGGTCACGATACGTGTCCGATTGCCCCGGCTTCCCGCCCGTACACGCCCCTCCAACGGTCGTTCGTGTCACATGGGCAGGGGCGTGACGTTGCCGTCGGCCCCGCAGCGGACCGTCGCCGCGACGGCGCGCGGTCCCGGGCGACAGCTGATGCCGACGGCGTCAGGAGTGGGTCAGCGCACCGCCGGGGCCCGGCCGACTGATCCGGCTCGGCACCGGCGGGGACTTCGTAGATCTGTCCGTTGACGCCCGACGGTAGAGCTTGCCCGCCGAGAACCCCCGGGGCGCCGTGTCCGTAGGTGATCTGAGTGGAGAGGTACAGGCCCGACTCCACGGTGCAGAGGCTCTCGCCCTCGACGCGCCAGATCTGTCCCGCCGCGTGGGTGGCGATCAAGGGGCGCCCCTGGCCGTCCAGGGTGAGCCCGTCGGGGAGGGCGACGCGGTGGCGAACATCCGGCCCGCTTGTCGGCGGCGATCGACTCGACCCAGTCGGGTATGTGCACCACCTGCGCCGGCGGCGCCGACCGCGTGCCGCCGCAGGCGGGTGCCGCTACCCCTCAGTAGGTAGCGGTCGCGGGAATGCCCCCTCCTCTCCTCGTACGAGTTGTGCACAAGTCTTGACCCAGTGGGAGCGCTCCCAGCATGGAGTTGGACGGGCTCGCGGTCAAGATGTTTGAAGAGTCGAAGTCACTCGACTCCTCAGGGCCCCAACTCGTTCGCTGTTCTAGGGCAGTTGGGGATCTCGCGTTGTACGTGGCAGCGCCGCGGAGGGGGCTTGGGGCGTGAGCTCCGTATACGACGTACGCGACGTACCCGACGCAGGTGTCCGGGTGCGCCTCTCATACGCGGCTCCAGCGTGGGGGTCACCGCGACCGAAGGGGGAGGCGGCAGCGAGGCATGCGCGCGCCCAGGAACTGGCTGCACTTTCCGGCAAGTTACTGCCGTGCGGAAGCTACCGACGCGTGACCGCCACGTAAAAGTCCGTCTCCCTTGCCATGCGACACCCGAGCCCCTACGGTGATGCCCCACCAGTGGGAGCGCTTCCATCCGTCGAACGCCGGACATCTGCCGGCGTCCCGGCCGTGAAGGATCCGCTCATGCGACACCCCCCGCACTTGGCCGTACCCATCGCCGCGGCGGCGCTCGTGCTCGCGAGCGCCGTGGTCGTCCCCCGCGTCACGGCATCCGGCGCCGAGCCGTCCTGCTCGGTGGCGTACTCCGTCACCAACGAGTGGGGCGGCGGCTTCCAGGGTTCGGTCACGGTCACCAACAACGCGTCAGTACTGTCCGGTTGGAGTCTGGGCTTCGCGTTCACCGGCAACCAGAAGGTGACCCAGGGCTGGAACGCCAAGTGGTCCCAGTCCGGCGGCACCGTCACCGCCGCCAACGAGAGCTGGAACGGTTCGCTCGCCCACGGCGCGAGCGCCACCATCGGCTTCCTCGCCTCCTTCACCGGCGCCAACACGCCCCCGGGCGCGTTCACCCTCAACGGCGCCCCGTGCGCCACCACGGGCGGCGGCGACCCCACACCGACACCCACCCCCACCTCCCCCTCACCAACTGCCAGCACCGGCGCGCCCGTGCTCCACGCCTCCGGGAACAAGCTGGTCGACGCGGGCGGCGCCACCCGCAGGCTGCTCGGCGTCAACCGGTCCGGCGGCGAGTTCATGTGCGTCCAGGGGCGCGGCTTCTTCGACGGCCCGGTGGACGACGCCTCGGTGGCCGCCATCGCCGACTGGCACGCGGGAGCCGTGCGCATCCCGCTCAACGAGGAGTGCTGGCTGGGCCTCTCCAACATCAAACCCGAATACGCGGGCGCCCGTTACATCACCGCCGTCCAGGATCTCGTCCACCGTGTCGAGGCCCACGGCATGACACCGATCGTCGAACTCCACTGGTCGTACGGGCAGTACACCGGCAACTCGTCCGGCTGCTCCGACGTGCACGCGAGCTGTCAGAAACCGATGCCCGACGCCCAGTACGCACCCGCGTTCTGGTCCTCGGTCGCCACCGCCTTCAAGAGCGACCCGGCCGTGGCCTTCGACCTGTTCAACGAGCCGTATCCGGACCGGGCCACCTCCACCGCCGACCAGGCGTGGAGCTGCTGGCGGGACGGCGGGAGCTGCCCCGGCATCGGCTATGAGGTCGCCGGGATGCAGGACCTGCTGGACGCGGTACGCGGGGCGGGCGCCCACAACCTCGTCCTGGCGGGCGGCATCGCCTACGCCAACGACCTCAGCCAGTGGCTCGCCCACGCTCCCGCCGACCCGGCGGGCAACCTGGCCGCCGCCTACCACGGCTACAACTTCAACAGCTGTGCGAGCGAGTCGTGCTGGGACTCCACCCTCGCGCCCGTAGCCGCCCGGGTCCCGCTGGTCGTGGGCGAGCTGGGCGAGAACACCTGCGGGCACTCCTTCGTCGACCGCGCCGTGAAGTGGTTCGACGACCGGGGGATCTCCTATCTGGGCTGGACCTGGAACACCTGGGACTGCTCTACGGGACCCTCCCTGATCAGCGCGTACGACGGGACCCCCACCGCGTACGGCAGCGGCCTGCGCGACCACCTGCGCTCCGTCAACTGATCCCCGCTCCACCAACCGATCCGCACTGCCCCATCCCCATCGCTCCATCCATCGAAAGGACATGGGCCACACCATGAGCCGCATACCCGTCCGATCCTCCAGAGAGCGAACGTCCTCCCGAAAGCGCACGGCGCTGCTGGCCGCCGGTGTTCTCGCCGGAGCCGCCACCGGCACCGCCGGTATCGTCGGTACCGCGGGCACCGCGTCGGCGGCGTCCGCCTGCACCGTCGCCTATCAGGTCCAGAACCAGTGGTCCACGGGCTTCACCACCTCCGTCACCGTCACCAACAACGGCCCGGCCGTGAGCAGTTGGAACGTGAAGTGGACCTTCGCCGGGAACCAGCAGGTCACCCAGGGCTGGAACGCGAAGGTGGCGCAGTCCGGGGCGGCGGTCACCGCCGCCAACGAGAGTTACAACGGCACGCTGGCGACCGGCGGCTCGGCCAACTTCGGCTTCAACGCCTCCTACAGCGGCACCAACGCCCTGCCCACGTCGTTCACCCTCAACGGCGTGGCCTGCAACGGCGGCGACGTTCCCACCGACCCACCGACCACCCCGCCGACCACTCCGCCCACCACTCCCCCGCCCGGCAACCGCGTGGACAACCCGTACGCAGGCGCCAAGGTGTATGTGAACCCCGAGTGGTCCGCGCATGCGGCCGCCGAGCCCGGTGGCACCCGGGTCTCCAACCAGCCCACCGGGATCTGGCTCGACCGGATCGCCACCATCGCCGGGGCGAACGGGGGCATGGGTCTGCGCGCCCACCTCGACGAGGCCCTCAAGCAGAAGGGCAGCGGCGAGATGGTGGTCCAGCTGGTCGTCTACGACCTGCCGGGCCGCGACTGCTCCGCGCTCGCGTCCAACGGGGAACTCGGCCCCACCGAGATCGACAAGTACAAGACCCAGTTCATCGACCCGATCGCCGCGATCCTCTCCGACGCCAAGTACGCCGGTCTGCGGATCGTCACCGCCGTCGAGATCGACTCGCTGCCCAACCTCGTCACCAACACCGGAGGCCGCGCCACGGCGACCCCGCAGTGCGACACCATGCTGGCCAACGGCAACTACGTCAAGGGCGTCGGATACGCGCTGCACAAGCTGGGCGCCGTTCCCAACGTCTACAACTACGTCGACGCCGGGCACCACGGCTGGATCGGCTGGGACGACAACTTCGGTGCCGCCGCCGACGAGTTCAAGCTGGCGGCCACGTCCGAGGGTGCCACACCCGCCGACGTGCACGGCTTCATCACCAACACGGCCAACTACAGCGCACTGAAGGAGAACAACTTCACCATCGACGACTCCGTCAACGGCGTCTCGGTCCGCCAGTCCAAGTGGGTGGACTGGAACCGGTACGTCGACGAGCTCTCCTACGCCCAGGCGTTCCGTGCCAAGCTGGTCTCGGTCGGCTTCTCCCCCGGGATCGGCATGCTGATCGACACCTCGCGCAACGGGTGGGGCGGCACCGCCAGGCCCACCGGCCCCGGCCCGAAGACCGATGTCGACACCTATGTGGAAGGCGGACGCTACGACCGCCGCATCCACGTCGGCAACTGGTGCAACCAGTCGGGCGCGGGTCTGGGCGAGCGCCCGCAGGCCGCCCCGGCCGCCGGGATCGACGCGTACGTGTGGATGAAGCCGCCGGGTGAGTCCGACGGCTCCAGCAGCGCGATCCCCAACGACGAGGGCAAGGGTTTCGACCGGATGTGCGACCCGACGTACACGGGCAATCCCCGCAACAACAACCACCTCTCGGGCGCGCTGCCGAACGCGCCGCTCTCCGGCCGCTGGTTCTCCGCCCAGTTCCAGGAGCTCATGAAGAACGCGTACCCGGCGCTGTAAGCCGCCGCGCAGGCTCGTGGCGGGCGGCGAGTGACCCGACTCCTCGCCGTCCGCCGCGGTTCACCCGAGCGGCGGGCCCCGGCGAGGCCGTGGGCGGTCCGCCCGCGTGTGACCGGCGCGGGCGCTCCGGCGTCGGGTCGTACGTGAGGCGCCGGGTGGTGGCATGGGCCGCCACCCGGCGCTTCGTGGTGCCCGGGCCCGCCGGGCGCCCCTGCCTGCATGGCCGGAAAACAGCGAGCGACTTACGCTCGCCGCCACAGGCGCACCACACTGGAGCCTCACGACGGAGAACAGCACGGACGAGGAGTTGGTGAGAGATGTCCACGCAGCCCACCGAGGGCGCCGCGAAGGCCACCCGAGCTGCGATCGACGCCTATCTGGCCCGGCTCTCGGAGCGGGATCTGGACGGGGCGGTGCAGGTGTTCGCCGAGTCGGCGGAATTCGACGCTCCGGGATCCTCGGCGGTGCCGTGGTCGGGCCTCCGGAGCGGGCGGGAGGGAGTCATGACGTTCTTCACGACCCTCCACGAGTACCTGAAGCCCGAGGAGTTCACGGTGACGCACATCGTGGTCGACGGTGAACAGGGGGTGATCATCGGCCATCTCCGGGACACCGTGAAGGCCACCCGCAAGCCCCTCGTGACCCCGTTCGCCGCCCACGTCACGGTCGTGGACGGGCAGATCGCCCGCTACCACCTCTTCGAGGACACCCACGCCCTCCACCGGGCCGTGACCGACAGCTGAGCCTCCGCCCGCCGCCCCCCACCCCGCAGAGAGGCACGAGAGATGACTCCCCCCGGCATGCCCTCCCACCCGCTCGTACGGGCTTTCGTCGACGCGGTCAACGCCCAGGACCAGCAGGCCCTGTGGACCGTCCTCGCCAAGGACGCCACGGTCGTCGACGTCGGCACCGAGCGCGATACCGCCGCCTGGGTGGAGCGCGAGCTGTTCTCCTCCCACGCCCGGATGGAGGTGGTACGGGAGTCGCACGACGGTCTGTCGGTGACGGCGCGTTTCCACAACGACATCTGGGGGGACATCGACACCGCGTGGGAGTTCTCCGTCTCCGGCCCGGTCATCCGGGGCTTCGTCACCGGCCCCGGCTGAGCGTCCCGACGCCGAGACCGAGGTACGAAGAACGGGCAGCGGGAACAGGAAGCAGAGGCATGGTGTGAGCCGCACCTCGGGGCCCGGGGCGGAACCGGCGCCGAAGGAGTCGGTGCGCATCCGCCTCCTGGGCCCGGTGAGTGTGGAGGTCCGGGGCCGTCACATCGGCCTCGGGCCGCAGCAGCGCGCACTCCTCGCGGTCCTCGCGCTCGCCCGGGGCCGGCCGGTCAGCACCTCCCGGCTCTCCGAACTCCTGTGGGAGGGCGACGCCCCGGAGGGCGCGATCAGCGCCCTGCGCACCCATGTCATGCATCTGCGGCGCATCCTGGAACCGGGCCGGCGCGCCACCTCGGGCTTCGAGATCCTGCTCAGCGCGGGCGCCCGCAGCAACACCAGCTACACCCTGCAGGTGGCCGACGAGCAGGTCGACGCCCTGCGCTTCGTGCACCTGACCGACCAGGCCCGCAAGGCAGCGGCCGACGACGACCCCGAGGCCGCGGTCGCCCTGCTCGACCGGGCGCTGGCCCTGTGGACCGGCCCCGCGCTCGAAGGCGTCAGCGACCGCAGCTTCGCGCTGGCCGAGGCCGACCGTCTGGAAGAGCTGCGCCTGGTGGCCCGGGAGGACCGTCTGGACGCGCTCGTCGAGCTGGGCCGCTACGACGAGTCGGTGCCCGAACTGACCACGCTGGTGTCCGAGTTCCCGCTGCGCGAGCGGCTGCGCTGCCAGCTGATGCTGGCGCTGTACCGCTCGGGCCGCCAGGCCGACGCGCTGGCCTCCTACCGCGACTACTACCAGCTCCTCGACGACGAGGTGGGCATCGAGCCGGGCCGCCCGCTCAAGGAGCTCCACCAGCGCGTCCTGGTGGGCGACCCCGGCCTGGCCGCCGCCGAGCCCGCCCCCGAGCCCGCTCCTCCGCCCGCCGCGCTCCCGGTCCCCCGCCAGCTGCCGCCCGATGTGGGCAGCTTCACCGGCCGCGCCGGCTATCTGCGCGAACTCGACGCTCTGCTCTCCCAGTACGCCACGGGCCCGGGACAGACCCTGGTGATCTCCTCGCTCTCCGGCATGGCGGGCGTCGGCAAGACCGCCCTCGCCGTGCACTGGATGCACCGGGCCGCCGACCGCTTCCCCGACGGGCAGCTGTACGCGAATCTGCGCGGCCACGCCGACGCGCCCCCGACCTCCGCCGACGACGCCCTGGGCCAGCTCCTGCGGGCCCTCGGGGTCGGCGCCGGGCACCTGCCGGAGAACACCGACGAGAAGGCCGCGCTGTACCGCTCGCTCCTGGCGGGCAAGCGGATGCTGATCCTCCTTGACGACGCGGCCGGCCTCGAACAGGTGCGCCCGCTGCTGCCCGGCTCACCGACCTGCTTCGTCGTCGTCACCAGCCGCCACGACCTGCGGGGCCTGACCGCGTTCCACGACGCCCACCGGGTGAACATCGCCGTCTTCAACGAGGAGGAGGCACTCGCCCTGCTCGCCCGCGTCATCGGCCCCGACCGGGTACGCGGCGAGCCCGAGGCCGCCGCCGAAGCCGTCCGCCTGTGCGGCGGTCTGCCGCTGGCCGTACGGATCGTCGCGGCCCACCTCATCGGCGACCAGCACCTGCCCCTCGCGGAAGTCGTCCAGACGCTGCGCGGCGAGGACCGCCTGGACGACCTCGCGCTCGACCAGGAGCAGCACACCGGCGTACGCAGCGCCCTCGCGCTGTCCTACCGCTCCCTGCCCGCACCGGAACAGCAGCTTCTGCGGCTGCTCGCCCTCACCCCCGGCGACGAGGTCTCCACCCCGGCCGCCGCCGCGCTGGCCGGGGCCCCACTGGCCGCCACGGCCCGGCTGCTGGACCAGCTGGTCTCCCGCAGCCTGCTGGAGACGCACCGGCCGGGCCGCTTCCATCTGCACGCCCTGGTACGCCTGTTCGCCCGCGAGCAGGCCCGGGCGCAGGACGACACCGCCGTACGCGAGGAGGCCCTGGACCGACTGCTCACCTGGTACCTGGCGACCGCCGAGCAGGCAGGCCATCTGCTCTACGGCACCTTCTACTCCTGGTACGCGGCCGCCCCGCCCGAGCCGGACGGCTCCCCCACCGCGCCCCTGACCTTCAGGAACCCCGCCGCCGCGCTGTCCTGGCTGGAGGACGAGCGGGCCGCCCTGCTGGCCTGCGCACAGCACGCCCTGGGGCACGGGCCGCGCGCCTTCGCGTGGAGGTCCGCCCTGGCCACCCACGGCCACCTGATGGAACACGGCCAGCGCACCGACTGGCTGCGCGCCGCGGAGACCGGTCTGCGCGCCGCCGAGGCCGAGCACGACGACCACGCGCGCGCGGTGATGCACTGGAGCCTGTGTTACGTCCTGTGGGAGCTGGCCCGGCACGAGGAGGCGCTGCGGCACAGCGCCCGCGCCGACTCCCTGTTCGCGCGGGCTGGGCTGCCCGTGGAGCGGGCCGGGGCCGTGCTCGGGCTCGCCGCCTCGCACCGCGAACTGGGCGCCCTCGACCAAGCCTGGCGCCACGCCGAGCACACCCTGGCCCTCTACCGCGAAGGAGGGGAGCCCGCCGGGGAGGCGTGGGCGCTGTTCCTGCTCGGCTCCATCCGCCTGGACCGGGGCCAACTGGACGCGGCACGACCGTACTTCACCGAGGCCCGGGAGCGCGCCGAGGCGTCGGGCGACGAACACACCGTGATGCTGGCCCTGTGGGGCCTCGGCGCCGTCCACCACGCGCTGGGCGCCCTGGAGGAGGCCCAGCGCCTGCTCACCCGGGCGCTGGCCGCACACGGCAGGCTGCTGTCCACGTACGCGGCGGAGGGGGCGCTCAACACGCTCGCGGCGGTGTGCCGCGACAACGGGGACCCCCGGCTCGCGCTCAAGTACGCGATGGACGCGCTGAGCATCACCCACCGCACGCACCGCCGCCTGGTCGAGCCGGACGCGCTGAACACCATCGGTACCGTGCTGCTGCACCTGGACGACGCGCCCGGCGCCCTGGACCACCACCGCCGCGCCCTGGAGGCGGCCCGGGCGACGGGCTGTCTGCGGGCGGACGCGGCGGCCTGCGTGGGCCTGGCGGCGGCGCAGCGGCACCTGGGCGAGAACCGTGAGGCCCTCGCGTACACCCGGCGGGCGCTGAGCACCGCCGGGCAGGCCGGGCTCAGGCTCGTCGAGGGCGAGGCGCGGACCGAACTCGCCCGGGTGCACCTGGCGCTGGGCCACCGCACCAAGGCGGCGCAGGCCGTCGAGCGGGCCCTGCGCATGCACCGGGCCGCCGGACACGAGCCCGGCCTGGCGCGGGCCCTGGAGGTGGCCGCCGCCGTGCGGGACGCGGGCGACGACCTCAGCCCAGCGCCCGTACCCCCGCCGTGATCACCGCGGCCACCAGGACGACGAGCGGCACCGGCGCCTTGAGCCGCCAGGCGACCAGGGCCCCCGCGAACCCGGCGAGCCGGGCGTCGAAGGTCATGCCGTGCGCGCCCGCCGAGCCCACGAGCTGCGTGACGACCAGGACGGCGAGCAGCGCGGGCGTGAGGTACTCCACGAACCGGGGGAACCAGGCGGGCAGTTCACGGTCGCCCATCACCAGCGAACCGGCGCCCTTGATGAGGAACGTGGTCACCACCAGGGCGCCGACGACGATCCACGGGTCGTTGCTCACCGGGCCCCCTTCGCAGAGCGGGTCATGGGCTTCACCGTCCAGACGACGGCGATCAGACAGGCGACCGCGATGGCAGCGTCGGGGAGTCCGGCCGCGGTGAGGGCCGCCGCGCACAGGGCCGCGGTGAGGGCGGCCGTCCGCTTGCGGGCGGTGCCCAGGTGGGGCGCGAGCAGCAGGAAGAACAGGACCGGCGAGACGGCGTCCAGGCCGTAGTTGAGGACGTCCACCGCCTTGAAGGGGCCGATCGCCCCCAGCAGCGTGCCCAGCAACCAGCCGAGCCAGAGCACCACGCCCGAGGAGAGCAGCCGTGTCCGGTCGAAGCGTCCGTCCGCGTCGCTCGCGATGGCCCAGGACTCCTCGATGACCAGCTGGGACTCGACCGCGCGGCGGGCCCGGCCGCCGCGCAGCGCGGGCAGGATGGCGAAGCCCATCACCAGGTAGCGCAGGTTCAGCAAGGTGCCCGCCACGGCCGCGGCCGCCCAGCCACCGCCGTTGGCGATCACGGAGACGGCGGCGAACTGCGAGGAGCCCACGAAGACCAGGCCGGACATCGAGGTCGCGCCGAGCGCCCCGAAGCCCGCGCCCTTGGCGAGGACGCCGAAGGAGATGCCGAACGCGAAGATCGCCACGGTGAACGGCACCGCCGCTCGGGCGCCCGCGGCCCAGGCCGCGCGCCGTCCGCCGGGCGGAGCCGGGCGGACGGGTTCGGATTCGGTGCCGGTCATCCGCGCTCGCTCGCTCCGGCCGGGGCGGGCCCGCTCGCCGGGGCCGGGCCGGTCCCCTCGTCGCGCACCGTGTGCGCGTATGCCCGCACCAGCGCGGTCGTGACGTCGCCGACCGGGTACTCCAGGGCGTCGACGGCGGTGACCGGCTGGACCTCATACGCCGTGCCGGTCAGGAACACCTCGTCGGCGCGGGCCAGTTCGGCCGGGTCCAGGTGGCGCTCGACGACCTTGAGGCCGAGCTCGCGGGCGAGCGCGACGACGGTACGGCGGGTGATGCCGTCCAGTACGCATTCCGGCGGCGGGGTGTGCAGGGCGCCGTCGATCACCAGGAAGAGATTGGCGCCGGTAGCCTCGGCGAGCCGGCCCCGGTGGTCGAGGAGCAGCGCGTCGTCGCGGCCCGCCGCCTCCGCCTCCTGTCCGGCGAGGGAGCCGAGGGCGTACAGGGCCGCGGTCTTGGCGCGGACCGGCGCGGTGTCGGGCGCGGGGCGCCGCCAGCGCGAGGTGCGCAGCCGGATGCCGCGCGGCCCGGAGGCGAAGATCCGCGGCCAGGGCCAGGCCGCGATCGCCACGTGGACCGAGTTGCCCGGTGCGACCAGGCGCAGGGTGTCGCTGCCGCGCCAGGCGACCGGGCGGACATAGCCCTCGGTGAGGCCCGCGACAGCCACCACCTCGCGGGTGGCGGCGTCCAGTTCGTCGGCGTTCCAGGGGAGCACGAAACCCATCTCCCGGGCCGAGGCGACCAGGCGGAGGCTGTGCTGGCGCAGCTTGAAGACCCGGCCGCCGTAGACGCGCTCGCCCTCGAAGACGCTGCCGCCGTAGTGCAGTCCGTGGCTGAGGACGTGCAGCCGGGCCTCGCGCCACGGCACGAGCTGTCCGTCGAGCCAGATGGCGCCGTCCCGGTCGTCCAGGGGCGGGTCGGCGGGCGCGCGCACACCGCTCGCGTGGTTCGCGTCGCTCATGTGGCGAACCCCCGTTCCGCGTAGGGGAAGCCCTCCAGTTCGTTGACGGGGACGGTGTCGTCGCGCCGGGACGCGTAGTAGATGCGGACCTCGTCGATCAGGCCCGAGGCGTCGAAACGGTAGACCTCCGCTCCGCGCAGCACCTTGCCCAGGCGCGGCTTGAAGGCGGTCCACTCGCAGATGGCGGTGCGGCGGTGCGGGTCGGCGTAGACGGCGTCCACCGCCCAGTGGGAGTCATTGGCGCGCACATCGGCGCCCCAGCGCTCCACGACGGGGTCGATGCCCTCGATAGGGCCGGACATGCCCGCGGCCAGGTAGTGCACGACGTGCTCGGAGAGGCACTGGGCGAACAGGTCGCGGTCGACCTTGTTGCACGCCTCGAAATACAGCCGCACCGCGGCCTCCATGGCGGCCCGGTCCAGCGCCCGGCCGTCCGCGCGGCCCTCGTCCCCCGTGGCGTCGGTGTCCATGTCGCTCGTCTCCTCAGCTCTCGATGGCTTGCTCACACCTCGGCCGGCGCGAAGTGCAGGGGTGGCAGGGATGCCAGACGGCCCCGTGCGCGCACGAGCGTCCGCTGATCGTCCGTGAACGCGTAGCGGTCGCCTTCGGCGCCCTCGCGCAGATGAGTTCGTACCAGTTCCCTGGCCGCCGCGCGGTACTCCTCGGGCGTGGTGACCGCCGCTTCCATGGCTTCGATCGTCTCCACCAGCTCGCGCAGTCCGTCGAGGACGCGGTCGTACGAGAGCGAGAGCCGGCCGCCGTGGTCGGCGAGGGCGCGGCGTTCGCGCAGCCACGAGTAGAGGAACACGCCGGTGCCGGCGTCGAAGTTGCGGACCGCGCGGGCGTCGAGCGGATAGCGGAACATCCGCTCCAGAAGGATCATCGCGATCTGTTCGTCGGCGTACGGGACGGCGTCGTCGTGGCAGGCGAGCACGGTCTTGGCGTCGACCTTCAGCTCTTCCAGGAGGCCGATGAACCAGTTCATCTTGAGTTTGATGTGCCGGTCGAGCGGCCACTGCCCCTGGTGGTGGAAGTAGTCGTGCAGATATCCCCAGAGGGAACGCGCCTGGTAACACACCTCGGGATCCATTCCGGTCGAGGCGCGCGGCAGGGAATCCGGGGTGAGTACGGCCCGCGCGGAGGGCACCGCGTACGTCTCGTGAATCCTGCGGAATTTACTGAAGAAGAAGATCGCGTAAGCCTGTTCGGCCACCTTGTCGTGGGCCGCGACATTCTCCGGGAAGAAGACGATGCAGTTGCCCTTGGCCAGCCCTTCGCTGCCCGCGAGCAGCACGGTGGCCTGGCAGTTGTTCTTGGGGTGCGGATAGCGCACGGCCAGCTCGGGCAGTGCGTCGGGCTCCTTGCGGCGGACGAGGAAGAACTCCAGTCGCCTGCCGACCGGCGGGACGCTGTTGGTGGTCTGTACGGGGGCGAGGAACGCCGCCCAGGCGCCGTCGGCCGGGGCGGTGAGCGCGTCGCGGCTACGGCCGAAGTGCGGTGGCGTGTCGAGTCCGGCGGCCAGCCAGCCCTCGATGTCGGCGGCCAGCGCGTCGGCCTGGCCCGCCCTGCCGTGCCCGGCGAACCAGCGGACCGCCTCGTCCTTGATGGTCAGGAGGCCGCGCCGGTCAGCCTCGCCCGGGTCCACGACCGCGCCGTCGTCGCGCTGGCGGGCGCGGAAGGCGTCGATGCGCGGCAGGAGTCCTTGGCCGAGCCGTTCCGCCTCGCCGAGCATGTCGTCCTGGAGGCGGTGCGTGGGGGGCCTTCCGGTCACGGAGCGGCCTCCCGCACATGGTGCACGGTGTAGACCATCGGGACCTCGCCGAAGCTGCGCAGCACGCGCAGGCCGTGGGCCTTCGCCGCGACGACGGTGGTGACGCACCCCTCGGCCTTGCCGTCGGCGCAGTCGATGGCCGCCTGCGCGTTGCTGGTCACCAACTGCCGCTCGCCGGACGGTGGTACGAGGCCGGCGGGCGCGGGGTGGGTGGCCACGGTGCGCGGCTCCGCGTGCGTGCCCGGCGCGACGGCGAGCACCATTTCGTGGGTGGGCCACACGAAGGAGTCCACCATGCGGCAAACCCATAAGTTGCCGAAGACGAGCGTGTGCAGCTCCGGGTAGACGGCGCAGGCGACAAGGGCGTGTTCACCGTTTCTGGGCACGGTCTCCATCGCGTATTCGAGGGTCGCGTGGAGGGTCACCCGCCCCTCGCCCTCAAGCCCTTGCCGCCGGAACCACTCATGGGCCGCGGCCTCCAGGTTGGTGCCGGTCGGGCCCAGGGTGTGCAGATGCCGTATCTCGCCGATGGGCGAAGGCGATAAAGAATTGACGCATACGCGCTCGCGCGTCACCATTCCCACTCCCCACGCTTTCCCCCGCGGATCTCCTGCCGCCCTCGGGGGGCAGCACGCGGGCTGTGCGTCGGTGCACGGCCCGCGTCGGTGATCCTAAGCGGGCCCGCCCCGCAGCGGCCACAGCGCCGGACTCACACCGACTGATTTCCCACACTGTGGCCACTTCCGCTCGTTCAACGTTCCGGAAATCCGGCGACAAATGCCGTCGGGGAGGGTGACAATCCTGTCTCTTTCATCCACACATCCGGTCCGCTGCCGTACGCATCGCGTCATTCCGCGTCCCGCTCGGCGGCGCACGCCGGTGCAGCACCCGCGCCCCGGACGCCGTCAGCCCCATCCGGGGCGGCCTGAAGCCGACGGCCCAGTCAGGCCGCCGTCACCTTCGCGGTGAACGCGGCGATGTTCGCCACGGTCCGCTGGATCTTCTCCTCCAGGGTGATCGTCTCGTGGAGCCGCGCGCCCGCGCCCGCGTCCCGCATGCCCCGTACGTACAGCGAACACGCGAGGTCGCTACAGATGTAGACGCCCACCGAGTTCCCCTGCTGCCCCGCCTTGCCCGCCTTCGGGGCGACCATCAGGGAGACACCGCCGTCGTGGGTGGTCAGGCATATCGAGCACATGCTGCGACGGGCCTGCCCGGAGGTGTGGCCGGGGCTCCGGAGCACCAGGGCGCTGACAGTGCCCGCCAGCTCGGTGACCAGATAGGCCCGGCCCGGGGCCTGGGGATCTCGCCAGCCGAAGTAGTCCAGGTCGCCCCAGGGATGGTCGGCCAGGTCACGCGGCACGGCCAGGCGCTTCGCCTCGCCCTTGGTGCAGTTCACGAACGCGGCACGGATCTCTGTCTCAGTCAGCTGCTTCATAAGGGTGAGGCTAGTTTGCCTAAAGGTGTTAGGCAAAAGCATAATCGGTTCAGGCGAGGGGGGGCGGATGAGAGGGAGACCATGGGGCGCGTAGGGCTGAGTACGGAACGGCTGACCCGGGCCGGTGCGGAACTGGCCGACGAGGTCGGCTTCGAGCAGGTGACCGTCTCGGCGCTGGCCCGGCAGTTCGACGTCAAGGTCGCGAGCCTGTATTCGCACGTCAAGAACTCCCAGGACCTCAAGACGCGGATCGCCCTGCTGGCCCTGGAGGAGCTCGCCGACAGGGGCGCCGCCGCGCTGGCCGGGCGCGCGGGCAAGGACGCCCTGGCCGCTCTGGCGAACGTCTACCGCGACTACGCACGCGAACACCCCGGCCGCTACGCCGCCGCCCAGCTGAGGCTCACTCCGGAAGCGGCGGCGGCCAGCGCGGGCGGCAGACACGCCGAGATGACCCGGGCCATCCTGCGCGGCTACGACCTGAGCGAGCCCGACCAGACGCACGCGGTCCGGCTGCTGGGCAGCGTCTTCCACGGCTACATCACCCTGGAGCTCGGCGGCGGCTTCAGCCACAGCGCCCCCGACACACAGGAGACCTGGACGCGGATCCTGGACGCCCTGGACGCCCTGCTGCGGAACTGGCCCGCGCCCGACCCCGCGCCGTAGCCCCGCCCCGCACCCAGACACCGCCGCCTCAGCCACGGACTCCGAACCAAGCCGCTCCGAACACCAAGAAGACCAAGTAGGGGCCATGCACACCCAGGACGACTGGATCACCACACCCGTCACCGCCGACCTCCTGCGCGGCGCCCTCGACGTGGAGCGCACCGAACACGGTGTGCTGCCGCACCGGCTCCCGGCCCGGGCCCGCGCCCAGAACACGGACGGCCAGCTGGCCATGGCCGAGTCGCAGCCCTCCGGCGTACGGCTGGTCAGGGCGATCCGGCGGAGCGCGCGAGCGGGAAGCTGACGCTGGGCGTCGTCCGGGAGGAGCTGGCCAGGATCGTGGAGCAGCGGGCGGCCGAGGACCCGCACCTGTACTACCTCGACGGCCGCGCCCTCTACGGCGAGGCCGACGCCCTCCAACTGCCGCTCCCCGACCAGCTCCACCCGGACGCGGCCACCCACCGCCACATCGGAGAACGCTTCGCCGCGCTGGCTTTCACCGCCGACGGGGCGTTCGGGGGCGGCGTGGCTTGAGCCGGAGGCTGCGATATGCGGATATCGGAGGCGGTGGACACGTGTCCCTGGCCGAGCCCTGGCGAGACCGCCGCGCAGCCCCTGACGGCTCCTCAGGGGCCACCCCGGGCCGCCTCAGGGTCGTCCCCGATGATCGACGGCAGGTCGGCCGCCAGGATCGGCGTATGAAGACGAACAAGTCGAAGCCCCGGATCCGCAGCCGTCGAACGGGGCGCGCCGCAGCGGGAGTCGGGACCGTCGCCGCCGCCGTCGCCCTCCTCGCCACGGCCGCGCAGACCCCCGCCCTCGCCCAGGGCACCGGCGAGCCCACCGACCCCGCCTCGGACGTGTTCTCGCACGTCGACTACAGAGACTGCCCGACCGACCTCCCCGCCGGCGTCGACCGGAACAAGTGGCGGTGTGAAGTGACCGTGGGCTACTCGCACTTCAAGCTCGGCGGGATCACGGTCCCGGACATGAAGCCGATCACGTTGACGCACGCCGAGGGACCGCTGCCGGACGGCACGTTCGGGCAGGTCTTCGGGACGCTGAAGGCCGAGGCGACCCCGGTGCCCGGCGGTCTGCTGGGCCGGACCGCGGACCCGGCCGGCCGCAACCCGCTCCTCGGCCTGGCCATCCAGCCCGAGTACGGCGGTTACGCCGACTTCCTGGGCACCGGCACCGACAAGGGCGCCCTGGACATGAAGTTCCGGTTCGTCTCGCCGCTGCTCGGCGAGCGGTGCGCCATCGGCACCGACGCCCACCCCGTCGCGCTCCACCTCCAGAAGGACGGCCCCAGTACCTGGCTGTCGAAGAACCCGCCGCTGGTCCGCTTCAGCGCGTACGACCGGACCCTGACCGTCCCGGCCGCCGTCGACTGCGGCCCGCTCACCCACGTGGTGAACCACCACTTCGGCCTGCCCGCCAAGACGGGCGAAAGCAGCATCGCGTACACGGCGTACTACACCTTCAAGACGTACGACGAGCTCCCGGCGGCCTGAGCACGCGTCACCTGGCGCCCGCCGCCGTCACCGGAGGCGGGCACCCGGTTCACACATGAGTCACCGTCAGATGCGGGTGTCCTCGACGGTCGGGATCCAGCGACCGCCGTTCGTGTCCGCGTTCGTGTTGCCGTTGCCGCTCCCGTTCCCGTTCCCGTTCCCGTTCCCGTTTCCGTTTCCGGTGATCGAGCGGCGCGGCGACGCGGCCGCGGGTGCCCTGCCGCAGAACGCGGGCTCCAGCGTGTTCGTCAAGCCGCTCGTGACCGCGCCGTTGTTGGAGGCGTTCGCGAAGAGGACGACCGTGCGCTTCCCGTCCCGGGTGGAGAACGTCTGCGTCTGGTAGCCCTGGACGATTCCGCCGTGGCCGAGCACCTTGCCGCAGGAGAGCGCGATCTCCCTGACCCCCAGGCCGTAACTGATCTTCGCCGTGGGGGTGGGCAGCACGCTCGTCATCTGACGCAGTGACTCGTCGGACACCAGCCCGCCCCGGTCTCCGGCGAGCAGGGCGGTCATGAAACGGTCGAGGTCGCGGGCGGAGGAGACCACGCCTCCCGCGCTCCAGACCCAGGACGCGGTCTGCTCGGTCGAGTCGAGGAGCGGCTTGCCGCGGTCGTCGTTGGTGAGATAGCCGGTGATGTGCGGACCTGCGATGGTCTTCTCGGGCACGGTGAAGGTGGTCTGACGCAGCTTCAGCGGCTCGAAGATCTGCTCGCGCAGCAGTTGGGCGTAGGGGCGGCCGGTGAGGTGTTCGGCGGCGAGGCCCATCAGCACGAAGTCGGTGTTCGAGTACGCGTAGGCCGTGCCCGGGGTGTACTGCAGACCGTGCTTCACCGACATCGCCACGAGGTCCTTGGGCTCGTAGACGTTGTCGCGGATGCGCTTCTCGAAGGCCGCGGTGGTCTCCTCGCCGCTCTGTTCGAGGAGGTCGTTGGTGTGGTCGTACACCCCGGCGCGGTGCTCCAGGACCTGGCGTGCGGTGATCGACCAGCTCTCCGGAAGCGTCCCGGCGGGCAGGTACTCGCGCAGCGGCTTGTCCAGGTCGATGCGGCCCTGCTCGGCGAGGCGCATGATCAGGACCGAGGTGAACATCTTGGAGTTGCTGCCCACGCGGAAGCGCCAGCCCGCGTTCATGGGCGTGCCGCCGAGGTCGGCCTTGCCGACGGTCAGTGTCCGGCCTCGTTCGGCGCTGCCGTGGTCGCGGATCACCGCGAACACGCCCGGTGCCCCCGCGTCCACGACGCGCTGCAGAGCGGCGCGCACCCCCGTCGCGTCCGGCTCGGCCGGGCCCGGCGCGGCGGACGCGCCCACAGCGCCCACAGCGCTCCCGGCCGTGAGTACCACGGTGGCCGCGAGCGTGGTCAGCGAACGCGCGATCGTGATTCCAGCCATATGAGAAGTACCCCTGTTCCCCTGCGACTTGGGCTGTGCCCCAGCCTTGGTAGCACTCGTACGCCCGAGATCGTATAGGCCGGGAAGGCCTCGGGCCGGATCGTGGAGGGCTTCACCGCGACCGGAGCCGGTCCTCCGGTTCTGCCGCGCGAGCCTTGCCGACACACCGGCATTGGGCGACGATCAAGCTCCAAGCGTTCACCCGTGGGAGGGACAGCCATGCCCGACGTCACATCCGAGCTCGACGAGTTGATACGTACGTTCCTCGGTGCGTTCACCAACACCGGCGGGACGCGGCCGAACGTCGACGTCATCCGGGAGGTGTTCATCCCGCAGGGGATGATCATCAGCAATGTCGGGGGCAACCCCGTGGTCTACGACCTCGACGCGTTCATCGAACCCCGGGAGAAGATGCTCACCGACGGCACGCTGACGGAGTTCTCCGAGTGGGAGGTGGCCGAGCGGACCGAGATCTTCGGTTCGGTCGCGCACCGGTTCAGCGAGTACCGCAAGTCCGGCTTCCACAAGGGCGAGTGGTTCGAGGGCACCGGCCACAAGACCACCCAGTTCGTCCGTACACCCGACGGCTGGAAGATGAGCTCGATGGCCTGGGACGACGTGTAGCAGCTCCCCTGACCAGCGGTCGAAGGCCGACCGGCTGCTCGGTGCCGGAGGGACGGTCGCCGGGGCAATGGTCCTTTGCGGTGGTCTTCACCTGCGACGCCCGCTGGGTCACCGGGTGCCGCCAGGGGGTGGGTGAGCTCACCAACCGGCGCGGGGAGCCGGACAAGACCGGCAAGGGCAGGAAGGGCGGGCCTCGCTGACGCCCGCCAGGAGATGACCGGGTGACCGGCCGGAGCGGCCCGGTCCCCGCCGGGGCGGCGCGCGCTGTCGTAGGTCGTGGGGCAGCGCGGCCGCTCTGGTGAATGTCCGGTGTGGCCTGTGCGTACGATCTCGGTCGGTGGGGCCGGATCGCGCCCCACAGAAGGGGAATCCATGGCCATTACCGACATAAACGGGATCAACCTGTCCGGGGTGACGGGCAAGCTCATCCAGACCGTCCCGTTGACGAAGAATCCCGCTCCGCAGGCGATCGCCACGGACCCGGTCAACGGGCACGTCTTCGTGCTCCAGATGGAGAGCGCCGCCAAGACGCCGCTCGGGAACATGTACCTCAACCGCATCGACCGGAACACCGGCCGGCTGACGGGCAGCATGTACCTCACGGGCTTCGGGCACGGCATCTCGATGGGCGCCGAGCCGGTCGGGACCGACACCTATCTGTGGACCGAGGTCGGCCCGGTCTCCCCCAACGACGGTGTCAGCAACGCCTTCGGTACGGCCGTCACGCGGTTCGCCTTCGTCGACGGGGCCACCCTCGACCAGGCCGACGTGCCCGCTTCCAAGAAGTTCTGCCCGCCGGGCGGACGGAGCACCGGCCCGTCGGTGGACCTCGCCAACAACACCCTGACGATCGTCTACTTCAAGGACACCGTCCGCTGCTTCACCCGCTACGACCTGGCCAAGGCGGCCCAGGGCGAGTGGGTGGAGGTGGGCAGCACCTTCGAGCTCCCGGCGGGCGCGGAATCGGGACTCACCTTCCAGGGGTACACCGCCCTCAACGGCGTCCTGTACGTCTACCAGTGGAAGAAGGACCCGGTCACCACCTACCCGGGGACCGCGTACATCACCTCGTACTCCCTGGACACCAAGACGAAGATCGACTCGCAGGTGGTCACCGGCGCCGACGGTCTCGAGCGGCGCGAGCCGGAGGGGCTGGCCGTCGAGGTCGACCCCCAGACCGGTGAGACCCGGCTGCTGTTCGGCTTCAGCGACACCGTTCCCGGCACCACCGGGCGGCGCAACGTCACCATCGGCTGGTACCCGACGCGGCCGGCGGTCGACGGTGTGAAGGTGCTCTCCGACTGGGAGCCCCTCACTCTCGCCGCCGGGGTCACGGCGGGCGCCGAGGCTCCGCGCGGGCGGCTGGTCGCCCTCGCCGACACCACGTACCTCCAGCTGCGCGGCACGCTCACCTGCAAGCTCACCGCCGACGCCCTCATCGCGACGCTGCCGCAGCGGCTCTTCCCCACCCGGCCCGTACGGCAGAACACCCCGCGCAACATGTACTACGGGGTGGGGGTGTGCCGGGTCGAGGCGAACAAGCTCGGCGAATTGTGGGCGTTCGGCGCCACCGCGGACAACGCCATCTCGTGGATCGACCTCGACTGCGTCTCGGCCGCCTGGCGATGACGGCGCCGCACCTCGGACACCCTCCCCACCTCTCGCGATCCGGAGGATCGACCATGCCCTCGCGCACCACCAGCCATGCCGCTCCCTGCTCGCCACGGCCCTCGCGGTACCCACCGCGGCCGTGGGTGTGCCGCTGCTCACCGCCTCGCCCGCCGCCGCGGCCACGACCGGAGTCCAGGTCGTCGTGGACTGGACGGCGATCGCCCTGGCCTCGGGCGTCTCCGCGGGCGCGGGCACGCCCGCCGAGGCGCGGGTGGTGAGCATCGCGGGCACCGAGTTCCTCCAGCTGCGCGGCGTGGTCACCTGCAACTTCTCCGGCGACTCGCAGCTGGGCACCCTCCCGGCGACCATACGTCCGCCGAAGACGACCCGCGGTGTGTGTCCGCGCAACAACCACCTCGGCGTCAACGCCACCCGCGTCGAGGCGGACACGGCGGGCCGCGTCATGGTCTACGGCCCGCAGGCCTCGGACCCGGTGACCTGGATCCAGCTCGACAACTTCTCGTCGGTGCTGCGCTGACGGAAGCGGGGTGGGGCAGGACGGGCCGCCCCACCCCGGCCGGAGGCCCTGCCGCGAGGCGGTTTCGCACACCTCCGACGCCGACCATGCGCACCCCATCGGCGGCGACCGAGTTGCTGCCGCCGAAGAGCCGGGGCGGTGTATGGCGACCGCCTCGCGCACCGGCGCGGGGCTGCCGCCAAAACGTCTTCTGTGCCGCGCAGTTGAACGGCGGGGCCATCGGCAGGGCGAGGCGCCCAACCGCCGGGCGGTCGTGGTGATGAGGTGCTCAGTCCTCGCTCAGCACCGCCCGGATGACGTGCCGGGCGTTGTGCGCCATCGCCGGGTTGGACTTCCGGTAGTAGGGCAGCGCGATCAGCGCCTGCGAGAGCGTCCGCCCCCGGCCCCGGATCCACATCGCCTCGTCCACGCCGAGCGCGTCGCGGAACACCGCCCGCGCATCGGCGGGCAGCAGATTCCAGGCCGGGAAGAGGTCGCAGGCCGGATCGCCCACTCCCATGCACCCGAAGTCGATGACCGAGGTCAACCTGCCACCGTCCACGAGCAGATTGCCCGGCATCAGATCGGCGTGCAGCCACACCGGCGGCCCGTCCCACACCGGGGCCCGCAGGGCGTCCTCCCACACGGCGAGCGCGGCACCGCAGTCGACGCCTTCCTGCGGGATCCGGCGCAGTTCCTCGATCGCCGCCCGGGTCGACTCGTCGAGCGAGGCGACCGGCCCGCCGCGGTGGGCCACCGGGGCCCCGGGCAGGGTGATGCTCCGCATCGCCCCCACGAACACGGCCAGCTCCTCGGCCAGCAGCGCGGGCTCGCTCAGCGCCCCCGCCTCGGGGTTCTCCCCCGCCACCCACCGGTACACCGACCACGCCCAGGGATACCCCTCGGCCGGCTCCCCGGCCCCGAGCACCTCCGGGATGGCGGTGGGCAGCAACGACGCGAGACGGGGCAGCCACTCCCGCTCCATCAGGACGTCGGCGGCTCCGCCTTGGACCAGGGGCAGCCGTACGACCATGCTGTCGCCCAGCCGGTACATGGCGTTGACCGTCCCACCGGACGGAAACCGCACCACGGGCAGCCCCGCCCATTGGGGGAACTGCCCGGCGACCAACCGCCGTACAAGTGCGTCGTCGATGGGGTGCGTGCCGGGGTGCATGGTGGGGTGCGGCTGCCCTGTGCTCATGGGCCACCATCCGACCGCTGGACGACAACGCCCGTCAAACCGTTTTCGCGGACGCCTGTTCCTTGGCACCTGTTCCTTGGCACCTGTTCCCTGACACGTGTTCCCTCACGCCGGAACGAGCGAGCGCATGCCCGTCGCCGTCGGTCGCACACCAACCCTCTCCTCAAGCCGTTCCCGCACCTGGGGCCACTCCTCGTCGAGGATCGAGTAGAAGGCCGTATCGCGGACCATGCCGTCCAGGCCTCGTGAGTGGGCTCGGTGTACGCCGTCGAGGACCGCGCCGAGGCGTTCGATCGCGGCGCGGGAGCGCAGGTTCCGCTCTCAACAGGACTGTCACAAGCCGCGGGGTCGCTTGACCCGGTCCAGGGGCCAAGGCCGAGGGTGGCGGACGGGTCACGTGAGGGAACGACGGACGAAGGGGATCCCGATGGAATCGCGCTGCGTCGTTCGAGGTGACGTGCGCCCGCCTGGAGGTGCGCCCGCAGGACTGCCTCTTCATCGACGACTTCGCGCCCAACATCGAGGCCGCCCAGGAAGCGGGCATGCACGGGCACCTCTTCGAGGACAACGCGCGCACCATCGCCTGTATAGAGGCACACCTGGCAGGCGAACCTTCGCTCTCGCCCTGAGCAGCGCCGTTGAGGGGCTGAGGGGGGCGGGAGCGTTGAGCCCGTGGTGGGGCGTGGCCGTTAGGGTGATGTTGATCAACCCATCAAGAAAGGCCCGCACCCCAAAGTGACCGCCCCACGCCCCCACGCCCTCTTCTCCTTCGGCACGCTGATGGACGAGCGGGTCCAGACCGCTCTCTTCGGCCAGGCCGTGCCGACTTCCGCGGCCTCGCTCTCCGGCTACACGACCCGGCCGCTGGCGATCACCGACGAGTCCGTGATCGCCACCAGCGGCCTGGACGTGCACCTGACGCTGGAGCGCCAATACGGCGCCGTGGTCGAGGGAGCCGTACTGCGCCTCACCGACGAGGACCTCGCGGCGGCCGACGCCTACGAAGTCGACGACTACGTTAGGCGGCGGGTCCTCCTCTCCTCCGGGGAGAGCGCCTGGGCCTACCTGGACGCGAAGCCGCTGCGCCCGGCGGCGCGCATCGTGATCGTGGGCGACAGCATCGCGTACGGGCGCTGCGACCCGCGGGGAGGATGGGCGGCCCGACTCGCGGCGACCCACATCGCCGCGAACGAGGCCGACCACCGGGTGTTCAACCTGGCCATCCCGGGCAGCACCCTGCGGCAGGTCAGCGAGCAGACGCCCGCGCTGCTGGCCCCCCGCCTGCCGGACACCCTCCTCGTCGCCGCCGGCATCAACGACTCCGCCGTGTCCCTCTCGGACCCGCGGCCCGCTCGCGACGGCCTGACGGACCTCGCGGACAGCCTCGGCTCGCTGGCCGACACCGCCCTACGCCACAACGCGCGCCTCGTCGTCGTGGGGCCTGCGTGGCTCGACGAAGACCGCACCCGCGACTACGGGGGCCTGCGCTTCACCCGGGACCGGGCGATGGCCCTGCGCGCGTCCATGCGGACCTGGTGCCAGGAGAACCACGTCGACTTCCTCGACATGTGGGAGCCGCTGTACGAGAAGACCGATCTGCTCGTCGACGGTCTGCACCCGGCCGGCGACGGGCACGAGGCGCTCTACCAGCATCTGACCACGCTCGGCTGCTGAGCCCGGCGGACGCGGCGCGCTCCGGCGCGATCACGTCGTTCTTCAGTGTGATCAGGACAGCATTCACCCGGCCGGGGCCCAGGGGACAACTCGGCGCCGCTTCCTCCTGTTGGGCCTCTCGTCAGAGACCGTCCGTCGCCCCGGGCTCCCCCGGGCGACGGACGGCTGTCGCCGAGAGAGGAACACCGGGCACCGATGAACATCAGTCGTACCGTCTCGCGGGCCGCCACCGCCGCCGCACTGGCCGCGACGCTGAGCGTGGGCGTGGTCCAGAGCGTGACCGCCGCCCCCGTGGACGATCGTGCGGGAACCGCCCGTGCGGTCAACGCCCCCGTATTCAAAGAGCCGCTGGACAAGGGCGGTTGGACGGGCGACGGGCTGTCGCTCAACGCCGCCGACAACGCCGAGGTCGACGCCTTCATCGACCGGGCCAAGCAGGCGGAGCGTTCCATCAGCCCCCAGGTGAGGACGGCCGCGCTGCTCAGCGGCGCCGAGCTCATCGGGTTCGACCACCGCCTCAAGTCGGCGGACTCACTCAAGCGCAAGGTCGCCACCTCGTTGCTGGAACACCCGGGGCAGCAGGTGAACGACGCGCTGGCCGGTATCAGCGACTCCGTGCGTTACACCCTCCAGTGGCCCGAGGGCCACTACACCGAGGGCGTCACGAGGGCTGCCTCCGTGTTGTCCGACTGGGGCAACGACACCACCAAGTGGTCCAACACCTGGGGCCGTGCCAAGGGCTACAAGGCCATCAACTCCGGATGGCGGGCTCCCCGTTCGGAGCACCTCTTCGAGGTGCAGTTCCACACCCCGGCGAGCAAGTACGCCCAGGAGGCCACGCACAAGCTGTACGAGGAGCAGCGACTGCCCGGCACGTCGCCCGAGCGGGCCCGGGAGCTCCAGGCCCAGCAGGACGCGATCTTCGCCGCGGTCCCCGTGCCGCCGGGAGCCGACCGCCTCACCGCTCCCGCGCCTCTCACACCCCGGGTGCCCCGGCCGTCCCTGCGGCCCCAGCCCGTCGGCTGACCTGGCCCACCGTGAATGTCAGTGCCTCCGGCCATACTCGCTGCCGTGGAGCCACCAGGGTTTCCGTGCACGAAAGGAGCGACATGGCCGAGGTACTGCTCTTCCATCACGCCCAGGGCCTGACCCCCGGCGTACGCGCGTTCGCGGAGTCGCTGAGGGCGGCGGGCCACACCGTCCACGTCCCGGATCTGTACGAGGGACGGGTCTTCGACGACCTGGAGGACGGTGCGGCCCACGCACAGGAGACGGGTTTCGGCTCGATCGTCGCGCGGGGGCGGGCGGCCGCCGAAGGGCTGCCCGAGGCACTGGTCTACGCGGGCTTCTCCCTGGGCGTACTGCCGGCGCAGTCCCTCGCGCAGACCCGGCCCGGCGCACGGGGCGCGCTGCTGTTCCACTCCTGCGTCCCCGTCACGGAGTTCGGTGCCGCGTGGCCGCAGGGGGTGCCCGTCCAGGTCCACGGGATGGACGGGGACGCGTACTTCGTGGACGAGGGCGACATCGACGCGGCCCGGGCCCTGGTCGCGTCGGCGCCGGACGCCGAGTTGTTCCTCTACCCCGGCAAGCAGCACCTGTTCGCCGACAGCAGCCTGCCCTCGTACACCGAGGAGGCGGGCGCGCTGCTCACGCGGCGCGCGCTCGCCTTCCTCGACGATGTCGGCTGAGAACACGGGCCGGTGAGCCGGTGGGTGCGTCAGCGGTTCGAAGGTCCGTACGGCCATGGCTGGCCCGTGTCGCGCATGACGCACGACACAAGGCGTGCGAGGCAACCGGTTCCGTCGGGCGCCGTCAAGGGACCGGGTGCGGCGGGCTATCGTGCCCCTGCTCGCCACAGGAACGATCTTTGCGAGCGACCTTCGTGACCTTTTGTCGAGGAGTGAGAGACATCAGACGCATATGTGCCGCGGCGTTGCTCGCCGGGTCCCTCCTGGCGGCGCTGCTCGTCCCGTCCCCGGCCGCCGTGGCCGACCCGGCGCCGATGCCCACGACGGGCGCGGTCTTCAATGACCCGCAGGGCACCGTGGCCGAGCAGAACGCCATCAAGGACCACATCATCGGGGCGATCGACAACACCCAGAGCGGGCGTACGCTGCGCGCCGCCATGTACGCCCTGACCGACACCGGCTACAGCGACGCGCTGACGCGTGCCCACGACCGGGGCGTGCAGGTCCGGGTCGTCCTGGACTACTCGTACTCCACCTCCACGGCCGCCACCCAGCTCGTGGCCGCCCTCGGCAAGGACATGACCCAGCCGTCCTGGGTGCACGTGTGCCCGAAGGACCGGGCCTGCATCGCGGACACGACGCTCGACCCGAGCAAGAACCACATCAACCACAACAAGTTCTTCCTCTTCTCCCGGGTGGGAGACCCCGGCGTTGCCGAGGACGTGGTGATCCAGACGTCCGCCAACCAGACCGCGGCGAACACCTCCCGCTTCTGGAACAACGCCTACACCTCGGTGGGGAACACCGACCTCTACACCGCGTACACGGCGTACTTCAACGACCTCGCCGCCGAGAAGCGCAACGCCGACTACTACCGGCAGGGCACCACGGCCGGGGGCGAGAAGTACTACTTCTTCCCGCAGCAGACCGGTGACCTCATGGTCGACGTGCTGAACAACGTGTCGTGCACGGGCAACCCGACGGTCGGCTCCGCCTCCCACAAGACGGTCGTGCGCGTCGCCGCCTACTCCTTCACGCGTGCCGAGGTGGCGAACAAGCTGAGGCAGCTGGCCGACCAGGACTGCTGGATCGAGGTCGTCTACAACGAGACGAGCCAGCTGGCGGCCCTCGGCAACCACGCGCGAATCAAGCCCTACAAGCTCCACCTCGACAACGGCACGCCGGACAGCGACGCGGACGACCTGTTCGTACACTCCAAGTACCTGCTGGTCGAAGGCAACTACGCGGGGCACCCGGACACCGAGTGGACCTTCACCGGGTCCCACAACCTCGACGTCTCCTCCCTCCGGGAGAACGACGAGGCGCTGCTGCGCGTCGAGGGCGCCGCGACCCACGACGCCTACCGGAGCAACTTCCTCGCGATGCGCGCCAAGGCCACCCTGACCGGCTGACACCGGCCGGAGGCCACGGCCTTTCGTGACATGTCGGGCTTGCGGGTGCGCCGAGCGAGGCTCGGGCCTTCATCGGCGCACCACCACTCCCGTCACGGGAACGCTCGTGCGAAACTGTCGCCGTTCCGATCACGGCAGCACCGAAACGTGCATGAAGGAGCGGCGTCGTTGAGCGTCACCATTGAAGGACAGATAGACCTCGCGGGACCGGTCGGCAAGCTGCTGCACCGGCGTCCGCTCAAGAACAGCACCGTGATGCAGTCGTTCAGCACCGAGCCGGTGTCGGGCGACCTCTTCGTGCTCCAGCTGATGCAGGGCGGCCTGACCCTCAGCGGTGAGTCCGCGCCGGTCGACTACGACACCCGCAACAAGCACGGCGACATGTGCGTGACCCGCCTCAACCGGTCGGGCGCAATCGTCGGGTACATGTACCTGCGGGGCTTCGGCCACGGCGTCAACCTCGGTGTCGAGAACCGGGACGGCGTCATCCGGCTGTGGACCGAGACGGCGTCGCAGCCCAACAGCCACAACGAGGGCTTCGGCACCGCCATCACCAACTTCGACTTCCGGTCGGGGACGGTCCTGGACTACGGCTCCTCGCTGCACACCAAGCCGTACCGGCCCACGCCGGGCGCGCTCTTCGCCACGCCCACCATCGATCGCAGCGCCAACGAGCTCGTGGTGCGGTTCTACGACGGCGGGACGCACGTCGAGCGGTACGACCTGGCCAAGGCCTCGGCGGGCGTCTTCGAGCCGCTCCAGCGCATCACGCTCCCCACGGACCTGGGCGTGTTCCAGGGTTACGCCTCCCACAAGGGCGTGCTGTACCTGCTCAACGGCGAGTCCAGCACCGCCACCAGGAACCCTCCGCCGGGCAACACCTACATCACGGCGATGGAGTGGGCCACCGGGAACGTCCTGGACCACCACTTCATCACCGCCGCCCCGGGCCTTGAGTGGCGTGAGCCCGAGGGTCTCCACGTGGACGTGCGCAACGGCGTCACCAACCTCCACTTCGGCTTCGCCTGCGAGGACCCCGGGCCGCGCACCTGCACCATCGTGACGCTCCCCGACACCCCCGAGGTCGACGGCGTCAAGGTGATCACCGACTGGCAGCCGATCGCCCTCGCCTCGGGCGTCACCGCCGACCAGAACCCGCCCCAGGGCCGGCTCATCAGCGTCGCCGGCACCACCACGCTGCAGCTCAGCGGCGGGGTCAAGGGCACCTTCGACGGCGACGCGGTCATCGGCACGCTGCCCGACACGCTGACTCCCAGCGTGGAGGCCCGCAGCAACGTCCCGCGCAACAACAGCGGCGGCTACTGCGTCGCCCGGGTCGAGGCCGGCACCGACCGCGTGCTGCGGCTGTTCGGCGGACGCGACACCAACGCCATCACCTGGGCCCAGCTCGACAGCTTCAGCGCCGTCTGGCGCTGACCCCGCCCCCCCCTCGCAGACTTCTCCGTCATTTCGCACAAGGCCTCGTCAAGGAGCCCCATCACCATGTCCTACAACCGCCGCAGCATCCTCGGTGCCGCCTTCGCCCTGCCCGCCGCCGCCGCGGTCGCCAACCTCGCCACCGCCTCCCCCGCGGCCGCCGCCGGCGTGGAGGCCGGCGAGTGGGCCGACCTGGTCCTGGAGCCGGGCATCACCGCGCAGACGGGCTCGACCCCGCAGGTCCGCATCGTCACCATCGCGGGCACCACGTTCCTGCAGGCCCGCGGCATCATCACCGGCAACTTCGCCGCCGACACCAAGGTCGCGACCCTGCCCACCGCCATGGCCCGGCCCACCTCGTACATCCGCGCCACCGCGCCCCGCAACAACAGCCAGGGCATCAACTCCTGCCGCTTCGAGGTGAACACCGCCGGTTCCGTGACCATTTTCGGTGCCAACTCGGGCAACCCGATCACCTGGGTCCAGTTCGACTCGGTCCAGACGATCTGGCGCTGACGCCGGTCCGTCGGCCGGCTGTACGGCCGGTCACGCTTCCGCAGCGTCACGCGGCACTCCTGCTCGCGCCCGGCCGCAGCCCCGGCCCGGCCCGGCGTCGGCAGGAGTGCCGCCGCGCCGCAACCCCGAAGGGGCGGGACACCGCCTCTCAGAGCGCGGGTACGGGCTGCGGCGGGGGCGGGCCCACATAGCGGGCCGCCGGGCGGATGATCTTCGAGTCCTCCGCCTGCTCCAGGATGTTGGCGCTCCAGCCGACCACCCGGGCCGCGCAGAACGTCGGGGTGAACATCTCGCGCGGCACCCCGCACAGCTCCATGACCACGCCCGCGTAGAACTCCACGTTGGTGTGCAGCTCCCGGCCGGGCTTCAGCTCGGCGAGGATCGCCTCCACCTCCCTCTCCACCTCGACGGCGAACGCGACCAGCGGGCCGCCGAAGCCCTCCGCGATGCCGCGCAGCATCCGCGAACGCGGGTCCTCGGTGCGGTAGACGGGGTGGCCGAAACCCATGATCCGGTCGCCCGCGAGGACGCGCTCGCGCACCCAGCCGTCGATGCGGTCCGGGGAGCCGATGGCGTCGAGGGTGTCCAGGGCGCGGCTGGGGGCACCGCCGTGCAGCGGGCCGGAGAGCGCCCCGACCGCCGCGACCAGGGACGCGGCCATGTCCGCGCCGGTGGAGGCGACGACGCGCGCGGTGAACGTGGAGGCGTTGAAGCCGTGGTCGACGGTCGAGATGAGGTAGCTCTCGATCGCCCGGACGCGCTCGGGCTCGGGCTCTGAACCGGTCATCATGTAGAGGTAGTTGGCGGCGTACGACAGGTCGTCGCGCGGCTCGACGGGGTCGAGCCCCTGGCCCAACCGGTACAGCGCGGTCAGCAGGGTCGGGACGGCTGCGCAGGCGGCCAGCGCGTCCTCGCGGCGCCGGCCGGCGTCGAGGTCGTACAGCGGCCGGAATCCCTGGGCGGCGCCGAGCAGCGAGAGAGCGGTGCGCAGTCCGGCGAGGGGTTCGGAGGCGGCGCCCGCCGCGGCGATGCCGGGCAGCGCGTCGCTCACCTCACGGGGCAGATGGCGCAGGGCCGCGGTGCGGGCGCGGAAGTCCGCGCGAGCGGTGGCATCGGGCAGCTCGCCGTGGAACATCAGGTGCCATACGTCCTCGAAGCCGCGGGTCTGCGCGAGCTCGACGGCCGAGTACTGGCGGTAGTGGTAGAAGCCCTCGAGGCCGCGGACGTCTCCGAGTGCGGTGTCCGTGACGACGACGCCCGCGAGCCCGCGGGGCACTGCCGTGGTGGTGGTCGGCATGTTCTTTTCCTTCCTCAACGTTGATTCGACTGTCTATGATTGACGAGATGGCTGTCAATATTGATTGAATCAACATTGATCGATCTTGGATACGGTGACCTCATGACGGATCAGTCGCGACTCACCACCCGCGAGGCGGCGGAACGGCTCGGCGTGAAGCCGGAGACGGTGTACGCGTATGTCAGCCGCGGCCAGCTGAGCAGCGAGCGGGCGCCCGGCGGGCGGGGCTCGACCTTCGACGCCAAGGAGGTCGACGCGCTGGCCCGGCGCAGCGCCCGCCGCGAGCCCGCCGCACGCGGCGGCGAGCTGAACTTCCGTACCAACCTGACCTTCATCGACAAGGACCGCTACTACTTCCGGGGGGTCGACGCCGTCGAACTCGCCGGGGCGTACGGCTTCGAGGAGGTCGCGGAGTGGGTGTGGACCGGCACGCTGCCGCGCGGCGCCCGGTTCACCGCGCCCCAGCAGTTCCTCGACGCGGCGCGGCTGGCGGTCGGCGCGCTGCCCGCGCACAGCGGCACCATGGACCGGCTGCGGGCCGCCGCGGTCGCCGTCTCGGCCGCCGATCCGCTCCGCTTCGACCTGGAACCGGCGGCGGTGCTCGGCTGCGCCCGGATGCTGATCCCCACCCTGGTCGGAGCGCTGCCGACGGCGGGCAAGCGGCACCGGGGCGCCGAGCGGCTCGCCTGGCAGCTGTGGCACCGCCTCACGCCCAGGCTCCCGGACGAGGCGTCGATCAACGTACTGGACACGGCTCTGGCTCTGTTGATCGACCATGATCTGGCCGCGTCCACACTCGCGGCCCGGGTCGCGGCCTCGGCACGCGCCCATCCGTACGCGGTCGTCTCGGCGGGGCTCGGCGCCCTGGACGGGCCGCTGCACGGAGCCGCCAGCGGGCTCGCCCACCAGATGCTCGCCGAGGTCCTGGAGCGCGGTGGCGCGGCCCCCGTGGTCGCCGCCCATCTGCGCTCGGGCCGCCGGGTGCCCGGCCTCGGCCACCGCCTCTATCCGCGCGAAGACCCGCGCGCCCAGGCCCTGTTCACGCTGCTCGCGGGGCTGCCGCAGGCCGAGGAGGCGCTCGCCGCGGCCCATGACGTGATCGCCACGACCGCCCGGCACACCGAGCTGCACGCCAACGTCGATCTCGCGCTCGCCGTGTTCAGCGTGGCCTGCGGGATGCCCGCCGAGGCGGGCGAGGCGGTGTTCGCGGTGGCCCGTACGGCGGGCTGGATCGCGCACGCGCTGGAGGAGTACGAGGAACAGCCCCTGCGCATGCGCCCCAGCGCCCACTACACGGGCCCTCGCCCGCCACAGCCGCTGCCGTGACGGGCGAGAGCTACCTGCGGCGGTGGTGTCAGCCGTCGATGCGGTGCTGGGTCCAGAACGACGTCAGGTCCGTGGTCGTGGCGGCCTGGGCGGCGGCCTTGAACTCGGCCGTCGTCGAGACGCCGTACCAGTGCGAAGTGGCGTAGTCCTTCAGGAGCTTGGCCATGACGGTGTCACCGAGGACGCGCCGCAGGTCGTGCAGGGCGCACTTGCCGTAGCCGTAGACGACGGTGGAGTAGCGCGAGGAGTGGGCGTCCCAGTAGGCCATCGAGTTGGTGATCTTCTCGGCGGACGACGCCCAGGAGACGCTGTTCCAGCAGCCGCTGCCCGTCTTGTTCAGCGCCAGGTCGGTGGCGTAGTCGGTGAACGCCTCGTCCAGCCAGGGGCTGGTGTACTCGTCGTCGCCGACGATCCCGTAGAACCACTGGTGGCCTATCTCGTGGGTGAGCGCGGTGGTGCTGACCAGGTCGAGGACGAAGCCGGGGTACTCCATGCCGCCGAACCAGTAGTTGTTGTCGATCACCGCGTCCAGCTCGCCGTACGGGTAGGCGCCGAAGCGTGCCGCGTGGGTGTCCACGGCGGACTTGGCGGTGCTCAGCATCGACTGGGCGTCGGAGGAGCTGATGCCCGAGACGGAGTAGATGTTGATCGCGGTTCCGGCCGCCGAGGTGCCGGAGATCTTGGTGAAGGGGCCGGCCGCCCAGGCGAAGTCACGGACCTTGGAAGCGGTGGCGGTGGTGACCGTACGGCCGCTGGAGCCGGGGGTGTCGGTCGAGGTGCCGGTGGCGGGCACCAGCAGGGAGGTCGGGTGGTCGAGGGTCACCTTGAAGTCGGCGGCCAGGGAGTAGAACGACTCGCCGTTGTTGGTGTACGGGTCCAGGTGCCAGCCGGAGCCGTCCTTGACCGCGAGGACGGGCAGGGCGTTGCCGATGTTGTTGAACGCGCCGTCATGGCCGAAGCGGTCCGCGCCGCTGGGCACGGTGATGCCGAGGTCGAAGCCGATCGTGGCGCTCTGGCCCTGTGCGAGCGGGGTGGGCAGGGCGATCTGCAGGGCGGTGCAGCCGACCGACAGGGAGCCCGCGGTGCCACCGGTGACGTTGGTGACCGTGATGGGCATGGCGGAGCAGGTGCCGTGGTAGTTGTCCCACAGCCTCAGGTACACCTCGCTGAGCGGGGTGGCGGAGGCGTTGGTGAAGGTCGCGCTCTCGTGGCCGGTCCAGACGGTGCCGCTCGTGTTGCTGCTGAGGTTGACGGTGTACGAGGGCGAGGCAGGCGTACGGGTGGAGTCACCCGGCGGGGTCGTGTCGCCGGACGTGTTGAGGGCGACGTCGTCGATGACGAAGCTGGTCTGGAGGCTGGAGTCCTCGGTGCCGGTGAAGGCGATGTTCACGGTCTGGCCCGCGAAGGACGACACGTCGAACGACTTCTGGAGGTAGCCGGTGTTCTTGTTGAGGTTCGAGTATGTGGCCAGGGTCGTGCTGCCGATCTTCGCCGTCAGTTTGTCGTAGACGGTGGACGACGTCGTCTCGGCGGTGTCGATGTGCAGCCAGAAGGTGAGCGTGGCAGTGCTGCACCCGGAGGGAATCGTGACGCTCTGGCTGAGGGTGTCGGTGTGGGTGCTGCCGACGCCGTTCAGCCAGGCGTAGGTGGTTCCGCCGTGGGCGCTCTGCCCCGCGCGGCTGGTGATCAGGCCGGTCTGCGACTGGCTCCAGGGCGAAGTCCCGCTCTCGAAACCGCCGTTGGCGACGGCCTGGGCGGGGGTGCAGGCGGCGGCCTTGGGGGCCGCCTGGGGTGCGGCTGCCGCCGCGGTGCCGGACAGCGAGAAACCGGCCAGCGCGGCGACGGCGAGTGCGCCCGCGGCGAGGGCCTTGTGGGGGGTCGGTCTCACACGTAACTCCTTTGACGAGGCCGGGATTCCGGCCTGCTCGGTGGCCGCCCGACGGCTTGGGTGCGCCGGAGGGCAGCCGCGGACTGCGCGCATCGCTGGTGCGATCGCTGCGGTGAGATTTCTGTCGCGCCTCCCCGGGGCGGTCCAGGGCGGCGGTTGCCGGAAAGCCTGGCAGATTTGACCAGGGCATGCCATCAGGGACGGGTAAAACTGTCGCCTCCCCGCCAGGCCGGCTCCGGGCGGCTGCCAGGAGGAATAGGCGGAGCGCGACCGCGAGTTGAGTGTGCATCAGATCAAGCCAACTGGCGCTGAAGTGATCACCGCATACTTCGCACCTCAGTCCGACTGACCTCGGACTGCTCGATCCATGGGGGGATTCCTTTGCGTCTCAAGCACACCCTGGCCGCCGGCGCGGCGGCGGCGCTGGCCGCCCTGCTGGTTCCGCTCGCCGCCACGCCCGCCGCCGCCGCCACGCCGACCACGTCGGACACGGTGACCGCGACGGACTGGACGTTCGAGGGTCACATGGACATCGGCTGGCGGATCCGGCCGTACAGCCTGGACCCCATCAACATCAGCCTCAAGGACACCGCGAGCGACGGCTACGCCATCGGGGCCCGCCTGATCACCAACGGCGACAACGGCCGGATCGTGTGGCGGATGCGCACCATTCCCTCGGGCCAGGCCACCGCGTCGTGGACGACGTACGCCTCGCCGGGCGGTTACATCAGCTCCGCCTACTTCGAGGTCTGCAAGATCAAGGTGAGCACCGGCGTCATCTCGTACTGCCAGTCCTCGTCGGTGATGTCCGCACCGTTCGACGACTCCTCCGTCTGACACGCGAAGGGGCGCCCGGGAAAACCCGGGCGCCCCGGTCCGGTAGCTCCGGACAGCTGGTTCAGCACCCGCCGCCGGTGTGGGGCGGGGCCCAGTCCTGCCCGCCGTACCAGTGGTCGGTGCCCCAGGCGTCGTTGTAGCAGTTGCGGTCGGGCGTCCACATATTGGCCTCGGCGCGCCAGTCGTCCGGGTTGGCGTCGTGCACCCACCCCCAGGCGAAGACGTCCTTCCTGTCGGTCTGGCCGCACGCATATGGCTCGACCACACCACTGGTGGGCGAGACCATGGCGACGCAGACCGTGGACCACGGATGGGCCTTCTGGAACGAGTCGGCCCACTGCCAATGGGCCTGAAGCCTGTTACAGGAAGAATCCCAGAGCTGCTGCACCTGCCCGGCGTAGCTGCCGTACATGGAGAAGTTGCCCGGGCTGCCGATGTAGTGCCAGTTGCCGGTACAGGTGCCGCCGTCCATCGGCTGCACGCGGGCGGGCGCCCGGCCGGCTGCCGCCTGCGCGGTGCCGGCACCGGACAGGGCGAGGGCGCCCCCGGTCAGCACGGCGGCAACCCCGAGCAGCACGCGTCTTGTCCTGTGAAGCCTGGCCATGTGGCTCATCCCCTGAAGGTGACGTCGGTTTGAGCCACCCCCGTAAAGGCGGCTCAATGCCGTCGGCAAGTCCACCGGTTCTCCGCACCAGGCGCCAAGCTTTTCGGTGCAGAACGAATAAGCCCATAGGGGCCCAATTGGAGCAGGAACCTGCGTCGTTCGGCCGCCATCCCCCAGGGGGGCCGACGCGGCACCGGGCGCCCGCCGCGGAGCTGGTCACCGAGGCCGACAGCGAGGCCGCGGTGCTGGCGGCCGTACGCCCGTTCGTCGAGGCGAGACTCCTGATCGTCGACCGCGAGCGGCGGACGGCCGAGCCGACGCTGGAAGTCGCGCACGAGGTGCTTCTGGAGAAGTGGCCGCTCCTGCGGCGGTGGCTGTCCGAGGACGTCAAGGCGAAGCGTCTCCAGGACGAGATCTCCGCCCAGACGCGCCGCTGGCTGGAGGAGCGCCGGGATCCCGGGTTCCTCCTGCCACCCGGGCAGCTGCGCGGCCTCGACGAACTGGACGGCGCCCGGTGGTCGCTCAACCCGGCCGAGCGTGATTTCGTACGGGCCTCGCGAGCCGCGGAAGCGGACAGGCGCCGTACCGAGGAGCGCACCAGAGAAGCCGAGAGACAGACGAAGGTCGTGCTCCGGCGCCAGCTGTTCACGGTGCTCGGGCTGGTGCTCGCGGTGGTCGTGGCGTCGGTCCTGTTCCGGCAGGTGCGGATCACCGAGGACGCGAAGAGGACCGTCGAGGGTCTGCGGCTGGCGGCCCAGGCGCGTACGGCGGCGGGTGAGCGGCGCGACGCCGCCGCCCTCATCGCGCTCGCCGGGGTACGGGTGCGGGACACCCAGGCCACGCGCGAGACGTTGGTGAACGTCCTGGCCTCCCCCGAGGGCCAGTTGGCCTCGCTGGTCCCGGACCTGGGCGGTGTGGTTGCGAACGTGCTGGCCCCGGCGCTCACGGCGCGGGGTGCGGTCGTCCTGGGCTGCTCGGACGGGACCGTACGCCTGGTCGACCCGCTCACCAGGCGGGAGGTGCGCCGCGCGGGTGCACTCCACGATGACACCGTGACGGCGGTGACTCTGACGAGGTCCGGCCACTTGGTGTCCGGTGACGAGGCCGGGAACGTTCTGCTGCAGGACGTCGGCGGCGAACAGGCGGTTGTGCGCGTGCGGTTGCCGTCGAGCGTACGGGTCCGGGCGGTCGCGGTGGACGGGTCGGCCGGGGTGCTGCTGGCCGGCACCGAGGACGGCGGGCTCGCCCGCTGGCGGTTGGTGCCGGGGCGGCCACCCCTGCCGCTTCCGCTGATCAGCTTGCACGGGGCCGTGTCGGCGATCGTCGTGGACGAGGATGGACATGTGGCCGCGGTGGCGGCGAGCGGGCATGTGGTGGCGGTACGGGTGTCGGCTGCCGACGACGCGACGGCGGCGGACTCGGAACTCCACGCGGCGCCCTACGGGATCCGGCTCGCGCTGGGCCCGGACCGGCATCCCTTGGCGGTGGACGGCACGCAGATCGCCGCCTGGGCGAGCACGCGGGCCCTGAAGCACTCCCCTTCCACCGCGGCGGCCCCCACGGCCACGGCCCTGGTGGCCGATCCGCTCACAGGGGTGGTGTACACGGGCGACGAGCTGGGCGGAGTGCACGACTGGGTGCTCCGCGGCTCGCCGGTGCCCCAGGGTGCGACCCGCACCGGACCTCCCACCTCGGCGGTCCAGGATCTGGCCACGGACGGCCGGACACTGGTGGCCCTGAACCGTGAACACCGCCTGGTGGCCTGGGATGTGACGGGCCGTCGCTCCCCCGCGTCCCATCCGCTGGCGGCGCTCGACGGCCAGGTCACGGCGCTCGCGTACGGGCCGGACGGCACGCTCGCCGTAGGAACGGGCCAAGGCGGGATCCGCCTCCTGGGCGCCTCCTCCACCTCCTCATGGAGCACCGGCGGCCCGGCAGTGGTGGGTCTGGCCTGGCGCTCCCCCACCACACTGCTGGCGCTCACCGACGACGGCGCGCTGCGCGAGCTCGACCCCCGGACGGGCGCACAGCACGTGGTGGTACGCCACCCGGGCGCCGTGGACGTACGCGCGGCCCCGGACGGCACGGCCGTGGCCGCCTGGCGTGACGGCCCGGTGCTGCTCCTGACGCCGACCGGTGCGAACGGCCCGCCGGTACGGATCGGCGGGCCGGGCGAGGTGAGGTCGATGGCGCTGGGCCCCCACGGCGAGCTGGCGGTCGGAAGGGGCGACGGGGAGGAAACCCGCGTACTGCTGTGGAGAGGAGACACGGGCTACACGTCTCCACCCGTAGAGCTGATGGGCCATCACCTATACGTCCCGGCGCTGACGTTCTCGCCCGACGGCCACATGCTGGCGAGCGGCAGCGACGACCGCCGGATCATCTTGTGGGCGACGGATTCCGGCCGCGCCCTGCGTACGCTGTACGGCCACACCGACACCGTACGATCCCTGACCTGGGGCCGAGAGCTGCTGGCGTCCGGCGCCGAGGACAGCACCGTACGGCTCTGGGACCCGGCGACGGGCACCCCCACCGGCAGCCCCCTGCGCTACGCCGACGGCGACGTCGTCGCCCTCGCCTCGTCCCCCGGCGGCGCGTTGGTGGAAGGCAGCGCGACAGCGGTGGTGCGCTGGCCGTTCGCCCTGCGAGAGTGGGAGACGCTGGCGTGCGCGGTGTCGGGCGGCGGGATCTCGCGGGAGACTTGGCGCGCGTATGCGCCTGGGTATGTTCCGGTGGCGCTTTGCGCGTGACGAGGGTTGCTCGGCGGCCCGCGTGAGCAACTACGCCGGACCGCCACGGCCCTGCCGTGCCATGTGTCGGTGCCATAGGGTGGAGCGCATGGGAAACGCACGCTCGGCAGGGCCCATGGGCTTCAGGTAGTTCGCCAGGAGATACCTGGCGCTGCTACCCAGGGAGTCCCGTGGCACGCACCGCCCATCACGTTCCCGCCTCACGCGCCCAGAGAAGAGCCGACGGCTCACCGGGGGGTCCGTGGCATTCCGTGGTTCTGCACGATCTCCGCTACAGCTCGCGCGGTCTCGCCGACGCAGCTCGCGAGGCCAGACGTCCCTGGCCGTCCCCGGTCCGTCGAAGGGTGGAGGTCTACTCCTTCGGACGGCACAACAAAGGTCGGTCGATCAGATGGGAGTCCACACGTGAGGAGCGCCGCGCTCGGCAGCGGCTTCGGACGCAAGTCGACGCCGTCCGCAAGCTGGTGAACTCTGCCCGCGGTGTGCTCGCGGCTGAAGCCGCCGACGCCGTCGACGTACTGCCGGCACGTCATCGGCGTGGCTCGCTCTGGGCCGCGTAGCCGTAGCGCGGGGTAGGTGGGTCAGCGCCCCCGTCGGGGTGGCCGGGCGTCGACAAAGGCTCGGCGTGCGCGGCTACGGCATGCCGGGCTGGTCGCCGTCGTACGTCTTCGAGCCCTCGTCGGGGCTCCACGCCGTGACGAACGGCATCAGGTCCTTGATCCGTACAGTGGCGACGACACCCCGCGCCGTCGGGAGGATCACACGAATGTCCGGGTGGTAGTCGAAGAGCACCTGCCGGTCCCTGCCGCACGGGCCGACGACGCCGCGGCCCATGTTGCCGACGGCGACGATCGTCGAGAGCTCCCGGGCACCGGAGGCGCGTGCGTTGCCGAGGGCGACGAGTTCCGCGCAGGGGCCGCCGGTGAAGTGGTAGAGGTTGATGCCGCCGTACATGGTGCCGTCGGCCGCGCGGACGGCGGCGCCCATGGTGTGGACGCCGGCCTCGCCGTCGGTGTTCGCGTCGACGATGGCGCGGGCGAACTCGATGAGTTCGCGGTCGGCAGCGGTCAGTTCGTGGGTCGGGATCTGCATACCCGCAGGTTACGGACGTACGACGCGGGCCGCGCGCGAATTTGACGGCGTCAGGCCCCTGTCGAGCGCGGTCAGGGAGTTCGACCCGGAGTTGGTGATGTAGGCGCGGCGGCCGTCGGGAGCCACCGCCGCACCGACCGGGACGTCGCCCACGGGGACGGTGGTGACCTCCGTGCCAGTCGCCGTGTCGATCACCGGCACGTGGACCACCGATCGTGGTGCGCGCTCCCTCCCAGCATGACCCCCTCGGCCCCGCCCGCAAACGGGGCTCTCCTGCCCGGCGGGCTCGCTCCCGCACCGGCACCATGGAGGTGGGTGTGCGGCCCGCGGGGTTCCGTACGACCGCTCAGCGGCGCAGCAGCGCGCACGCGAAGTCCTCCTGGACCTTGCGTACTTGGGCCAGAAGCGCGGGCTTGACCGTCTTGCTGGTCTGGGTCGTGATCGAGAACGTGAGGGACTTCTTTCCGTCCGGTGTCGCGGCGGCCAGTTGGGTGTATCCGGCGGTGTTGCCGGTGTGGCCGTACAGCACGCCGCAGCGGGTGGCGTAGCGGAAGATCGCCAGGCCGGCCGAGTTGACGCCTGGGCCGGCGGGTTCGGACGCGCCGCCGGGGAGGAACTTCAGCTGTTCCTTGCGGGTGTGCGGGGAGAAGAGGCTTCCTCCCGCGTAGCCCCGGATGAACCGGCCCAGGTCCTCCGGGGTCGCCACGACGGCCCCGGACGCCCATACTCCCGAGGCGCCGAAGAGCTCGGTGACGTCCTCGGGCGGGGCGGGCGGGGTGACCGCGTAGCCGTGCAGATACGGCTCGGGCAGCCGGAAGCCCTGGGGCAGGCTGGTCTCCCGCAGGCCCAGCGGCCGGTACACGAGACGCTTGAGCAGGTCCTCGTAACGGCAGCCCGTCGCGGCCTCGGCCATCAGCGCGACCGCGATGTTGTCGGAGTTGGAGTACTGGTAGCGCGAGCCCGGCCGGAAGGCGAGCGGCTCACCGGCGACGAAGTCGAGGAGCCTGCGCGAGTCGAAGACGTGGTGGGGGTCCTCGCCCAGGATCGCGCGGAATTCGGGGGAGGCGCTGAAGTCGGGGAGTCCGCTGGTGTGGTTGAGCAGCTGACGCAGTGTCACCTGGTGCCAGGCGGCGGGCAGCCCCGGCAGGCGTCTGCCGATGGTGGTGTCCAGCGTCAGCCGCCCCTGGTCGACCAGCCGCAGGGCCACGGCCCCGCTGTACGCCTTGGCGAGGCTGGCGAGCCGCATGTGGTCGGTGGGGCGCGGAGGCCGCCCGGTCCCGAGGTCCGCGACGCCGGCCCGGTAGACCTCGGCCCGGCCCTCCCTCTGGAGTACGGCGATGGCGCCGGGCGGGCCGCCGACCGCGCCGACGATCCGCTCCAGGCCGCGTTGCAGCGCCCTGTCCCGCGGCGGCGGAGGTGTCTGTCCGGCGTGCGCGGGCTGGACGAGCGCGCCGGCCGACGCGGCGGCGAGCAGGGCGGCGACGGCCAGCGGCAGTCGGGCACGGCGTCCGGGCAGGTGTGTCACCACGTGGGGCCTCCTGAAGGCATGGCAGCGGCCGGGTACGGCTCGCCCGTCTCCCCTGACCCAGCATCAGACGCCCCGCCGCTTCACGCCTTCACACTGCTCCATCCGGCCCAGGACCGGCCCAGGACCACGCCCGCGTCCCGGGCAGGATCCACCGGACCGGTCTCAGGGCCCGGCCGGCTCGTGCGCCGCCGTGTCCAGCGCCTCGCGCGCCGCCTCCAGGGCCGCGGCCCGGTCGGCGGGCACCAGGCCGACGCGGGTGCGGCGGTCCAGGAGGTCGGACTCGTCGAGGGCGCCCTCGTGCCGGACCGCCCAGCACAGTTCGGCCCGGGTGGTCTCCACCCCGTCGGCCACCGGTTCGCGCAGCCGGGGATCGGCCTCGCCGAGCGTGTGCAGGGCGGTGGCCTCGGTGCCGTACCGGGCGAGCAGCCTGCGCGGTACGGGCAGGGCGGCGAGCTCGGCGGGTGACGCGGCGCCGACCAGCGGCAGCCGTGCGGTGCGGCACGGCGCCGCCGACATGCCCCGGGTGGCCAGCGCCGCGTCGAGGGCGTCCTGCGCCATCCGCCGGTAGGTGGTCAGTTTGCCGCCGACGATGGTCACCACGCCCTCGCTCGACGTCAGCACCGCGTGCCGCCGCGAGATGTCGGAGGTGCGGCTGCCCGAGCCGTCGTCCGGGGCGTCGTCGAGCAGCGGCCGCAGCCCGGCGAAGGCGCCCACCACGTCGTCGCGGTGGACCGGTGTGTCCAGGGCCGTGTTGAGGATGTCGAGCAGGAAGCCGATGTCGGACTCGGGGGGCGTGGGCTCGTCCTGGACCGGCCCGTCGACGGGCTCGTCGGTGAGCCCCACGTACACCCGGCCGTCCCCTTGCGGCAGGACCAGGACGAAGCGGCTGGTCTCGCCCGGTACGGGGATGTGGAGTCCGGCGGTCAGGCCGGGCAGGGTGCTGCCCCGCAGCACCAGGTGGGTGCCGCGCGAGGGGCGCAGCTTGACGCCGTCGACCAGCTGGTCCGCCCAGACGCCGGCGGCGTTGACGACCGCCCGGGCCCGGATGGTGATCTCCTGTCCGGTCAGCTCGTCGCGTACGAGGGCGCCGGAGCCGGTGACGGACATGGCGCGGGTGCGGGTGAGGATGCGCGCCCCGTGCCCGGCGGCGGTGCGGGCGATGGCGGTCACCAGGCGGGCGTCGTCGGCCAGTTGGCCGTCCCAGGAGAGCAGCCCGCCGTACAGGCCGTGCGGGCGCAGACCGGGCGCGGTCCGCAGGGTCTCGACGGCCGAGAGCCGGCGCGGGCCGGGCAGGGTGCGCCGTGCGGTGCCGGCCGAGACGCGCAGCAGGTCGCCCGCGCGCAGCCCGGCCTGGGCGAGCGCCGCGTTGCGCCGGGAGGTCAGCGAGGTGAGGGGCAGCACGAACGGCTGCGCGCGCACCAGGTGGGGGGCGGTGCGCTCCATCAGCACCCCGCGCTCCACCGCGCTCTCGTGTGCGACGCCGAGCTGCCCGGAGGCCAGGTAGCGCAGTCCGCCGTGGATGAGCTTGGAGCTCCACCGGGAGGTGCCGAACGCCAGGTCGTGCGCGTCGATCGCGGCGACCGACAGACCGCGCGAGGCGGCGTCGAGGGCGGCTCCGGCGCCGGTCGCGCCGAGGCCGATGACCAGGACGTCGACGGTCGTCCCTGCGGCCAGCCGGTCCAGGTCGCGGATCCGGCGGGCGGCGGTGAGGGAGAAGGAGGCCGGGCTGGGTTCGGTACGGCTCATGGGGCGAGGGTCCTCTCAAGGATGTGCCGGAGCTCGTCGTAGAACGCCTCGTCGGCGAGTTCGGGGTCCGCCGCGTCGGTCATGGTCTGCAGCGAGAGCGCGAAGGACTGGATCACCAGGAAGAGCGACCTGGCCTGGCGCAGCGGGTGGTCGGCGCGTACGGAGCCGTCCGCGTGCCCCTGCTCCAGCGCCTCCTGGACGAAGGCGAGCAGCGCGTCCTGGCTGGCCCCCCGTCGGTCGAAGAGGTAGGGCAGCAGCAGTTCCGGGTCGACGTCGAGGATCTTGCACAGCAGCGGGTGCGACCGGAAGGCGCGCAGCCCGGCCACGAGCCCGTCGACCAACTGCTCGCGCACGGGGCGGCTGGTGTCCGTCCTGGGCGTGTCGCCGAGGGTGACGGACACCCATTCCCGTGTCATGACGTCGCCCACCAGGGTGCGCACGTCGGGCCAGCGCCGGTAGATGGTCATGCGGGAGACCCCGGCGCGGCGTGCGACGTCGGTGAGGGTCGTCCGGCGGACGCCGACCGCGAGCACGCAGTCCCGGGCGGCGTCGAGCACCGCCTCGTCGTCCCGACGGTTGTGACGAATGGGCTTCATCTGTCACAGTGTAACGACGGAACGGGCGACGGCAAGCCGCCCCCCACGCCGTGGGACCGGAACAACTGCGCGACGAAGCGGGTGATCAGGTGGGTTCGGTGGACATGCTGTGGAGCGGCTGGGGCGATCCGGCCAAGGCGGCGCCACTGCCCGAAGAAGTGACGGGTCTGCTGCGGGACCTGCTGGGGGTGCGCCCGGCGGACGCCCCGGCGAAGGCCCTCGCGGCCGTCGCGCCCGGCCCCTCGCGGCTGAGCGGGGCGGCCCGCGCCGCCCTGGAGGCGGCGGTCGGCGAGGCGTACGTACGCGGCGACGACGAGACCCGGGTCCGCCACACCCGCGGCAAGTCCACCCCCGACCTGCTGCGCATCCGCGCCGGTGAGGTCACCGACGCGCCGGACGCCGTGGTGCTGCCCGACGGGCACGACGAGGTCCTGGCCGTCCTCGCGGCCTGCACCGAGCACCGGGTCGCCGTTGTCCCCTTCGGCGGCGGCACCTCCGTCGTCGGCGGACTCGCCCCCCAGGGCCACGACGCCTTCGTCGCGCTCGATCTGCGCCGCATGAACCGCCTGGTCGCCCTCGACGAGGAGTCCCGCACCGCCGCCCTGCAACCCGGTCTGCGCGGCCCCGAGGTGGAGGCGCTGCTCGCCGAACGCGGTTACACCCTGGGCCACTTCCCCCAGTCCTTCGAGTGGGCGACGGTCGGTGGCTTCGCGGCCGCCCGCTCCAGCGGCCAGGCCTCCGCGGGCTTCGGGCGCTTCGACGACATGGTGACGGCCCTTCAGGTGGCCACTCCGCGCGGCACCCTGGACCTGGGCCGGGCCCCGCGCTCGGCCGCCGGACCGGATCTGCGCCAGCTCGTCCTCGGCTCCGAGGGAGCCTTCGGCGTCATCACCTCGGTGACCGTACGGATCCACCCCACGGCCGCGGCCAAGGTCTACGAAGGCTGGCGCTTCCCGTCCTTCGCCCAGGGCCGCGCGGCCCTGCGCAGGCTCGCCCAGGACGGCCCGATGCCCACCGTGCTGCGGCTGTCCGACGAGACCGAGACCATGATCGGCCTGGCCAAGCCGGACGCCATCGGCAGTGGCCTCTCCTCCGACGCGGGCTGCCTGGCGATCGTCGGGTACGAGGGCACCGCCGACGAGGTCGCCCACCGCAAGGCGCGTGTGGACGCCGCACTGACCGAGGCGCAGGGCGAGCCGCTCGGCGAGGACCCGGGCACCGGCTGGGCCCACGGCCGCTACAACGCGCCCTATCTGCGCGACGCGCTCCTGGACGCCGGCGCCTTCGCGGAGACGCTGGAGACGGCCGCGTTCTGGTCCGACATCCCGGCCCTGTACGAGGCCGTGCGCACCGCGCTCACCCAGTCGCTCAACGACGCGGGCACCCCGCCACTGGTGATGTGCCACGTCTCGCACGTCTACCCAGCGGGCGCCTCGCTCTACTTCACGGTGGTCAGCGCCCAGGGCGAGGACCCGGTGGCGCACTGGGCCCCGGCCAAGCGGGCGGCCAACGACGCGATCCTCGCCGCCGGCGGCACCATCAGCCACCACCACGGCGTCGGCACCGACCACCGCGACTGGTACGCCCGGGAGATCGGCCCGCTCGGCGTCGAGGTCCTGCACGCCGTCAAGGACCGGCTCGACCCGGCAGGCATTCTGAACCCCGGCATCCTGCTGCCGCCGCTGCCCGGCGCCTGACCGCGCGCAGCCCGTCCGTCCCCCGCCCGCAAAGCACACCGTCGTCGCCCATCGGAGCGTAGCCATGCGACAGTTCACGGCCGTCGTCAACCCCACCGCGGGCGGGTCACAGGGCGCCGCCGCCCTGATCCCGCTGGCCCGGCTGCTGCGCGAAGGGGGTGCGGAGCTGGAGGTCGAGTACAGCCGCGGCCTCGATCACGCGCGTTCGCTGGCCCGCCGGGCCGCCGAGCAGGGCCGCGTGGTGCTCGGGGTCGGCGGCGACGGCATGGCGGGGTGCGTGGCGGGCGCCCTGGCCGGCACCGACGCCCTGGTGGGCATCGTGCCGGCCGGGCGCGGCAACGACTTCGCCCGCGCACTCGGGCTCCCCTCCGAGCCCGCCGCGCTGGCCGAACTCCTGCTGCACGGCGCCCCCAGGAAGGTCGACGCCATCGAGGTGGAATCGGCCGTGCACGACAAGGTCGCCGTCCTCGGCAGCGTCTACGCCGGGGTCGACGCGGTGGCCAACCGGCACGCCAACGCCTCGCGGCTGCTGCGCGGCGCCGCCTCGTACTACATGGGCGGCCTGCGCGCGGTGCTCGGCTGGCGCACCGCCCACTACCGCGTCACCATCGACGGTACGGTCCACGAGCGCAGCGGCTACACCGTCATCGCCGCCAACTCCGGCTATTACGGCTTCGGTCGGCACATCGCGCCGGACGCCGCCGTGGACGACGGACTCCTTGACGTGGTCATCCTCAACGACTCCCCGCGACGGCTGTTCTTCACCGTCATGAGGGAGCTCGAGGACGGCAGCCATGTCCACCGCCCGCAGGTGGAGATCCTGCGCGGCCGCGAAGTGCGCATCGAGGCCGACCGCCCGCTGCCGTACGGGGCGGACGGCGAGGTCGAGGCCGTGCTGCCGGTCACCGCCCGCGTCCTGCCGGGAGCGCTCACGCTGCTCGCGTGAGCGGACCCGCCCCCTTGGCGCGGGGGCCGGGCGTACCGTCCGCGTTACGGGGAATCCGCACGGCATGACCACTCAAGTCGAGCGGGCTCGGGCGCGAACGGCCAGGCGGGTCATGGCCGTTCGGATTCTGATCGTGGTGGTGGCGATCGCGGCGCTGGTGGCGTTCTCCGTCGTACTCGCGGAGCTGACCCTCACCCCCTCGCCCGCCTCGCGTGACATCGCGGGCTCGAACCTGCGGCCGGGGCACTCGCTGCGCGAATACGCCGACGACTACACCTTCCTCGCCGCCTGCCGGCAGGTCGGCGGCAACCTGCTGCTTGGTGTGCCGTTCGGGCTGATCCTGCCGGTGCTGGTGCGCCGACGGCTGCGGGCGGTGCGCGTGCTGCTTTACACGGTCGTCGTGATGGTCTTCATCGAGCTGGCGCAGGGGGCGCTCGTCGAGGGGCGCGCGTTCGACGTGGACGACGTGCTGCTCAACACGTCCGGGGCGCTGCTCGGCTATCTGCTGCTCGGCCGCCGCCTGGGGCGCGGCTTCCACCACCTCGGGGAGAGGCGGCGCCGCGAGGTCGGCAGGACAGGACGGACGTGGCGCTTCGGTGAGCGGCGGGGCGCGACGCCGCGTCACTGAGTCCGCGGCCTGCCTCATCCGGTGGTGCGCGGCCCGCACGCCCGCGCGTGGCCCGGCCCGTGTCCGTCCGGACGTCACCCGTTCCGCCCTTCCGCATGCCCGATGCGCGGCTCTGTCACTACGATCCCGTATGGGCTGGTTCGCCCTCGGGAGTACACCGGCCCGGCCGCGGACTCCCCCGCCCTCACGGCCAGACCCGCGAAAGGCAGGCACGGAACCATGCTCAGCACCGACTTCGTCACCGGCGCCCCCAACTGGCTCGACCTCGGCAGCCCCGACACGGCGGCCGCGGCGGACTTCTACACCGGCGTCTTCGGGTGGGACTTCCAGTCCGCGGGCCCCGACGCGGGCGGCTACGGCTTCTTCCAGAAGAACGGCAAGACGGTCGCCGCCCTGGGCCCGCTCACCGAGGAGGGCGCGAGCCCGGCCTGGACGGTGTACTTCCAGACGCCGGACGCGGACGCCACCGCCAAGGCGGTCGAGCAGGCCGGCGGGACCGTGCGGGTGGAGGCCTTCGACGTCATGGACGCGGGCCGGATGGCGTGCCTCACCGACCCCGGCGGCGCCGAGTTCTCCGTGTGGCAGCCCGCCGCCACGAAGGGGCTGGAGGCGACGTCCCAGGAGGACGCGCTGTGCTGGGCCGAGCTCCATGCCAAGGACGTATCGGCCGCGCTGTCCTTCTACCGCTCGCTGTTCGGCTGGCGGTCCCAGGAGATGCAGGCGCCCGGCATGACGTACACCGTGCTGTCCCACTCCGAGGGCGACCAGCAGGACGCCTCGTTCGGCGGCCTCGCCCCGGCCCAGGGGGGCATGGAGCCGCGGTGGATCCCGTACTTCGCGGTGGCCGACGCGGACGCCACGGCCGGGCGCGCGCAGGAGAAGGGCGGCTCGGTCCTCATGCCTCCGGCGGACGTGCCGGAGGTGGGCCGGATCGCCTGGCTCGCCGACCCGCACGGCGCCCCCTTCGCCGTCCTCAAGCCCGCACCCCGGACAACCTGACGCTGCTGTCCGGCACTCACAAGGGTCTCCCCCGGATCTCACATGGGGTAGGAGCGCAGCCTCACCGGTCCTTCGGGCCAGGGCTCGTCGTCATGCAGCGGGATCCACATGGTCCGCAGCGGCATGACGACCGGGCCCGCGGGCTGTTCCACTTCCACGTCCCGGTGGAGGGGCGTCCAGCCGAGCCGCCGGTAGAGGGCGACGAGCTGCGGCCGGCAGAACAGGAGCGCGTGCCGCGGCCCCCTGGTGCGCGCGTGGTCCAGGGCCGCGTCCACGACCAGCCGCGCCAGGCCGTGCCCGCGCAGAGCGGGCGAGACGGCGACCCCGCCGACGCCCATCACCTGTGCGTCGACACCGCCGGTCGACACCGGCAGCGGCAGCAGCCCCGCGTGCGCCACCAGTCGGCCCTGGTGCCGGACACCGAAGTGGTCCTCTTTGGGCAGCCAGGTCAGACCGGCCTCCGCAACACCGAAGGGGTCGTCGCCCTCGCCCAGGATCTCGCTCTGGTCCGCCTTCGTGTACGCGGCCAACCGCACCACCGTGAACGGCGTCGAGGAAAGTGGATCACTCATCCCGGCATGATCCACTACGGGCCGACTCCTGGCCAGACCCACCCCGGACGGCGCCGGCCGCCACCGCCCCGGCCTGTTCGGGGCGGCGCGCCCGGACTGGGGTGAACAGGGCCAGCACCGCGGTGAGCACACAGCACGCCCCGGCGACCAGACACACCGACCCGGTGCCGTACCGCTGGGCGGCCCAGGTGAGGACGGCCGCGCCGACGGGGGCCGCCGAGTAGTGGATGGTCCAGAAGGCCGAGGTGACCCGGCCGAGCAGGTGGTCCGGGGTCACTTCCTGGCGCAGCGACATCGAGCAGGTCCCCGACACGCTGACGCAGCCGAGGAACGCGGCGCTCAGGGCCGCGATGCCCGCCACGCTTCCGACCGAGCCCATCACCGCGAGGGCGAGCCCGCAGACCGCGACGCCACCGGTCCAGGTGGCACCGAAGCCGAGCCGGTGGCGGATCGGGGCGACGAAGAGCGCGCCCACGACCGTCCCCAGGGCGCCCACCGCGAAGACCGTGCCGACCGCGCCGTCGCCCTGGCCGAGGTCGTGCTTGAGGTGATAGATGATCAGGTCGTTGAGGCCGAGCGTGAGAAAGCTGAAGACCGACAGCAGGACGGTCAGGCTCCGCAGCACCGGATGGTGCCGCAGGAACGACACCCCGGCGGCGAACTCCTTGCCCATCGACTCCCGCCGCGTGCCCCGCGCCGCGTCACCGGCCGGGTCGGTACGGCCCGTGAACCGTACGAAGTTCAGGCAGGCGGCCGACACGCCGAAGCTCACCGCGTCCACGGCGACGGCCGACGCCGGGCCCAGCCAGGCCGCCACCACGCCCGCGAGCAGCGGTCCGACGACCCCGGCGGCCGCGGCGGTCGCGTTGAGCCTGCCGTTGGCCTCCGTGATGCGGTCACCCGGCACGAGCGCCCGTACGGCGGTGACGTACGTGACGGAGAACAGCATCCCGACGGCCTCGGCCAGCGGAAGGACCACGTACAGCAGCCAGATCCGCGGGCCGAACGCCCACACCAGCGGAATCAGCGCGTACAGCACCAGCCGGGCGAGGTCGCAGGCGATCAGCAGCTTCCTGCGGTCCAGCCGGTCGACCACGACCCCGGCGAAGACCCCCGCGCCGACCGCCGCCGCGCCCCCGGCGCCGGTCAGCAGCCCCATCTGCGCGACCGACCCCGTCGCGTGCAGCACCAGCAGCGGCAGGGCGATCAGGGCGAACGAGTCACCGATGACGGAGAGGGTCTGGGCGGCCCAGAAGACGCCGAAGTCGCGATCGCGCCACCGCGTGCGCGACTTTCCCGACAGGGGTTCGTCACCGGTGAGTTGAGGCATCCGGGGAGGGTATTACGTGCCAGGCGCCAAGTCTCATCCTTTTCCGTGGTCACAGTGGGTGGGGGCGGGGTGCGCACGCGCCCCGTCGGCGGCTCACGGGGGCCTCGAAAGGAGTCAGTCGAGGGTGACGACCATCTTTCCGAGGGCTTCTCCGGCCTCCATGGCCCGGTGAGCCTCGACGATCTCGTCGAACCGGAAGACCCGGGTGGGACGCGCCCGGAGGGCGCCGGCCCCGACCTTGGCGTAGATCTCGTCCAACGGCACGTCGGTGAGCGGGAACGCGGGCGTGCCCAGGACGAAGGCGCTGCCGAAGAAGCTGAGCCGGACTCCGCTGGGCAGATCCGCGATCGGGTCGAAGTCGCGCACCGGCTCGAATCCGCCGAGGAAGCCGAGCTGGCACACCCGACCGCGCGGCCGGACCAGGGCCAGCGAGTCGCGCAGGACGTTGTTGCCGACGACGTCGAACACCGCGTCGACGCCCACCTCCTGCTCCGCGACCCGGACGGCCAGCGCACCGTCGTCGATGAGCACGTCTGCGGCCCCGAGCTCCTTCAGCAGGGGTGCTCGCCGCGCGTCCCGGGTCGTGGCGAGCACGGTCGCGCCGCGGTCGACGGCCAGGTTGACGGCGGCCTGGCCGAGCGAGGAGGTCGCTCCCCGCACCAGGACGGTCTCGCCGGGCCGCAGGTCCAGATTGCCGAACAGGCCGCTCCACGCCGTCGCGTACACCTCGGGAACCGCCGCCAGACCGGCCCAGTCCAGCGGCGAGCGCACGGCCACCACATGGGTCGCCGGCACGGTCACCAGCTCCGCGTAGCTTCCGTTGCGGGTGCGTCCCATGCCGCCGAGGATCGCCACCACCCGGGTCCCGGCAGGGAGTTGGCCGGAGGGGTCTGCCTCCACCAGTCCGGCGCACTCGATCCCGGGGACGGCGGCGACCTTCCCCCAGGCGCCGCTGCGCATGTACGCCTCGGCGTGGTTGAGCCCGAACGCCTTGACCCTGATCAGCACTTCGCCGTCGGCGGGCTCCGGGTCGGGCAGTTCGGTGAGGGTGAGCACCTCGGGGCCGCCGTGGGCGGAGATGACGATGGCCTTCATGTCCCAGCTCCATTCTTGAGCATTCATTCAACTATTGGTGCGAAGAAAAGGGCCACCGCAGACGGTGGCCCATGACGGCCCCTTACGCCTCGCTGTCAGGCGAGAGCGGTGAAGGCGTTGTCGACGATGGCCCGCAGGAGCGCCTCGTCGGGATTCGCCTTCCCGACGACCATCAGCCCCTGGCAGGCGACGACCAGCAGTTTGGCGCTGCCGGCACAGTCCAGCGAGGCGCGTACCTGCCCCCTGCGGACGGCGTTCTCCAAGGCGTGGGTCATACACCGTTCGAGCCGGGCCAGGTGACCGCGGACGACCGCCGCCGCCTCGTCGTCCTCGGCGGCGTTCTCGATCGCCGTGTTGACGAGCAGACAGCCCTGCCTGCCCTCGGGGCTGAGGAGATCGCGCACCAGCCCGTCGAAGTAGCCGCGGATCTCGGCCACCGAGGCGCCAGGAGCCTCCAGCTCGCCCAGCTTCTGCGGGACGACCAGCTTCGAGTATCGCTCCAGCGACTTCACGAACAGGGCGTGCTTGCCGCCCGGAAAGGCGTGGTAGAGGCTGCCCGGCTTGACTCCGGTCGCCTTCACCAGATCCTCGACGGACGTGGCCCGGTACCCGCGCTCCCAGAACCGCAGCATGGCCGCGTTCAGGACGGTGTCGGGCTCGAACTCTCGGGGTCGGGGCATGAGGAAAACATACATGAGCGACCATTCAAGAACAACCGCCGACGGTCCGCGCGACCACCGACGGGCCTACAGGTCGTGCACCGCCGTGCGAGCGGCGGAGACGAAAGCCAGGACCGACTCCCAGAAGGGGTCGTAACACTGGTCGAACAGCGCGATGGCGTCCGGTTCGCCCGCGATGGACGCGCCAAGTGCCCGGTGCGGAGGCCGGGTCGAGAGCCTGAGGGTCTCGGCGGCCGCGGCCACGTTGTCCGGGCCCTCCAGGTTGATCACCCATATGAAGTGGCGGAGCCTGCCGTACTCCACCCTGAGGCTGGCCTGCACCTCCTTCAGGGCGGGCAGCTGTTCGGCGCGGCTGCCGCCCGACTTGTGGATGTCCGACACCGTCCAGTACAGCTCCGCCATCTTGTGCGCCTGCTCGATCAGGCTCACATAGGCCGACCGCCGCGCCTCGCTGATCCGGATGGTGCGCTGGGTCCGCTCGGTGGCGGCGGCCTGGATCTGGGCCGCGCGGGCCGTGCCGCGGCTGGTGACCCAGCTGGCGAGCACGGCCGTCCCCGCGGTCAACGACGAGATCCAGAGGGTGGAATCAGTCACGCCGGGGACCCTCCCCCGGCGCGCTCCCTCCGATGGGGGACGCCGCGTCCGCCCTGCACGCCGTGCACTTGACGGCGGTGTAACGGCCCGACGCAACACCGAGGTACACCCCGCCCCATGCCGCCGGTACCGAGCCTTCCGACGAGTGGGGAGGAGCCGGTCTGGCGAGGGTCGTCCGGCGCGAGCGGCTCCGCCCCACTGCCACTCGGATCGACACCATGCTCCCTGCCCACCGGCGCGCCCCCTTCTCTCGTCCACCCCTGGCGCCCACCCGTCACGCCAGGGAGGTCGACACCTTCCCATGGATGACATGTTCCTCCACGGAAAGGTTCCCGAGTGGGGGAACGGGCGTACGAGAAGATCCTTCAAGTGGGCTTTGCCGGGGGCGATTCAGGACACCACCCGAAGCCCCGGCTACCGCTTCTCCTCTCTCGGCTCCCCCGTGTGCTGAACCGCGCAGTCGGGACCCGGCGCCATGATCGACTCATGGCCGTCCGGGAAGCGGACGCGATAGGGCGGTGTGCCGTTCTCCCCCAGCACCTGGACGATCTCGCCCATCCTGTCGTGCTGGCCCACGACCCTGCCGTGCTGCACCAGCTGGTCACCCTCGGTCGCTCGCATCGAGGCCTCCCCTCGGAAGCGGACTGGTCGGTAACAGCATTTTATGACCGTATGCCCCGACAAGCCCCTTCTGGCGTTCTTGACCATGCCGGACATCACCGCCCGAGCCGCGCGCGTCCGGGCGGCGGCGGGGTTGCGCGCGGCGGGCCGGGGCACCCGCACTCCGGGAGGTGCCGTGGACGTGGGTTCGGTGACGGTGCCTGGGCGGGCCCAGGCGCGGCGGGCGGCTCGGGGGCCGGTGGTCGAAGGGGCCGCGCGGGCCGGATTCGTGGCGCGCGGCGCCATCTACTTGCTGGTGGGGATGCTCGCGGCCCGGGTCGCCGCGGGCAGCGATCGCGGCCGGCAGGCCGACCGGGACGGGGCCTTGGCGCAGATCGCCCACCAGCCGCTGGGCACGCCCGCCCTGTGGGCGCTGACGGTCGGGCTGGCCGGCATGGCCCTGTGGCGGCTGTCCGAGGCGCTCTTCGGCGCCGCCGGAGCCGACGGTCACAAGGCGCGCAAGCGCCTGCTCTCCGGGGCGCGCTGCCTCTTCTACGGCTTCGTCGCGTACACCGTGTCGACGTACGCGCTCGGTGACCGCCGGAGCGAGGGCGGCTCCAGCGACCGCACCTCCCAGGACCTCACGGCCCGGCTGCTCGACCTGCCGGGCGGGCGGTGGATGGTCGGCGCGGCCGGGGTCGTCGCGGCCGGGGCCGGGGTGTGGATCGCGGTCCGGGCGGCGCTGCGCGCGTACCACGACCGGATGCGGCTCACCGAGATGTCCCGGCGTACCCGCCTGGCCGTGGACTGCACGGGTGTGGCCGGCGGGGTGTCGCGGGGCGCCGTCTTCGCCGCGGCCGGCGGTTTCGCCCTGTGGGCGGCGGCCGGGTTCGACCCGCGCCGGGCCAAGGGCATGGACGACACCCTGCGCTCCTTCGCCCACACCCCGGCTGGCCCCTGGCTGCTCGTCGCGGTGGCAGCGGGGCTCGCGCTCTTCGGGCTGTTCTCCTTCGCGATGGCGCGCTGGCGCAAGTTCTGAGCGACTGGGCGGCACCCGCGCCGGGAGTCACGCGCACGTGAAGCTCGCGTGGGGCGTCGGATGACCGTCGGGCGTCACGCGAACTTGTTGCTGGGCACCGGGCCGGTCGACTTCAGCCCCGTGCGCTCGCCCTGGAGCCAGGTGTCCCGTACGGCCGCGACGAACTCGGTGAAGCGCCCGTCCGGGTCCGCGGGCGACTCACCGTCTCCCTCGGCTGCGGACGGGTCGGCGCCGACGATCTCGGCGGCGATCAGCGCCTCAGGGCGCTCGTCGGCCTCGGTCCGCTCCGCCTCGCCGTCCGTGCCCGCACGCAGCTGCCCGTCCCAGGGCGCGACCACCGCCTGGTGCAGCAGCGCGACGCTGTCGGCGGTGATCACCGGCGGGTCGGTCCAGCTGCTCGCGTGCTCGTGGAGGACCTGCCCCGGGACCCGCTCCTGCAGCTGCCCGAGGATCTCGGGGCCCTCGTCGGCCGCCGCGAGCTCGTTCAGGTCGTACGCGATCACCACGGTGTCCTCGCGCCCCGGCGCGAAGGGCTCGGCCGGGAGGCCCAGGACGTCGGCGGCGGCCAGGCCGAGGATCCGGCTGCTCCGGTCGGGCAGCAGCGACACCGAGCGCGGCCGCACCCCGGCGGCGTCGAGCAGGCTCTTCAGCCGCAGCAGCCCCTGGAGGCACTGGTCGTACGAGTCCTGCAGCCAGGCGTACCGGCCGTTCATCCCGGCGCCGAAACCGAACGGCGAGAGCGTGCCCAGCACGGTACCGCCCATGACGAACTGCCATCCGCGCAGATCGGTGCGGTCGAGGGCGCTGACCGGACCGGCGCTCGCGGCGCGCTCCAGCGTGCGGCGCTGGCGCTGGAGCGCGGGCAGCCACATCGGGTCCTCCGGGTCGGGCAGCAGGGCGTGCTGGCGGTTCGCCAGGGCCAGGTCGCCCGCCATGACGGCGTTGAAGACCAGCAGATAGCGGTCGGGCCAGTCCGCGAAGCCGCTCTCGTGCCGCGCGAGCAGCTCGACGGCCTCGCCGTGCCGGTTCTCCCTCTCGTACGCGGCCACCAGCTCGCGCATCACCCGCAGGGCGCCTGGGTTGCGGGTCAGCACCTCGCGCAGGGCGGGTACGGCGAGGAAGGAGAGGCCGCGCTCGATGCAGGCGTACCCGAAGTCGTACAGGGCCCGGTCGTCGTCGGGGCGTGCCGCCACCGCCTTCGCGGCCCGGTCGAGGTCGTCGAAACCGGCCGCCTTGGCGGCGCGGCCGGCCACGAGCGCCACTTCGCCCGGCGGCAGATCCTCCCCGGCGCTCCTGAGCAGCCGCACGGCGCCGGGTATGTCACCGTTGTCCAGGCATTCCCACGCCTTGAGGAGTTCGGCGGACTCCGGACGGCGGTGCTTGCGCGAGAACATGCCCGCGATCCTCTCCGACGGCGGGCACACCTCTCAACAGCATTTCGGCCGCTTCGGAACGGGACCGTGTGCGAAGTGAGTTCGTGGGTACACGCTCTTCGCGTTGGAACGCGTTGGAAGCTGTACAGGTCGATCCAGGGAGAGATCATGACGACGACGGTCGAGGTCAGCACCATGGTGGGGCAGCGGAGCCAGGTGGCCCCGGAACTGCCACTGGTGGAGTGCCCCGACAAGCTCGCGCCGCGTGACGCCCGGGAGTTGTCACGCCTCTTCTTCGAGCAGCTCGCGGTGTTGGAGGAGGGGACCCCCGCCTACCAGTACGCGCGCAACACCCTCATCGAGATGAACATGTCGCTGGTGCGCTTCGCCGCCCGGCGCTTTCGCCAGTACGCGGACGAGATCGAGGACGTCGTCCAGGTGGGCATGATCGGACTGATCAAGGCCATCGACCGGTTCGAGCTGTCGCGCGAGACGCAGTTCGCCACGTTCGCCGTGCCTTACGTCGTGGGCGAGATGAAGCGCTTCTTCCGCGACACCACCTGGGCCGTACACGTCCCGCGCCGCCTGCAGGAGCGCCGGACGGAGCTGGGCAAGGCCCGCGCCGAGCTGGAGAGCCGCCTCGACCGCTCCCCCACCGTCAAGGAGCTGGCGGCGCTGATGGACATCAGCGAGGAGGAGGTCCTGGAGGCCCAGCTGGCCGCCAACGGCTACCACTCCTCGTCCCTCGACGCCGCCCTGTCCGGCAACGAGGAGGAGGGGGAGGCGGCGCTCGCGGACGTCATCGGCTGGGAGGACCCGGGCATGGAGCTCGTGGAGGACTTCCAGGCCCTCGCGCCCGCCATGGACACGCTGACCGAGCGCGAGCGGCTCGTCGTGCATCTGCGCTTCGTGGAGGAGCGCACCCAGGCGGAGATCGGTGAGACCCTCGGCGTCTCCCAGATGCAGGTCTCGCGCATTCTGCGCCGGATCCTCACCAAGCTCCGGACCGGCATGGGCGTCGCCACCGACACCGCCTGACGCGCCTCCGCCTCGCCCCGCGACCGCCCCGACGGCCTCGGCGTCGTGGCCGGAACCGACCGGCTGTTTGACCCGGAGAGGTGCGGCCCGCTTTGATCTCGCTGGTCGAAGCGAGGCCGTTCCGGGCCTTTGGGCAGGACAGCGAGGAGTACGCCGGGCATGGCAGGCAGCAGAGCGCTCGGGCGCGGGTTCGGGTGGCTGTGGGCGGCCTACGGGGCCAGTACGCTCGGCACCTGGCTGGCGTTCGACGCGTTCCCGCTGATCGCGATCATCGTCCTGCACGCCGGGCCCGCCCGGGTGTCGGCGCTGGCGGCCGCGGGGCTCGCGGTGGGCGCGGCGGTCGCGATGCCGCTCGGCCCGTGGGTGGAGTTCCGCCGCAAGCGGCCGGTGATGGTCGCCATGGACCTCGTCCGGTTCGCTGCGCTGCTGAGCGTCCCCGTCGCGTACGCCCTCGGCCTGCTGGGCTTCGTCCAGCTCCTGGCGGTGTCCGTGGTCGTCGCCGCGTCCGACATCACCTTCAAGGCCGCCGCCGGAGCCTGCCTCAAGTCGCTCGTACGGCCGGAGGACCTGCTCGTCGCGAACAGCCGCTTCGAGTCCACCACCTGGACCGCCTCCGTGCTCGGCCCGCCCCTCGGCGGCGTCGCGATCGGAGTTCTCGGTCCGGTGACGACCGTGCTGGCCAACGCCGTCAGCTTTCTGCTGTCCGCGGCGGGGATCCGCGCGATCGGCGGGAAGGAGCCGCAGCCCGTACGGACCGGCGCGACGCGACCGCGGGCCGGTGACCTGCTGGAAGGGTGGCGGTACATCCTGGCCCACCGGGCACTGCGCACGCTCTTCTTCAACACGGTCCTGAACAACGGCCTGATCATGGCCACCGCGCCGGTGCTCGCCGCGCTCATGCTCGGTGACCTCGGTTTCGCGCCCTGGCAGTACGGCCTCGCGTTCGGCACGGCCTGCCTCGGCGGGCTCCTCGGCTCGCGGCTGGCCGGCCCGCTCGTCACGCGGTTCGGGCAGCGCAAGGTGATGCTCGCCGCCGGGACCCTGCGGGCGTGCTGGTCGTTCGCTCTCGCGTTCATCCGGCCCGGAATCCCCGGCCTGATGCTCGTCATCGCCGTCGAGTTCGGGCTGATCGCCTGCTCGGGCGTGTTCAACCCGGTGTTCGCCACCTACCGGCTCGCCCGGACGGAGAACGACCGGGTCGCCCGCACGCTCTCCGCGTGGTCGGTCACCAGCAGCGCCACGATCGCCGCCCTGACCGGCCTGTGGGGTCTGCTGGCCGGTGCCGCCGGGCCGCGCACGGCTCTCGCGGTCGCCGGTGTCCTTCTCCTGGCGACCCCGCTGCTGCTCCCGTGGCGCGACCGCGACGGTACGGCGCCGCACGAGCGGGATCTGGCGACCAAGTCCGCGTGAGCCCGTCGCGGAGGTTCCCGTGCCCTCGCGCCGCCGCGACTACAGCGGCAGGAAGACCTGGATGCGCTTGCCTCCGGAGGGCAGCAGGCTGACGGTCACGCTGGTCGCCAGGCGGCAGATCATCGGCCATCCGTAGCCGCCGGGGGTGAAGTCGCCGCTCGGCTCCTTCGTCGAGGGCAGCCCGGGGCTCGCGTCCTCGACCACCAGCCGCAGCCCCACACGGTCCGCCATCGCCTCGAACGCGGTGACGCCGCCCGCGTGCCGCAGGGCGTTCGTCACCAGCTCCGACGTCACCAGCAGCGCGTCCGCGACCACCGGGTCCTGCGTCGACAGCGAGCTGCCCAGCGCGGCGCCCAGCAGCACCTTCACCCGCCTGCGCGCCTCCGCGGCGTCGACCGGCACGAGTCCGGTCCTCCATGTAGGAGCCGTCTCCTCACTCACCTCACTGCCCCCGTCCTACATGCGGAACCGCCCGCACTCACCCCCTGCGCACTTGCCCAGGGTTCCCATCGGTCAATCCCCCTCGCTTTCACGAAGGGCTGCCTCACCCGCCGCCGGGCCGGACCGCACAGGGTACGGGGGCGGGGGTGGCCCCGTCGCGACGGGGGACGCGACGGGGCCTGGAGTGCGGATGCCCAGGGGTGGCGGGGCCATGCTCGTGATGCCGATCACACCCCCACGCGGCACGACCGGCGGCACCGGCGGCGACACCCGCGCCGGCGCGGCCCGGTCAGTTCGTGGTCGGGACCACCACCCGGCATCCATTGCTCCGCCACACGTCGTTGCCGCCGTTGTTCTGGGCCACCATGAACTCGATCGTGCCGCCGGTCCTGGGACCCACGATCCCGTCGACGGGAAGGTGCCAGAAGCGCTGGAAGTTCACCACGGCCGTCTTGGTGCTCTTGCCGTAGACACCGTCCACGGCCAGTTCGGTCCCCGCGTACGCGTTGAAGGCGCGCTGGACGCACTTGATCCCGGCCTTGTTCCCCGAGCCCGTATCGATGTTGGCGACGCCCGGCTCGGCCTGTGCCGCGGTCGCGCCGAGCAGGCTCCCCACCATCAGCGCGACCGCGCTCAGCGCGACCGACACCCGACGTCCGTTGACAGCATTCATGTCGTCTCCCGTTTCCGCGTCCGACTTCCCGTCCGAATTCCGGCACCCGCACAGTAGGCGGGCGCAGTTGACGGGACATCAGGCAGCGGTTTCATCCCGGGGTGAACTTTCGCGGTAGGCCACCGCGGCACACCTACCGCGCCGGTCGTAGGACACGGGGGGTTTCTCTCATCAACTCTTTAGTGTGCAGGGGATTCAGACAGGCTGCGGTTGTTTGGGTGAGGTGTGTATCTTTTGCGTACTCGCCTGTGCTGTGCCCGCAGCAAGGGCCGGCATCCGGCGGCACCATCCAGCACGAGGAAAGCGAACTCCCATGGCGGACGAGCCGGACACCACCACACTCAAGGACCAGTACGCGGCGCGGGTCACCGCCGATCTGGAAGCCAACCAGCAGGACCAGTCGCGCATCCGCGCCGAACTCGACACGCTCAAGGACCAACTCGAAGCCCTGGAGCGGGACCACGGTCTGCTGCAGACCATGCACCACACCCTCACCGGCGCCGCCGCGGCGGCCGCCACGACCGCCACCGCGAGCAAGCGTGACACCGCACGCGTCCCCGCGAAGACCGCTCCCGCGAAGACCGCAGCACCGGCCAAGGTGCCCACCCCCCGGTCGAAGAAGACCGAGGTCAAGACGGAGGTCAAGCCCGCGGGCAAGACCGCAGCCAAGCCCGCGGGCAAGACCGTGGCCAAGCCCGCGCGCACCCCGCGCAAGAACACGGCCCCGGCGAAGACCGCCTCCCGCGCCAAGGCCGACACCTCCGGCCCCACCCTGCGCGAAGTCGTCCTCGGCCTCTTCGCCGGACACCAGGAGCCGCGCACCGTCGCCGACATCCTCACCGAACTGACAACCGCTCACCCCGACCGCACGACCAGCCCCCAGGTCGTCCGCAACACCCTCGAAGCGCTCGTCGCCAAGGGCGAGCTGGAGCGGGAGCGCAAGCAAGGTTCCGTCTTCTACACCGCCCGCACCGACCAGACGGCCCCCGAGGCGGCGGGGACGCCCACCGCCGACACCGTTCCCGTGAAGGCCTGACACTTCTCATCCGCCGGGGTTGGATCGGGCCGATGACTTTCTCGCCGTACGGCATCAGCCGCATGGAGCCCGGCGGACAGCACCCTGTCCGCCGAGCCCCATGCCCCTGTACCGCCTCCAGGCCGGGCGGCAGCACACCGTCAATGGGGCGGGCGCGGGCAGGGACGGGTTCCGGCCCGGCCACTGCCCCGGACCGTGGCGAGGAAGACGGGCAGCACGGCGAGCAGTTCGCCCAGCGCTCCCACCCACAGCGCCGTCCGGGCGCCGAAGTGCTCGCCCAGGGCGCCGCCCAGGAGTGCGCCGATCGGCATGGAGCCCCACACCACGAAGCGGAACGTCGCCGTGATACGGCCGAGCAGCGGTGGCGGGCAGAGGTGCTGGCGCAGGGCCACTGAGGTGATCTTGAAGGTCATGAACGCCGTCCAGCCGAGGCCCTGGAGCGCGACGGCGAGCGCGAAGCGCCAGTCGGCCTGGTAGAAGGGGAGCGCGAGCAGCCAGAGCACCCCACTGGTCAGTACGGACACACACATCGCCGGTCCCTGGCCGAGGCGGGCGGCGATCCTCGTGGTGAGCAGACTGCCGAGGAAGCCGCCGACCGCCTCCGCGGTGAAGACCAGGCCGCACACGAAGGGTGAGAGGCCGAGGTCGCCCGCGAGCAGCACGAGGAGCATGGACGCGCCGATCGTGCCGCAGAGGTTGGAGACCGCCGAGGTGAGCGTGAGTGCCCGGAGCGTCGGGTGTGTGAAGAGGAAACGCAGACCTTGGGTGATCTCGGCCCGCAGGTTCGGCTGCGTCGTCGACGCGGGCGGGGCCGCGTCGGGGCGGCGGACGCGGGTGAGGAGGAGCGCGGAGGCGAGGTAGCTGACGGCATCCACCGCGACGGCGAGGGGCGCGGTCAGCACGCCGATGAGCGCGCCTCCGGCGCCGGGACCGGCGGCCTGGGTGAGTGTGCGACTGGCCTCCAGCTTGACGTTGGCCTCCATCAGCCGGGTGCCGTCGACGAGTTGGGGAAGGTGGCTCTGGGCGGCCACGTCGAAGAACACGGTGCACACGGACATGCCGAAGGCCACCACGTACAGCTGGGGCAGACCCAGCATGCCCAGTGAGCTCGCGACGGGGACCGAGGCGAGGAGCACGGCGCGGCCCACGTCGCCCGCGACCATCACCCGGCGGCGGCGCGCCCGGTCCACCCACGCCCCGGCGGGCAGTCCCAGGAGCAGGAAGCCGAGGTACTCGAACGTGACCAGCAGACCGGCCTGGAAGGGGGTCGCGTCGAGGGCGCCGATGGCGATGAGGGGCAGGGCGAGGACGGTGACGGCCGTACCGGCCTGGCTGACGGTGTCGGCGGTCCAGAGTCTGCGGAAGTCGGCGTCACGGAGCAGGGCGCGAGGCCGCGCGGGGGTGGTGTCCGGGCCCGGGGTCGGGCCGGGTTCCGTGTCCGGGGTCGGGCCGGTGTCCAGGGTCGGGTCCGTGTCCGGCGTCGGGTCCGTTTCCGGGTTCGGGTCCGTGGAGCAGGAGAGCGTCATGATCGCGCACTCCACCACCGTCGGGGCGGCCGGGCCATTGTTTTAGTCTGACCGAAAACGTCGTGGGGTGATCGGGGGCGCGGGACATGGGAGCGGTGCGGTTCGGGGTGGACGATCTGGTCAACCTGCGGTTCGCGATATCACCGTTGTGGGAGACGGTGGCGAGCCTGCGGGCCTCGGAGGACCCGGGGCGGCACGCCGTTCATCTGCCGTGGATCAAGAAGGCGGTGGCCCTGCGCCAGGACCGTGAACTGGCCCGGCACATCGAGCCGTTGCGTACCGCACTCGCCGGTTTCGACACCCCTCCCCCACGGTGCCCGCTCGCCGAGATCGAGGAGGAGCTGGCAGCCGCCGGGGCGCCCCGCGAGGTGGGCGACGCGGTGCTCGCCTGGTGGCACGCCGCCGTACAGCCCCACTGGCCGCACATCCGTGCCGTGCTGGAGGCGGATGTCGTCCACCGCACCCGCCACCTGGCCGAGGACGGCATCCAGGAGGTCTTCGCCCACCTCCACCCCACCCTGCGGTGGTCCCGGGACCGCCTGGTGTCGGTGGATCTGCCGCCGGGCGAACTGGGGCTCGACGGAGGCGGGATCACCCTGGTGCCCACCGCGTTCGCCACCCGCTGCCGGCTTCTGCCCGGCCGGGGCGCCACACCTCCCTGCGTCCTGTACCCCGCGCGCGCCGTGGGCACCCTGTGGGAGCGGCGCGGGTCCGCCGACGAGGGCCTGGCCCGGCTGCTCGGCCGCAGCCGCGCCCGGGTGCTCGCCGATACGAGCTCACCGGCCACCACGACACAACTGGCCGCGCGTACGGGCCTCAGCCTCGGCGCGGTGTCGCAGCACCTCGCCGTACTGCGCGACGCCGGTCTGGTCACCAGCCACCGCTACCGGCGAGAAGTCCACTACACGGCCAGCGGCATGGGCCTCGCCCTGCTCGGGCAGCGGACGGCGTGACGCGTGGCAGTGAACTCCGCCGTGACACCGTGTGACGGGACCCGAACGGAAAAAAGTCTTCCGCCTTTTCGTTATCCGCCCGTCCCCCGCCGATCTCCCACGGTGGAGAAGCAGTCGGTTGGAGCCCGGAAACCACCGGGGCCCGGGAGAGTGGACGAGGCGTGAACATGGAGTACGGGACGGCGACGGTCGCGGCGGCGCGAGCCGGTGACCAGCAGGCCCAGGACGAGCTCGTCGCGGCCTGCCTGCCGCTGGTGTACAACATCGTCGGGCGGGCGCTGAACGGTCACGCCGACGTCGACGACGTGGTCCAGGAGAGCGTGCTGCGGATGCTCGACGGCCTGCCGGGCCTGCGGGATCCGGGCAGCTTCCGGTCGTGGGTGGTGGCCATCACCATGAACCAGCTGCGCCAGTACTGGCAGCGCGCCCGCACCCGGCCGGACGGCGGCGCGCTTCCGGAGACGAGCGACCTGCCGGATCCCGGCGCCGACTTCGTCGACCTCACGATCCTGCGGCTCGGGCTCTCCGGGCAGCGCAGGGAGACCGCCGAGGCGACCCGCTGGCTGGAGCCCGAGGACCGGGGGCTGCTCTCGCTGTGGTGGCTGGAGACGGCGGGCTGCCTGACCCGCGCCGAGGTGGCCGCGTCGCTCGAACTGTCCCCGCAGCACACGGCCGTACGCGTCCAGCGCATGAAGGAGCGGCTCGACGCATCGCGCCAGGTGGTCCGTACCCTCGCGGTCGCCCCGCGCTGTCACGAACTCACCGGCCTGCTCTCGCTCTGGGACGGCGTGCCCTCCGCCCTGTGGCGCAAGCGCATCACCCGGCACACCCGCGGGTGCCCGGCCTGCTCGGGCCTCGGCAGCGGACTCGTGCCGCCCGAGGGCCTGCTGGCGGGGCTCACCCTGGTGCCGGTGGCTTCGGCGGCCGGTCTGTTCGCGGCCCTGGCCGCGCACCGGGGTGCCGGTACCGCGCCCCTGGCGTACGCCGAGGTGCCGCACGCCGAAGCGGGCCCGGCGGAGCCCGTACGACCGCAGGCGCTCGGCCGCCACCGGCAGGCGCCCCGTGGCCGGGGCGGGCGCGCCGGGCAGGCCGAGGCGGCGACCCGGGGCGAGCTCCGCCGCGACCGGGACCGTGCCAGGCGGCGCCGCCGGGCCGCCGCCGTGCTGGCGGGTGCCACCGCGATAGGCGGCCTGGTCGTGGTCATCCACCTCTCGACCGATCCGGCCGGGCCCGGTCACACCGTCGCGGACGCCCCGGCCGACGCCACTGTCACGGCGGCGAGCCCCGACGGCGCCACCGCCACCGCGCCGACACCCTCACGCACCACCAAATCGGCCTCCCCCAAGCCGAGTTCATCGCCGTCGGCGAGCCGCTCGGCCGCCTCGTCGAAGCCGACCGCGCACAGCCCGGCCCCGCACAGCGCCGCCGCCCAGACTCCCGCACCCCGCTCCCCCGGCGTGCCGAACTCCCTCGCCAAGCACGGGTCGGCCGCCGAGCAGGTGATCGCGCTGGTCAACACCGAGCGGGCCAGGAACGGCTGCGGTCCCGTGACGGACAACTCCCAGCTCGCCACGGCCGCACAGCGCCACTCCGACAACATGGCCGCACAGGGTTTCTTCGACCACACCGACCCGAGCGGGGCGGGCCCGGGCGAGCGCATCCACGCCGCCGACTACCAGTGGTCCACCTACGGCGAGAACATCGCCCGCGGCCAGCAGACCCCGGCCGATGTCATGAACTCCTGGATGAACAGCCCCGGGCACCGAGCGAACATCCTCAACTGCGCCTTCAAGGAGCTGGGGGTCGGGATCCACAACGGCGCCGGGGGCCCCTGGTGGACCCAGGACTTCGGCACGCGGATGTGAGGCGCGGGCGCCCGGTCAGGGGGCGGCGAGCGCGTGGGCTCGGGCGATGAGCAGGGCCACGTCGTCGTGGGTGTCGGGGCGGCGCAGGGCGGCGAGCAGGAAGTCGCAGGCGTCCTCCAGCGGGCGGCTGGGGCCGGTCAGCAGATCGGTGAGGGTCGCCAGGCGGGTGTCGATGTCCTGGTCGCGGGTCTCGATCAGGCCGTCGGTGTACAGGACGAGGTCGTCGCCCGGGTCCAGGGTGACGGCGGTGGTCGAGAACGGGACGCCGCCCACGCCCAGGGGCGCCCCGGTGGGCAGGTCCAGGAGCCGGGGCGGCCGGCCGGGCCGCAGGTGCACCGGCGGCGGGTGACCGGCGACGGCGATGTGGCACAGGTGCGTGTGGGGGTCGTAGAGCGCGTACACACACGTCGCCGTCGCATCGCCCAGGTCGGCGGTGGCGGCGTCCAGATGGGTCAGTACGGTGGCGGGGTCCAGGTCGAGCCGGGCCAGGGCGCGGGCCGTGGCGCGCAGTTGGCCCATGGTGGCGGCGGCGTTGATGCCGCTGCCCATCACATCGCCGACGACGAGGGCCGTACGGTCGCCGCTGAGGGCGATGACATCGAACCAGTCGCCGCCGGTCTCGTCGTCGGCGGCGGCCGGCTGGTAGCGGTAGGCGATGTCGAGTCCGGGCGGGGCGACGGGGCGTTGGGGCAACAGGTGGCGTTGGAGCGTGAGGGCGGTCTCGCGCTGGCGCTGGTACCAGCGGGCGTTGTCGATGGACACCGCCGCGCGGGCGGCGAGTTCGGTGGCGAGCAGGACGTCGTCCTTGCTGAACGGGGCGGGGTTGCGGGCCCGTTTGAGGTCGAGCGCCCCGAGCACCTGGCCCCGGGCGATGAGGGGGACGGCCAGGTAGGAGTGGACTCCGGCGGCGGCGAGGAGGTGGACGGCGTCCTCGTTGCGGGCGATGCGCGGCAGGTCTTCGGGGCGCACCTTCGGGACGAGGACGGGGCGGCCGGTGCGCGCGCACTGGGTGACCAGCCGGGTGGGGCCGTACATGGTGACGTCGCCGACCGGGTCGGCGGCCTTGGTGGCCGGGGTCGGGTAGGCGGCGTTGAGGGCGAGCGCGCGGAAGCGCACGGCGCCGCCGTCCGCCTCCCCCGGCCGGGGGCCGGCCAGGACGGTGTCGAGGACGTCGACGGCCGCGATGTCGGCCACCTCCGGGACGGCGACGTCGGCCAGCTCGCGGGCCGTGACCCCCAGGTCGAGGGTGGTACCGATGCGGACCGACGCGTCCGCGATCAGCGACAGCCGGCGCCGGGCCTGGGCGGCGGAGACGGCCGCCTCGTGCTGCTCGGTCACATCGACGACGGACACCGCGATGCCGAGGACGTGGCCCGCCTGGTCGTCGAGCCGGTACACCGACACCAGCCAGGCGTGATCGCGCTCGGGGTCGGCGGCGGTGCGGCCGGTGGTGAACTCGTCGAGCACCGGTTGCCCGCTCGCCATCACCTCCCGCATCCGCGTCTCGACGGTCGTCCCGTCCAGAAACGGCAGTACGTCGACGATCCTGCGCCCCAGATGCTCCTCGGCCGGGACGCCGTTGATGCGCTCCAGCGCCGGGTTCACCAGGACGTACCGCAGGTCGGTGTTGAGGACCGCCAGGCCGATGGGCGACTGGTCCACGAGCCGCAGCGACAGCGCCAGATCGCGCTCCACCCGGCGCAGCGTTGCCTGCTCGGAGGCCAGCCCCAGCGCGAACATCCGGCCGTTGTCGGCTTCGAGGCGTACGTTGCGGAACTCCACCAGCAGCGTGCTGCCGTCCTTGTGCCGGACGGGAAACACCCCCGCCCAGGTGCCCTCGCCGGACATCACCTGGGCGAACAGCTCCAGCACCACGTCGCGGTGCTTCTTCTCCACCAGGAGCTTCGCGGCGTGCTGCCCGAGGGCCTCCTCGGCGGTGTATCCGTACACCCGCTTGGCCTGCGGACTCCACAGCCGGATGCGGCCCTCGGCGTCCAGCACGACCGCGGCCACCCCGAGCACGTCCAGCAGACCACCGGCCACCAGCGAGGGATCTCTCGCCCCGTTACGGGCCGGGAAGGACTGCGCATCAGCCATCACCGGCCTCCTCACCCGTACGCCCCTGGGCGGGACACGCCCGCTGGCCAGGCCCAGGCCGATCGGCACGACTTTCCGCCTTCCATGCTGCGCCCGGACGGGCGCACGTGCGACCGGGCGGGGGCCGTGGCCCTGGACGACTGGGCCGAACGGTGGGTGCCGAACGGTGTGTGAGGCGGTGTGCCGGGCCGCTCGGCGGCGGCCGTCACTTCTTGTCGCGTCGGCTCCGCAGGACGAACAGGGCCGCCATCACGGCCGCCCCGGCCAGCAGGAGCCGGCGGGGGTGGGCGCGCCCGGCCGTCGCCGCCACGGCCGTCGCCCGGCGTACGGGCGCCGGGGTGTGGTCCCGGACCGTGCGGGCCGCCTGGCCGACGGCCGTCTGGACCCCGGCCGCCGCCTCGGTCGTCCGGTGCGTGGTGTGCGTCGCGCGTTCCTTCAGGTCCGCCTCGGCCGCGAGCCTGGCCGCGCTGTCGGTGATGCCCATCGGTTCCCCTCTCTCGTTCTCCGGTCTCTCGTTCTCCGGTTTCTCTCGCTGTCTGCCGGGTCACCCCGTATCAGCAGCTCAAACCGCGGGCGCGATCGCGGATGGCGGCCGGGGCGGGCACGATGGGTGGGCCGGGTCCACGCCCCGCCCACGCACTAGATCGCCGATCATTGGGCACTCTTCCTTACGGGCGCCCGCAGGCGCCCGGTGCGGAGCACCACCGAGCAGTGGCGAAGGAGGCGGGTGAACCCATGGCACCGCAGACGACCGACGGCTCGCACGACGAGGGCACCGCCGGGGACAGACGGTTCGCCGTGACGGCGAGGCAGGTCGCCGGGGCGGCGGTGCTCTCGCTCACCGGCGAGCTGGACCACGACACGGTGGAGCCGCTGCGCGTCGCGCTGACGGAGCAGATCGCCGCGGCCCCGGAACGGATCGTGGTCGACTGCGCCGGGCTGCGGTTCTGCGACTCGACCGGGCTGAACGCGCTGTTGCGGGCGCGGGCGGCGGCTTCGCAGACGGCGGGCGCGGGCATCGAGCTCGCGGCCCTCCAGGCGCCCGTCGCCCGGATGTTCGAGATCACGGGTGCGGACGCGGTGTTCCGTATCCATGCCGACCTGGACGAGGCACTCGCGGGGCGCCCGCCCGAGTAGCGGAGAAGGCGATGTGCGACACGAGCGGGGCCGGGCGGAGCCAGATCCGCCGCCTTGAGCTCTTCGGCACGAAGGGCGTGGTGACCCGCTGCCGGGACTTCACCGCGCTCGCACTGGCCGACTGGGGATGGACCACGGCCACCGACAAGGAGGACCGCGAACGCGTGGACGATGTGCTCCTGCTGGTCTCCGAGGTCGTCACCAACGCCTGTCTGCACGCGGGTGGGCCGCGGGAGCTGGTGCTGCGCCATGCCGACGGCCATCTACGGGTGGAGGTGGCCGACGGCAGTCCCACCGCCCCCGCGCGCAGCCCCCGGGCCCCCTCACTGCCCGGCGGCCACGGCCTGATGGTGCTCGACCGGCTCGCCGGGGACTGGGGCTCGACGCAGCTGGGGACGGGCAAGGTGGTGTGGCTGGAGGTCGCGCTGCCGTCACGGGCGCGGTGAACCCACTCGTAGGGGTACGGTCACTCACCCGGAGCCGCTGAAGGCCTTTCTGGCCGACTCGGCTTGGGACGGCCCGGCGGCGACCGGTTCGGGAACGGCCTACTCGGAACCACCTCTTCGGGACGACCTGTCCGGCGGCTCGGGACGACCTATTCGGCGGCGTCTTCGAGCAGCCCCGTCCGCAGGCGTTCCAGGATCTGCGCCAGCAGCCGTGAGACGTGCATCTGCGAGAGCCCCACCCGGGCGCCGATCTCGGCCTGTGTCAGCTCCTCGCCGAAGCGCAGGGAGAGCAACGTGCGCTCGCGGTCCGTGAGGCCCGCGATGAGCGGTTTGAGGGATTCCAGCGAGTCGATGACGTCGAACGCGCCCTCCTCCTCGCCCAGCCTCCGCATGAGACCCGCGGCGCTCCCGGTGTCGTCGTCCGGGATGTCGAGCGAACGCGCCATGTACGCGTTGGCCGCCTGCTCGCCCTCGACGACCTCCGCCTCGCTCATCCCGAGGCGGGCGGCCAGCTCCGCCGTCGTCGGCGGGCGGCCCAGCTCCTGGCCGAGTGCCTCCAGGGCCCTGGCCAGCCGCAGGCGCAGCTCCTGGAGCCTGCGGGGCACCTGGACCGCCCAGCTGGTGTCGCGGAAGAACCGCTTCATCTCACCGGTGATCGTGGGCAGCGCGAAGGAGGAGAACTCCACCTCCCGCTCCACGTCGAAGCGGTTGATCGCCTTGATCAGCCCGATGGTACCGACCTGGACGATGTCCTCCATCGGCTCGGCGCGGTTGCGGAACCGCCGGGCCGCGAACTTGACCAGGCTGAGGTTGAGCTCGACCAGCGTGTTCCGTACGTACGCGTGCTCGGGTGTGCCCTCGTCCAGCTCGGCCAGGCGCCGGAACATGGCCTCCGAGAGGGACTGGGCGTCGTCGGTGCTCAGGTCCTGGGGCCGGGCCACCTCGGGCATCCCGTCCAGCGCGCGGCGGCGCACCGGGGGCGGCGGTTCCGTGCGGACCGCCTCCGGGCCGGTGGTGCCGGGGCAGGGGGTGCCTTGGCCGATGGTGTCTTGGCGGGCGGTGGACATGGCGCTGGGGCTCCTTCGACGGGGCGGGGGCCGGCACCGCCGGGTGGCGGCGGGTCCGTCGTCCGAGCGTCCTGAGAAGGTCATGCCCGTTTGTCTGGGGTTTGATGCAGATTGTGGTTCATCCGTCGTGGTCCGGGCACCCGCCCGGTATGAATCGCGGACATGCCACGGAACACGTGACGGAGAGTCGCCGGTTCAGCCTCCAGAGCGGGCCGGGTGTGGTTGCGGAGTGCCGTGACCTCACCCGGCAGGTCCTCGACGAGTGGTTCGGGCCGCGCGGCGCGGAGGGGCGCGCCGCCCTGGAGGACGTGCTGCTGCTGGTCTCCGAGGTCGTCACCAACGCGTGCCGGCACGGTGACGCCCCGTACGAGCTCCGTCTCGACCGGATCGACGGCAAGCTGTGGGTGCAGGTGAGCGACAACAGCCCCCTGCGTCCACGCCCGCACGGCAGACACCGCCCCGCCCAGTCGTCCGGACACGGCCTGTATCTGCTCCAGCGGCTCTCCTCGGCCTGGGGCTGGCTGCCGCGCGGGGCGGGCAAGACCGTGTGGTTCGAGATGGCCGTGGGCCGTCCCGGCGACCTGGCCCTCTGACGGGCCTGCACCCGCGCACCTCGCGTGAAGGGGCCCGCGCCCCGGGATGTCGGCGCAGGCCGACCGTGCCAGAGTGGAGGGGCCCGTCCAGCTCGCCGTACACGCGAGCCGTTCACGGGCCGTGCGCCACGACGGCTCGATGCGAGGTTGCGATGGACGTGTCTGGTCGCACCCCCGGCCACGGCTCCTCGGACACCCCGGCGGAGCCTGCCGAGGACGCGCTGCGCAGGCTGCTCGCGGGACTCACCGCCGTACGGGACGGGGATCTGTCGGCCCGCCTGCCCGACGACGCGGGCGGCCTCCTCGGCGAGATCGCCACCATCTACAACGGGATGGTGGAGCAGCTGTCCCTGGTCACCTCCGAAGTCACCCGGGTGGCCCGGGAGGTCGGCGGCCAGGGCCTGCTCGGCGGCCACGCCAGGGAGCCACGGGTGCGGGGGGTGTGGCTGGAGCTGACCTCCGGTGTGAACACCATGGCCGACAACCTCACCTCGCAGGTGCGCTCGATCGCCCAGGTGGCCACGGCGGTGGCGCGCGGCGACCTCACCCAGAAGATCCGGGTGGACGCGCGCGGCGAGATCCTGGAGCTGAAGGAAACCATCAACACGATGGTCGACCGGCTCTCCTCCTTCGCCGAGGAGGTCACCCGGGTGGCCCGCGAGGTGGGCACCGAGGGCAAACTCGGCGGCCAGGCCACCGTACGAGGGGTGTCGGGCACCTGGAAGGACCTCACCGACAACGTCAACTTCATGGCGAACAACCTCACCAGCCAGGTGCGCAACATCGCCCAGGTGACCACGGCCGTGGCGGGCGGCGACCTCACCCGCAAGATCGACGTGGACGCGCGCGGGGAGATCCTGGAGCTCAAGACGACCATCAACACGATGGTCGACCAGCTGTCGTCGTTCGCCGCCGAGGTGACCCGGGTGGCCCGCGAGGTGGGCAGCGAGGGGCGGCTCGGCGGCCAGGCGGAGGTGGAGGGCGTCTCCGGCACCTGGAAGAGGCTCACCGAGAACGTCAACGAGCTGGCCGGGAACCTCACCCGGCAGGTGCGCGCCATCGCCGAGGTGACCAGCGCGGTCGCCGAGGGCGACCTCACGCGCTCGATCACGGTCGACGCGCCGGGCGAGGTGGGCGACCTCAAGGACAACATCAACGCGATGGTGGAGTCCCTGCGCGCCACCACCCGGGCCAACGAGGCCCAGGACTGGCTCAAGACCAACCTCGCCCGGGTCTCCGGGCTGATGCAGGGCACCGCCAACCTGCCCGAACTCGCCGAGCTGATCATGAGCGAGGTGCCCCCGCTGGTGTCGGCGCAGTACGGCGCCTTCTTCCTGACCCACGAGGACGAGCAGGGCACGGAGCTCGTGATGACCGCCGCCTACGGCTCCCCCGACGACCCCGCCGCCGGGCCGCGCCGCTTCCGCCTCGGCCAGTCCCTGGTGGGCGAGGCCGCTCGCAGCCGGCGCACGATCGTGGTGGACCGGGTCCCGCACGGTTACGCCAGGATCGCCTCCGGCGCCGGTGCCGGCGACCCCGGCCAGCTGGTCATCCTGCCGGTGGTGGTCGAGGAACAGGTGCTCGGCGCCGTGGAACTGGCCGCACTGCGCCCCTTCAGTGAGCTGCACCGGGACTTCCTGGACCAGTTCATCGAGACGGTCGGCGTCAACGTCAGCTCGCTCATCGCCAGCGTACGCACCGACCAGCTGCTCGGGCAGTCGCAGCGGCTCACCGCCGAACTGCGCACCCGCTCCCAGGAGTTGCAGGAGCAGCAGCAGGAGCTCCAGCGCTCCAACGCCGAACTCCAGGAGAAGGCCGCGCTGCTCGCCGACCGCAACCGGGACATCGAGGGCAAGAACCTGGAGATCGAGCAGGCCCGCCAGGAGCTGGAGGTGCGTGCCCAGCAGCTCTCCCGGACGTCGATGTACAAGTCGCAGTTCCTGGCCAACATGAGCCACGAGCTGCGTACCCCGCTCAACAGTCTGCTCATCCTGGCCCGGCTGCTCGCGCAGAACCCGGAGGGGAACCTGACGGACAAGCAGGTCGACTACGCCGAGGTCATCCACTCCGCGGGCTCGGACCTGCTCCAGCTCATCAACGACATCCTCGACCTCTCCAAGGTCGAGGCCGGGAAGATGGACATCCGCCCCGAGCCGTTCTCGATGCGGCAACTGCTCGACTACCTGGAGGCGACGTTCCGGCCGGTGGCCGCCGAACGCTCCCTGGACTTCGAGATCGTGGCCGCCCCCGGCCTCCCCGAGCAGCTCACCACCGATGAGGCCCGGCTGCGCCAGATCCTGCGCAACCTGCTCTCCAACGCCCTGAAGTTCACCGACACCGGCCGCGTCCGGCTCGACATCCACACCGCCACCACGGGCGAACTCCCGCACACCCTGCGGTCCTCGGGCCCCGCGCTCGCCTTCCGGGTCGCCGACACCGGGGTGGGCATCCCCGAGGACCGGCTGGAGAGCGTCTTCGGCGCCTTCCAGCAGGGCGACGGCACCGCCGCCCGGCGCTACGGGGGTACCGGCCTCGGCCTGTCCATCAGCCGCGAGGTGGCCCGGCTGCTCGGCGGGGTCATCGTCGCGGAGAGCGCCGTGGGCCGGGGCAGCACCTTCACGCTCTACCTTCCGCTCCACGACCACCCCGGGGGGCGCGCGGACGGGGACGCCCGGGAGCGGCCCGTACCACGGGCGGAGGCGGGGGCACCGCCCACACCGTCCGGACACACCGTCCTGGTGGTCGACGACGACGCCCGCAACGTCTTCGCGCTCACCCAGATCCTCGAACACGCCGGCATGCGGGTGCTGACGGCGGCCGGAGGCCAGGCCGGGATCGATCTGCTGACCGCCCGCGAGGACGTCGACCTGGTGGTGATGGACGTGATGATGGCCGGGATGGACGGCTACGCGGCCACCGCGGCGATCCGGCGACAACCCCGCTTCGCCAACCTCCCGATCATCGCGGTGACGGCGAAGGCGATGCCCGGCGAGCGCGCCAAGGCACTCGCGGCGGGGGTCGACGAGTACGTCGCCAAACCCGTCGACGCGGCCCACCTGCTGGCGGTCATCCGCGCCCACCTCAAGGGAGAGTGACCCTCACAGCGGGAACCCCCGGTTGTTCCGCCAACTCAACTTACTCACAGGGTCAGTTCAGCTCCGCACCCGTATCGCGACGACACTCGTGTCGTCGTCCGTGTCCCCGGTCGCCGCTTCGAGCAGCCGCTCCACCTGTTCGTCGACCTCGCACGCGCTCAGCTGCTCGGCCAGCTCCACCAGCGTGTCCAGCCCCTGGTCGAGTGCGTCGTGGCGCCGCTCGATCAGACCGTCCGTGTAGAGCAGCAGGGTGTCGTCCCGGCGCAGGGGTGTGCGCATCTCCCGATACGTCACGGCAGGCGTCGCGCCGAGCAGCAGGTCGTGCGGCCCCTCCAGCAGCCGCGCCCGGCCGTCGCGCAGCAACAGCAGCGGCAGGTGCCCCGCGCTGGACCAGCGCAGCGACCGGTCGGCCGGATCGTAGAGGGCGCACACGGCGGTGGCGGTGGGGCCGCCGCTCGTACGGAGCGTCACCTCGTTCAGCCACTCCATCAGCCGCCCCGGGGCGTGGCCGCTGAAAGCGAGCCCGCGCAGCGCGTTGCGCAGGGCGACCATGCCCGTGGCGGCGTCGATGCCGTGCCCGGCGATGTCGCCGACCGCCAGCAGGACCCGGCCGCTGGGCAGCGGCAGCGCGTCGTACCAGTCGCCGCCGACCCGGTACTCCTGCGCGGCCGGCCGGTAGCGGGCCGCGACCGTGAGGCCGGGCAGCTCCTGGAGTCCCGGTGTCTCGGGGACGATGGCCTGCTGGAGGCGCAGGGCCACCTCGTCGCGGATGGCGGCCTGTTTCTGCACGGCCGTGAGCTGGTCGAACGTGGCGGTCAGCGCGGCCTCGGTGCGCCGGCTCGCGGACACGTCCTGGTAGACGCCCGTGATGCCGGTGACCACCCCGTCGTCGACGAGTGGTTCCGCGGCGACGCGGACGTGCCGCAGCGTGCCGTCGCCGCGGATGATCCGCAGCACGGCGAGCGCGCCCCGCTGGCGTTCGGTGAGGGTGGTGAGGAGCTGGGTCAGGACGTCGCCGTCGTCCGGGTGCAGCCATGAGCGCAGGGCGAGCAGCGGGACGGGCGCCGCGTCCCGGTCGATGCCGAAGATGCGGTAGGCGGGCGCCGACCACACCGAGCCGTCGCCCACCACGCTGTCCCGGAACAGCGCCACGCCTTCGAGGTGGCCGACGGCCCGGCTCTCGGACATCTCGGGGTCGCTGCTGGCGTGCCAGAGCACCACGGTCCGGCCGGTGCCCGCGGGCAGGACGCGTACGTCGAGGAGCGGAGCGGCCGGCACCTCCCCCGCGATCCGGGGCAGCCGGGGCACGCTCTGCCGCCGGGCCGAACCGTGGGCACCCCGGGCCAGCCGGGCCAGCTCGGCGTGGACGAACGGGAAGGCGAGGGCGAGCGGTTGGCCGACGGGCGGCGCGGACCCGCCCAGGCTGCGGATGGCTGGCCCGTTGGTGTACTCGACCGAGAGTGCCGGCGACTCGGGCGCTCCCCGCAGCACCATCGCGGGATGGCCGAGGGCGTCGAGCACGTCCATCAGCGCGGGCACCTCGGACGGCTCGCTCTCGGCCCCGGCGAGCACCGTCCCGGCGACCTCGATCAGTCCGGTGACGGAACGGCGCAGCCGCTCGTCGAAGTCCACCTGCCCGGGCCAGGCGACGAGGGCCAGCCCGACGACCGCCCCCTGGGCGCCGAGCGGCAGCAGGGCCCGGCCCGCCCCGTGCCCCGGGCCCGGCAGCTCCTCGCCGTGCGGCGCGCCGGAGCCGAGCCAGCAGGGGCTGCCGTCCACCACGACCGAATGGAACATGGCAGGGGCGCCCGGCGGGATCCACTGCCACACCACCGCCTCGGCGGCGCCGACTCCCGCATGCCCGGCGAGCCGCAGACAGCCCGTTTCCGTACGGCGCCACAGCCACAGGCTCTGGGCGCCCAGCGGCGCGAGGCCGCCGTCCAGCAGAGCCGCGGCGGATTCGTCGACGCTCTCGTACGTCTCGGCGGCCGCGACCGCACGGCGGGCCCTGCGGGTCTCGGCCCGGGGCAGCGCCCCGTCGACCGCCTCGGGGTCGCCGGCGACGCCGTTCACCACGTCCGCGGCGAGGTCCTCCGGGTCCACGCCGGTGACCTGGGAGAGCTTCTCCAGGTGCTCGCGCGCCTGGGCGGGCCCGACCTCCAGCTGCGCGGCGAGGACCCCGGTGGCCAGGTCGAGGAGGTGCCGACGGCCGCGCTCGGCGCGGAGCCGCTCGGCCTCGGCGGACAGCGCGGCGATGGTCGCGGCCGACTGGGCGCCCGCCGTCCCCGAGGTTTCCGGCACCGGCTTGATCACGGCAACTCCCGTCCCGAACGGCCGGAGAGCGGGCCAACGTGTCTCCTGCGGATTTTACCCGCGCGGCCCCTTTCGCTCTCGGGCGAGTGCCCGGCGCGGGGCCGGTCATTCGCTCATCGCCGCTGCTTGTCCGTGTGCCAGTGCCGCACCCACAGCGGCAGCACGAACCAGCACACCAGGTACCAGGCCACCACCAGCGCGACCAGCCACGGCCAGTACCCGGCGTGCGAGGCCACCCGCAGGACCAGGATGAGCGAGGACGTCATGGTGGCCAGGAGCAGCACGAGCCCGACGACGGTGAGCCGGGACGCCCAGGCCACGGCCGTCGGTTTGATGTGGCGGCCGGCCAGCAGCCGGTGGAAGGAGACCGGAGCCACCAGGGCGCCAGTGGTCGCCGAGCCGAGCACGACCGTACAGACGTAGATCGCCTTGTCCGCGTGGCCCAGTTGGTGGAAGAGCGGGGTGAAGGCGACGGTGAGGAGGAACCCGAAGAGGATCTGCACGCCCGTCTGGGCCACCCGGACCTCCTGGATGAGGTCGCCCCACTTGCGGTCGGCGCGGGCCTCGGGGGTCTCGTCGCGCCCGTCGTGGGACTGGTCACGCCCCTCCTCGGAACGCCGCCTGCTGTCGTCGCTGTCCATCACACCCTCCAGCCACTCTCCGCGCCCCGGCGCGGCCGTCCGCTCCCGCGGTGCGCGAACGGTCACGCATCGGTACCCGCTCTCACGGATCGCAATCAGCCGGGCACGCCCCGGAGGAGCGGCCGGGGCGCCCGTTGCGGACGCCGTTCAGCGGGTACCCACTGGCCATGACCATCGATCAACGAGGCCCCGCCCTGCCGGACGGCCGCGGTGAGCTCTCCGCGGCGGTGATCGCCCGCCTGCGCGGCGAGGCCACCGCCCTCCCGGACACCGAGGCCGCCGCCGGCGCCGACCCCTACGGCGACGACCTCCAGCTCGCCCTGTACGTCTGCTACGAGCCGCACTACCGGGGCTTCGCCGGGGTGGACGACGCCGTGGAGTGGGATCCCGCGCTGCTCACCGCGCGCGCCGCGCTGGAGGCTCACTTCCTGGCCGCCCTGCGCCGCGACGCGGCACGCGAGCACGACCTGGACGACGCCTTGGGCGAGCTGCTCGTGGAGCCCGTCCACGGCACCGGTGTCTCGCACTACCTCCAGGAGGAGGGCCACCTGTGGCAGCTGCGCGAGTACGCCGCCCAGCGCTCGCTCTACCACCTCAAGGAAGCCGACCCGCACGCCTGGGTCCTCCCCCGGCTGTGGGGCCGGGCCAAGGCGGGGATGGCGGCGGTGGAGTTCGACGAGTACGGCGGCGGCCGCGCCGAGCGGGTGCACGCCCGGCTCTTCGCCGAGCTCATGACCGACCTCGGCCTCGACACCACGTACGGCCGCTATCTGGACGCCGCGTCGGCGCCGATGCTCGCCACCGTGAACCTGATGTCGCTGCTCGGGCTGCGCCGGAGCCTGCGGGGCGCGCTCGTGGGCCACTTCGCCACGCTGGAGGTCACCTCGTCGCCCGCTTCGCGGCGCCTGGCGCTCGCGATGAAGCGCGCGGGCGCGGGCCCCGCCGCCGAGCTCTTCTACACCGAGCACGTGGAGGCCGACGCGGTGCACGAGCAGGTGGTACGGCACGAGGTGATCGGCGGCCTGCTGGAGCAGGAGCCGCAGCTGGTGCCCGATGTGGTGTTCGGCGTCGACGCCACCGTGTTCTTGGAGGACCGCTTCGGCGACGACCTGCTGGGGCACTGGCGGGTGGGGCGCACCTCCTTGCGAACCCCTCTCGACGACGGCGAGAGCGCCGCGCACGACGAAACCGCCGAGATCACCGGCTCCGCCCCGCAGCGCCGGGGTTCTGACCGATAAACACGGTTTTAGCAGCATTTTTTGCGGATTGCCGGGCACTCGCCGCACATGACTCTTCTGGCCCCACCTGGCGTGTACACCCCACAGGCAGACACCGCGCTGCTGGCCGAGGCGCTGCACGACGAACCGGTGCCGCCGGGCGCCGAGGTGCTCGACGTGGGCACCGGCACCGGCGCGCTGGCCATCGCCGCCGCCCGGCGCGGAGCCAGGGTGACCGCCGTCGACATCTCCTGGCGTGCCGTGGTCACCGCACGCCTCAACGCGCGGCTCGCCGGCCTGCCGGTCGAGGTGGTGCGCGGAAACCTGCTGGCGCCGGTCGAGGGGCGCACGTACGACCTCATCCTGAGCAATCCGCCCTACGTGCCCGCGCTCACCGACACCGCGCCCCGGCACGGCGCCGCCCGGGCCTGGGACGCCGGGCACGACGGCAGGCTGCACGTGCGCCGCATCTGCCGCGAGGCACCCCGCCTGCTGCGCCCCGGCGGTGTGCTGCTGCTGGTCCACTCCGCGTTCAGCCGGCCGGACGCGAGCCTGTGGGAGCTGCGCGGCGCGGGGCTGAAGGCGGCGGTGGTCGCACGCCGCTTCATCCCCTTCGGACCCGTCCTGCGCGCCCGGCGCGAGTGGCTGGACGCGCGGGGACTCATCGAGGACGACGAGACGACGGAAGAACTGGTGGTCATCCGTGCCGAACGACCCGTCTGACAAGCCGCGCCGCATCCGCGTGAGGCGCGAGGGGCCCTTCCTCGTCGAGGGGCCGGTGGAGGTCGTCCTGGAGGACGGCACCAGCGCGATCTCCGACCGCTGCGTGGTCGCGCTGTGCACCTGCCGGCGCAGCCGCACCTACCCGTGGTGCGACACCAGCCACCGCCGCCGCGTATGAGCGCCACGCGTATGAGCGTCATACGTGTACGCGGTCCGGGGTGAGCGGCAGCTCCCGGAAACGGACGCCCGTGGCGTGGTACACCGCGTTGCCGATCGCGGCCGCCGTCCCCACGATGCCGATCTCCCCGATGCCCTTGCTGCCCATCGGGTTGAGGTGGGGGTCCTCCTCGTCGATCCAGTGCGCCTCGATCGCGGGCACGTCGGCGTGGGTGGGCACGTGGTAACCCGCGAGATCGCTGCCGATGAAGGCACCGGAGGCGGGGTCAACGGCGCCGCCCTCGGTGAGGGCCATGCCGAGGCCCATGACCATGCCGCCGATGAACTGGGAGCGGGCGGTGCGCGCGTTGAGGATCCGCCCCGCCGCGTACACCCCGAGCAGTCGGCGCACCCGCACCTCGCCCGTGTCGGTGTCGACGGCGGCTTCGGCGAAGTGGGCGCCGAACGCGTGCCGCGCGTACGGGGATTCCGCGTCGGCCGTGCCTTCGGTGTCGGCGGACACCGTCAGCCCTCCGGGCGGCAACGGCCCGCGCAGCTCGGCGAGTTGGCGGACCAGGGACCGGCACGCCTCGTCCACGGCCCAGCCCCAGGACGCCGTGCCGGCGGACCCGCCGGCGAGCGCGGCCCTGGGCAGCCCGGTGCTGCCGATCTCCGTACGGACCGACTCCACCCCGACGCCCAGCGCCCCGGCCGCGACCTGGGCGAGGACCGTACGGGCGCCGGTGCCGATGTCGGTGGCGTTGATCCGTACGACGTACAGCCCGTCGGGGTGGGCGGTGACCGTCGCGCGGCTGGGCGAGATCAGCACCGGATAGGTGGCGGCCGCGACACCGGTGCCGGTCAGCCACGGCCCCGAACGCCGCACGCCCGGCCGGGGATCGCGCTCCTCCCAGCCGAAGCGCGCCGCGCCCTCGCGCAGGCACTCCACCAGGTGGCGGCTGCTGAACGCGCGCCCGCTGTCCGGCTCGACCGGGGGTTCGTTGCACACCCGCAGGTCGATGGGGTCCATGCCGAGGGTGCAGGCGAGCTCGTCGACCGCGGACTCCAGGGCGTACATGCCGGGTGTCTCGCCCGGTGCGCGCATCCAGGACGGGGTGGGCACGTCCAGGGCCACCACCCGGTGGCTCGTGCGGCTGCTCCCACTCGCGTACATGACGCGGGCGGGAACCGCCGCCTGCTCGACGAACTCCTTGATCCGCGAGGTGTGCGTGGTGACCTCGTGGATCAGTGAGGTGAGGGTGCCGTCGGGGCGGGCGCCGAGCCGGACGCGGTGCAGGGTCGGGGCGCGGTGGCCGACCAGTTCCGTCAACTCCCGCCTGGGCAGGCTCAGTTGGACGGGCCGGTCGACGTGCCGGGCGGCCAGCGCGGCGAGGACGACATGGGGGCGGGGGGTGCCTTTGGAGCCGAAGCCGCCGCCGACGTGCTCGCAGACGACGTTCACCCGCTCCTCGGGCAGCGAGAAGAGCTTGGCCAGGACAGCGCGCACGGTGTCGCCTCCCTGGCTGGAGTCGAACACGGTCAGCACACCGTCCTGCCACATCGCGGTCGCCCCGTGCGGCTCCATGGGGTGGTTGTGCAGCGGCGGCACCGCGTACGACACGTCCACCCGCACCGCCGCGTCGGCGAACGCGCCCTCGGGGTCCCCCTGCCGGCGCTCCCCGGGGTGGCCCCCGTTGACCTCGTCGGGGCAGTAGGCCTCCGGGTGGTCCGGGGTGAGGGTGATGTCGTGCGGCTCGCTCGCGTACTGCACGCGTACGGCCCCGGCGGCGGCCCGTGCCGTCTCCAGGGTCTCGGCGACGGCCAGGGCGACCGGCCAGCCGTGGTGCGGCACCCGGGAGTCCTGGAGCACGGCCAGCGTCGGATCGTCGGCGTCGGCGAGAGGGCCGGCGGAGTCCGGGGTGAGGACGGCCAGCACGCCGGGCAGCGCGAGTGCGGCCGAGGTGTCGAGGGAGACGACCTTGCCGCGTGCGACGGTGGCGGGCACCGGCCAGGCGTGCACCCGGCCGGGCGGCGCGTACTCCGTCGCGTATGTCGCGGCGCCGGTCACCTTCGCACGGCCTTCCCTGCGCTCGACCGACGCGCCCAGGGCGCTCGGGGTCGCTCCCACGGGGTCTCCTCTCGGGTGTTCAGGTGCGGGCGGTCAGCGAGCCGAGCACCTCGCGGGCGAGGTCGCGGGCGAGCGCCACCTTGTACGCGTTGTCCCGCAGCGGGACGGCGGCGGCGAGCTCGGCGTCCACGGCCTGGGCGAGCGCCTCGGGGGTGGGCCGGCTGCCCAGCAGCGCGGCCTCCGTACGCCGGGCGCGCCACGGGCGGTGGGCCAGGCCGCCGAACGCCAGCCCGATGTGCCGGACCACTCCGCCGTCCAGGTGGACCACGGCGGCGACGGAGGCGAGCGCGAAGGCATACGACGCCCGGTCCCGCGCCTTGCGGTAGCGCGAGACCGAGCCGCCGGGCAGGGGCGGCAGCAGCACACCGGTGATGAGCTCGCCCGGGCGGATGACGGTGTCCTGCTCGGGGGTGTCCTGCGGCAGCCGGTAAAATTCGGTCAGCTCGACCGTCCGGCCTCCGCTCGGCCTCGCCGTCTCGACCACGGCGTCCAGGGCCGCCAGCGCCACGGCCAGGTCGGAGGGGTGGGTGGCGACGCAGTGCTCCGAGTGGCCGAGCACCGCATGGTCGCGGTTGACGCCGTTCAGGGCGCCGCAGCCGCTGCCCGGTACCCGCTTGTTGCACGGCTTCCCCACGTCCTGGAAGTAGGCGCAGCGGGTGCGCTGAAGGAGGTTTCCCGCGGTGGTGGCCACATTGCGCAACTGGCCCGAGGCGCCGCTGAGCACCGCCTGCGAAAGCACCGGATACCGTTCGAGGACCAGCGGATGCGCGGCGAGATCGCTGTTGCGCACGGTCGCGCCGATCCGCAGCGCGCCGTCGGGCAGCTCCTCCACCTGGTCCAGGGGCAGCCGTGTGATGTCGATGAGCACATCGGGCCGTTCCACGCCCAGCTTCATCAGATCGACGAGGTTGGTGCCGCCGCCCAGGTACCTGGCCTCGGGGCGGCCCGCGTGGGCGGTGGCGGCCTCCTCGACGCTGTGGGCCCGCACGTAGGCCATGGGCTTCACGCGCTCACCTGCCGCGCCGCCACGTCCCGTACGACCACTTCCTGGACCGCCTCCACGATGTGCGGATACGCGCCGCAGCGGCACAGGTTGCCGCTCAGCCGCTCCCGGATCTCCTCGACGGTCAGCCGCACCGGGGCGTCGCTCGGCCGGTCGGTCTCGGTGACCACCGACGGCTGGCCGGATCCGGCCTCCTGCAGCATGCCGACGGCCGAGCAGAGCTGCCCCGGCGTGCAGTATCCGCACTGGAGCGCGTCGCGGTCCAGGAACGCCTGTTGCAGGGGGTGCAGATCGCCGTCCGCGCCCGCCGCCGCGGCCAGGCCCTCCACAGTGACGACGTCGCAGCCCTCCAGCGCGACGGCCAGCATCAGACAGCTGTTGACCCGTCTGCCGTCGACGAGCACCGTGCACGCCCCGCACTGGCCCTGGTCACAGCCCTTCTTCGACCCGGTGAGGGCGAGGTGCTCGCGCAGCAGGTCGAGGAGGGTGGTGCGGTGGTCGAGCTCGATGACGTGGACCTCGTCGTTCACCCGCAGGCTCATGCGCGAGTGCGTCGGCGGGAGCGCGCCGCCCCGTTCGGCCGGATCGGGGCGGGGCTCGGGGCCGTGCTCACGCGGGTCGTCGCTTGCTTCCATCCTCACGGCTCCTCGGTCCGACGATCGGCGGAATCTCCACCCTCGTACAGCCGACGCCCTCCGGCATCTCGGCGGCCCGTCCCCCTGCTCCGGCCGCCGGTCATATACCGCCACCCCGGTCCCGTACCGGCCGACTGGCGCAAACCCACACTGATTCGCGCGGGCCGCGGGCGGGTAACCACCTGTCATGCTCACCTTTGGGGTCGAAGAAGAGTATTTGCTGGTGGACCCCGTGACCGGCCGGCCCCTGCCCCGTTCGGAAGAGGTACGGGCACTGGCCGGACCGGAAACGACGGTCGAGGAGCTGGAGGTGCAGCTCGAGCTGCTCCAGGCTCAGGTGGAGGTCGCGACCCCGGTCTGCCTGACCCTGGCGGAGCTGGGCGGCCATCTGGTGCGCCTTCGGCACACGGTGGGGACCGCGGCGGAGCAGGTGGGGTGCAGGGTCGCCGCCGTGGGGGCCGCCCCCGTCAACGGCGCGGGCCCCGTCCCCGTGACGCCCCGGCCCCGCTATCTGGCCATACAGACGAACGCGGGGCAGCTGGTCGACGAGCAGTTGATCAACGGCATGCACGTGCACGTCGGAGTGCCCGACCGCGAGGTCGGCGTCGCCGTGCTCAACCGGATCCGCGTCTGGCTGCCCACGCTGCTCGCCATGTCGGCCAACTCACCGCTGTGGCACGGGCGCGACACGGGATTCGCCAGCTGGCGCACCCTCGTCTTCAGCCGCTGGCCCGTCAGCGGTCCCCCGCCGCGCTTCGCCGACCTCGACGACTACGAGAGCCGGTCGGAAGCCCTCATCGCCGCCGGGGCGGTCAGCGACAGCGGGCAGCTCTACTGGCACGCGCGCCTCTCCGAGCGCTACCCCACCATCGAGGTGCGCTGCCTCGACGTGCAGGTGCGGGTCGACGAGGCGGTGATGCTCGCCGGGATCATCCGCGCCCTGGTTGCCACCGCCATCCGGGAGCACAAGGACGGCGACCCCGTACCGGAGTGCCCGCTCGAACTGCTCCAGGCCGCGACCTGGCGCGCGGCCCGGGAAGGGCTGAACGGGGTGCTCCTCGACCCGGCCGGGCAGCGGCGCAGCTGCGGCGACGTGCTGTGCCAGCTCACCCGGCACATCGGCCCGGCACTGGAGGCGTCGGGCGACGGGCTGGAGGTGAACACCCTGCTGCAGCGCCATCTGCGCCGGGGAACGGGCGCCGACCGACAGCACCGGGCCTTCACCGAAGGCGGCATTCCGGCGGTGATCGACCTGGTCACGAGCCAGAGCGTCCGCGCTCAGCCCCCCACGTAGTCCGCGAGGTGTTCACCCGTGAGGGTGGAGCGGGCGGCGACGAGGTCGGCCGGGGTGCCCTCGAAGACGATCCGGCCGCCGTCGTGGCCCGCGCCGGGGCCGAGGTCGACGATCCAGTCGGCGTGCGCCATGACCGCCGGATGGTGCTCGACGACGATCACCGACTTGCCGGAGTCGACCAGCCGGTCGAGCAGGCCGAGCAACTGCTCCACATCGGCCAGATGGAGGCCGTTGGTCGGCTCGTCGAGGACGTAGAGGCCGCCCTTCTCGGCCATGTGGGTGGCCAGCTTGAGCCGCTGCCGCTCGCCGCCGGACAGCGTGGTGAGCGGCTGGCCCAGGGTGAGATAGCCGAGCCCGACGTCGGAGAGCCGGGTGAGGACCTTGTGCGCGGCGGGTGTGCGCGCCTCGCCCTCCGCGAAGAACTCCTCGGCCTCGCTCACCGACATCGCCAGCACCTCGCTGATGTCGCGGCCGCCGAGGTGGTGGTCGAGGACCGACGCCTCGAACCGCTTCCCCTCGCACTCCTCACAGGTGGTGGCCACACCGGCCATCATCGCCAGGTCGGTGTAGATGACTCCGGCGCCGTTGCAACTGGGGCACGCGCCCTCGGAGTTGGCGCTGAACAGCGCCGGCTTCACACCGTTGGCCTTGGCGAAGGCCTTGCGGATCGGGTCGAGCAGCCCGGTGTACGTGGCCGGGTTGCTGCGCCGGGAACCCTTGATCGCTCCCTGGTCGACCGAGACCACGCCCGCGCCGCGCGGGATCGAACCGTGGACGAGGGAGCTCTTGCCGGAGCCCGCCACGCCGGTGACCACGCAGAGCACGCCCAGCGGAAGGTCGACGTCGACCTCGCGCAGGTTGTGCGCGGTCGCGCCCCGGATCTCCAGCGTGCCGCTGGGTGTGCGCACCTTCTCCTTGACGGCGGCCCGGTCGTCGAGGTGGCGGCCGGTGACGGTGTCGCCCGCCCGCAGCCCCTCGACGGTGCCCTCGAAGCAGACGGTGCCGCCGTGCGTACCGGCGCCGGGGCCGAGGTCCACGACGTGGTCGGCGATCGCGATCGTCTGCGGCTTGTGCTCCACCACGAGCACCGTGTTGCCCTTGTCGCGCAGCCGCAGCAGCAGCTCGTTCATCCGCTGGATGTCGTGCGGGTGCAGCCCGGCGGTGGGCTCGTCGAAGACATACGTGACATCGGTGAGGGCCGAGCCGAGGTGGCGGATCATCTTGACGCGCTGCGCCTCGCCGCCCGACAGGGTGCCCGACGGCCGCTCCAGCGCGAGGTAGCCGAGGCCGATCTCCACAAATGAGTCGAGCGTCCGGCCCAGGTTCGCGAGCAGCGGCGCCACCGACGGTTCGCCCAGGCCCCGGACCCATGCGGCCAGGTCGCTGATCTGCATCGCGCAGGCGTCGGCGATGCCGACTCCCCCGATCTTCGACGACCGGGCCGCCTCGCTCAGCCGGGTGCCGTCGCACTCGGGGCAGTCGGTGAAGGTGACCGCCCGGTCCACGAACTCCCGGATGTGCGGTTGCAGCGCCTCCCGGTCCTTGGAGAGCATCGACTTCTGGATCTTCGGGATCAGCCCCTCATAGGTGAGGTTGACGCCCTCGACCTTCACCTTGGTCGGCTTCCCGTGGAGGAAGTCCCGCATCTCCTTCTTGGTGAATTTACGGATCGGCTTGTTCGGGTCGAGGATGCCCGACTCCGCGTACACCCGCACGGTCCAGAAGCTGTCCAACGTCCAGCCGGGGATGGTGAACGCGCCCTCGGCGATCGACTTGGAGTCGTCGTAGAGCTGGGTGAGGTCGATGTCGGAGACCGAGCCCCGGCCTTCGCAGCCCGTACACATACCGCCGGTGCGGTTGTAGGTCGCCTTCACGGACTCGGTCCTGCCGGCCCCGCGCTCGACCGTGATCGCGCCGCTCGCCCGGACCGAGGGAACATTGAAGGCGAACGCGTTGGGCGAGCCGATGTGCGGCTGCCCGAGCCTGCTGAAGAGGATGCGCAGCATCGCGTTGGCGTCGGTGGCGGTGCCGACCGTGGAGCGGGGGTCGGCGCCCATCCGCTGCTGGTCGACCACGATCGCGGTGGTCAGCCCTTCGAGGACGTCGACCTCGGGCCGCGCCAGCGTGGGCATGAAGCCCTGCACGAAGGCGCTGTACGTTTCGTTGATCAGCCGCTGCGACTCCGCGGCGATCGTGTCGAAGACCAGCGAGCTCTTTCCCGAGCCGGAGACGCCGGTGAACACCGTCAGCCGGCGCTTGGGGATCTCGACGCTCACGTCCTTGAGGTTGTTCACGCGCGCGCCATACACGCGGAGCAGATCATGGTTCTCGCCCCCCTGCGGCGCGGACGACCGCTCGCCCGTGTTCTTGGCCGTGCTCATCGTGTCTCCCTCTGCCGTACGGGGCCGCCTAGCGATCTACGCCGGGACCGTACAGGCTCGATCCAACCAGCTTCGGGCGCGTCGCGTCGCCCCCTGTGACGGCGGCGGGCGCGGACGGGCCCGGCATTCACCCGGCCACGCACCCAAAGTCATCCCCCGCACACCGCGCGAAGTTCTCCGAATTCCACTCCGGCGCATGCATACGGCGCGTTCCAGTGGAAATACGCTGCCTCGGAATGGGCGGCGGCGGGGGCCCGCGCCCCGGCCCTGCGCCCTTTCCTTTCGACGGTGAACCCTTTGCCGTCCAAGGAGCGCAAGTCATGTCCACTCGCTGCGCCAATCGCCATACCTATGACGACACACCGGATACCGACGAAGCGTTCGTACGGCTCGCCGCACTGCCGGACGGGCCCGAACGGGCAGCACTGCGCGAAGAGTTGGTGAATTCCTGGCTTCCCCTGTCGGAACGGCTCGCCGGACGTTTCCACGACCGCGGCGAATCCGCGGAGGATCTGCGCCAGGTCGCCGCCGTCGGCCTGCTCAAAGCCGTCGACGGCTTCGACCCCTCCGTCGGCACGCCGTTCGCCGGCTATGCCGTTCCCACCATCACCGGTGAGATCAAGCGTCACTTCCGTGACCATATGTGGACCCTCCACGTACCGCGCCGCGTCCAGGAACTCCGCAACCGCGTCCGCACGGCCCGCCACGAACTGCAGTGCGCGGGAATCGACGAACCGTCGGTCCGGGAACTGGCGGATCACACCGGCCTGAGCGAGACGGACGTACGGGACGGCCTTGAGGCCCTCGACAGCTTCCGCGCGATGTCCCTGGACGCCGAACAGGCCGGCCCTCAGAACCCCCACACGCTGGCCGACACCCTCGGCTCCGAGGACCCGGCGCTCGACACGCTGATCGACCGCGAGTCCGTCAAGCCGGGCCTGCGCGAACTCCCGGCCCGGGAGCGGAAGATCCTCTATCTGCGCTACTTCCAGGGCATGACGCAGAAGAACATCGGCCGTGAGCTGGGCATCTCCCAGATGCATGTGTGCCGGCTGCTGCGTGAGTGCTGCACGCGTCTGCGCGAGGAGGCGATGTGCCGCGAGGAGGCGATGTGCCCGGCGCGGGGCGAGGCCGCGTGAGCGGCACGTGAGCGGCACAGGCGCCGCGTGAGCGCACAGGCAGCGGGGCCGCCCGGGTCTTCGTGGCCCGGGCGGCCCCGCTGAGGCATGTCCTGCTCTTGCTCGATGGTGGTACTGGTGGCTCGATGGTGCTGCTGGTGGTCCTGCTGCCGAGTTCGGACGACCGAACGTCAGACGACCGGACGTCAGACGACCGGCGGGCGACCGCTGTAGTAGCCACCGACCTGGTCGTGGTAGCCGGGGTCACCGAGGTGCTTCTCCCGGTCGAACTCGGGGGCGTCCTTGATCTGGGCCTTCGTGCGGTTCACGTAGACCTTCTTCTCGGCCGCGTCGAGCTGCGTCACGGTACCGGCGGGCAGCAGCACGTGCTTGCCAAAGATCCAGACACCGGTGTCGACCACGATGTACGCCGAGCCGACCTCGTCCGAGTGCTTGTCGACCTTGCCGATGCTTCCGTCGGTCGCCTCGACGCTCCAGCCCCGCAGATCGGCGCCCGCGAGATGACCGCTGGTTTCCGGGTAGCCCCAGATGTTCTCCGTCATGGAACGTGATTCCTTTCGTCGTTGTGCGCCGGAAGAGCGTCGCCGCCCAAAGCATTCGGTGACGCTCTCTCCCGGCGGGCCGGGTGCCCGTGTTCTTCCGGCCGACACATCGTGTTTTCGGCCTTGGCGGAACCTCTCGCGCGGAACACCGCTACCAGCGATACCAGCGTCCGGATCCGCCCTTCGGCCGGGCGACGAAGCCGATGAGCCAGATCACCAGGACGGCGATCGCGATCCACCAGAGGATTTTGAGTGCGAAGCCGGCGCCGAAAAGGATCAGGGCCAGCAGTAGAACGAGGAGCAAAGGGACCATGGGAATCAACCTCCAGCTCTCCGTGTGCCCCCATCGGGCGGCCACACACATTTCAGGAGACGATTTATCCGGGCCGCATTACCGGCGTCCGCCCGCTGCTCATTCGAGGGAATGGGGAGGCCTCTGAGGGGTACCCCACCGCGTGGCCGCACCGCGAGACGGCCCAAGGAAGACCGGAGACGGCCCGAGCAAGAACGGAAAGACATCATGCCGCAGACCGTTGTGATCACCGGCGCCAGCGCCGGGGTCGGCCGTGCCACCGCCCGGCTGTTCGCGCGGCGCGGCGCCAACATCGCGCTCCTCGCACGCGGCCGGGCCGGGCTGGACGCCACCGCCGCCGAGGTCGAAGAGGCCGGCGGGCGGGCGCTGGTGCTGCCCACCGATGCCGCCCACCACGAGGAGGTGGAGAAGGCGGCGGAGCTGACCGAGGCCGAGTTCGGTCCGATCGACGTATGGATCAACGTGGCCTTCACATCCGTCTTCGCACCCTTTACCGAGATCGGGCCGGAGGAGTTCCAGCGCGTCACCGATGTGGCGTACCTGGGTTTCGTCAACGGCACCCGCGCCGCGCTCGACCGGATGGTCCCGCGTGACCGCGGCGCCGTCGTCCAGGTCGGCTCCGCCCTGGGCGAGCGCTCCATTCCGCTCCAGTCCGCCTACTGCGGCGCGAAGCACGCCGTCAATGGCTTCACCTCGTCCGTGCGCACCGAACTCCTGCACACCGGCAGCCATGTGCGCATCACCGTGGTGCAGTTGCCCGCGGTCAACACCCCGCAGTTCTCCTGGGTCCTCTCACGGCTGCCGAAGCACCCGCAGCCCGTGCCGCCGATCTACCAGCCCGAGGTCGTCGCCCGGACCATCGCGTACGCGGCGGACCACCCCGGCCGCAAGCAGTACTACGTCGGCGCCTCCACGGTCGCCACCCTGTGGGCCAACCGGTTCGTACCGGCCCTGCTCGACCGCTATCTGGCCCGTACGGGCTACTCGTCGCAGCAGACCGACTCGCCCGAGCCCGTCCACGGGCCCGGCAACCTGTGGAAGCCGCTCGACGACCGCCCGGGCGACGACCACGGCGCCCACGGCGCCTTCGACGAGAGCGCGACCCCGCGCTCCGTCCAGGCGGCCCTCGCACGCCACCCCGCGCTCACCGCTGGGGCGGGCGCCCTGGCCGCCGCGGCCGTGCTGCGCTGGTCCAGCGCGCGCCGCGCGGGCGGCTGAGGCGGCCACCCCGTACGGTCGGATCAGGAGTCGGATCAAGAGTCGGATCAGGACAGGACGTGCGGAAGGCGGCACGGTATGGCGCGCGCGGCGATCTTCGACGTCGACGGCACTCTCGTCGACACGAATCATCTGCATGTGGTCTCTTGGTGGGAGGCGTTCCGGCAGGCCGGACACGACGTGGCGACCCATGCCGTGCACCGGGCGATCGGGCTGCCGTCGGAGGACCTGATCGCCCGGCTGCTGGGCGAGGACCGCGACAAGGACGAGGACTCCCAGCTCAGCTCCGCGCACACGGCCCTGTACGCCACGTACTTCGAGCGGCTGGCCCCCATCTCGGGCGCCGCGGACCTGCTGCGGGCGCTGGACGGGCGGGGCTGGCGGGTCGTTCTCGCCACCTCGGCGAGCGGCGCCGAACTGGGCGCGCTGCGCAAGGCCATCGACGCCGACGACGTGATCGCCGGGGTGGCCAGCGCGGATGACGTCTCCTCCGGCAAACCGGCCCCCGACCCCGTCCACCGCGCCCTGGAGCTGGTCGGCGGCGACGCGGGTTCGTCGGTGTTCGTCGGCGACACGGTCTGGGACATGAAGGCGGCGGCCAACGCCGGGGTACGGCCCGTCGGGGTGCTGGCGGGCGGCATCCCGCGCGGCGATCTGGAAGCGGCGGGCGCGGCCGCCATCTACGACGACCCGGCGGCGCTGCTGGCCGCGCTCGACGACAGCCCGGTGGCGGAGCTGGAGCGAGAGGGCTGAGCGGGGGGTGTGTGAGGGGGCGCGCGAGCTGGGGCGCGCGAGCTGGGGCGGGGGCGGCTTCGGAGCGCGTACGTGCGCATCCGTGTCCGCCACCCGCCCCCAGCGGCCGCTAGCGCCCCCTCAGTCGCAGCTGCAGATCCACTTCCTGGTCGCCCGAGGCCGTCCCCGCGTCCTCCACCTCGAAGGTGCGGCGCAGGACGTCGCGGAGCCGGGCCACCGCGACGGGGCCGCCCTGTACGTCGACGGTCACCGCGTCGCCGAGCTCGATCGGGCCGACATCCTCCGGCACCCGTGTGGTGTCGAACGTCGCCGTCCACACGTTCGGACGCGCCGGATCGTGGCCGGTGGGCGCGGGGCCCGACGCCGGCGCCCGCTCCGGGGTCGCGCCCGCATCCGTCGAGAAGCACCGGCGCAGCAGGCCCAGGACCGTCTCGGCGTCGGCGGCCGAACACGCGCTGAGCACCACTTGGACGCGCTGTTCCGGCGGCGCCTGGGATTCGGCGGTGGGCTTCATGGGGTACTCCTCCTGCTTCGGTCGCTGCGGGCCGGTCGTACGTAGATCACCGGGGACCGGCATCCGGCGGGTTGCCCGCGCCCGGGCGGTGAAACCCGCCGATGCCACTCTGCCCGCCTTCCCGGGCCGCCGCCTCTCCGGCGGCCCGGCAGGCGCGGCGGCGCGTCAGCCACCGGCGCCCGGCCGGTCCTCCCGGTGCTTGCCGCCCGGCAGCATCTCCTGCACCTTCGCCTTCAGCCCCTGCCGGATCATGCCGCCCCGGTCGCTGTCGCCCTTCACGATCGAGGCCGCGGCGGCCTCGATCTGGTCGAGCGAGGCGTGCGGCGGGATCGGGGGCACCGCCGGGTCGGTGCGGAACTCGACGACGAACGGCCGGTCCGCGTCGAGCGCCTGCCGCCAGGCGCCCTCGACGTCGCCGGGCTTCTCCACCCGTACACCGCCGAGCCCGATGGAGCGCGCGAAGTCCGCGTACGGCACGTCGGGCAGCTCCTGCGAGGGCAGGAACTGCGGGGCGCCGGACATCGCGCGCATCTCCCAGGTGACCTGGTTGAGGTCCTGGTTGTTGAGCACGGCGACGACCAGCCGCGGGTTCTCCCACTCGCGCCAGTACTTGGACACGGTGATCAGCTCCGCGAGCCCGTTCATCTGCATCGCCCCGTCGCCGACGATCGCGAGGGCCGGGCGGTCGGGGTGGGCGAACTTGGCGCCGATCACATACGGGACGCCCGGCCCCATCGTGGCCAGCGTGCCGGAGAGCGAGCCGCGCATCGTGCCACGCATCCGCAGGTGCCGGGCGTACCAGTTGGCGGCCGAGCCGGAGTCCGCGGCCAGGATGACGTCGTCGGGCAGCAGGGCGTCGAGGGTGTGCACCACGTACTCGGGGTTGATCGGATCCGCGTCTACCGCGGCGCGCCGCTCCATCACCTCCCACCAGCGGGCGGTGTCCTTCTCGATCTTCTTGCGCCACTTGTCGTGCTTCTTGCGCTTGAGCCTCGGCAGCAGCCGGGTCAGCGTCTCGCGGGCGTCGCCGACGAGGTTGACCTCGAAGGGGTAGCGCAGTCCGACCATGAACGGGTCGATGTCGATCTGCACCGCCCGCGCCTGGTCGAATTCGGGCAGGAACTGCGTGTACGGGAAGCTCGATCCCACCACGAGCAGCGTGTCGCAGTCCCGCATGAGCTCGTACGAGGGCCGCGTGCCCAGCAGACCGATGGCGCCCGTGACGTACGGAAGGTCGTCGGGGAGCGCGTCCTTGCCCAGGAGCGCCTTGGCGACGCCCGCGCCGAGCACGTCGGCGAGCTGCTCGACCTCGGCTCGGGCGCCCCGCGCGCCCTGCCCGATCAGCACGGCCACCTTCTCCCCCGCGTTGAGCACCTCGGCGGCCCTGGCGATCTCGTCGTCGGCGGGGACGGGGGCGTAGTGCGCGGTGCCGAGGCTGGAGGGCACCATCTTGAAGGCGTGGCCGGGCGGTTCGTAGTCGAGTTCCTGCACATCGGCCGGAATGATCACGGCGGTCACGGTCCGCCGGGCGGCGGCGGTGCGCATGGCCCGGTCGAGGACGTTGGGGAGTTGCTCGGGGACGGTCACCATCTCGCAGTACTCGGAGGCCACGTCCTTGAACAGGCTCAGCAGATCGACCTCCTGCTGGTACGAGCCGCCCATGGCGCTGCGGTTGGTCTGCCCGACGATCGCCACGATCGGCACGTGGTCGAGCTTGGCGTCGTAGAGGCCGTTGAGCAGATGGATCGCGCCGGGGCCGGACGTGGCCGCGCACACCCCGACCCGCCCGGAGAACTTGGCGTAGCCCACCGCCTCGAACGCGGCCATCTCCTCGTGTCGCGCCTGGATGAACCGGGGTTTGTCGTCGGCCCGGCCCCAGGCGGCGAGCAGGCCGTTGATGCCGTCGCCCGCGTACGCGAAGACGTGCTCGACCTCCCACTGCCGCAGCCGTTCCAGAACGTAGTCGGAGACTTTCATCGACACGGTGTGACCTTTCTACGGGTGGGGCTCAGGAGCGTTCAGTGGGTGGACGGGCGGGCGGCGGCCCTTTCCGGGTGGTCCGCAGGGAGCGGGCCGTCGAGGCCCAGGGCGAGGGCTTCCGCCAGGTGGAGCGCGCGGCGGCCGGTGCCGCCCTGCTCGATCTGGGTGCGGCAGCTGAAGCCGTCGGCGAGCACCAGCGCGCCGGGCGCGGCCTCACGGACCGCGGGCAGCACACCCTGCTCGCCGATCTTCATGGACAGGTCGTAGTGGCCGCGCTCGAAGCCGAAGTTCCCGGCCAGGCCGCAGCATCCGGCGTCCAGGACGTCGGCGTCGAGGCCGGCCCGGCGCATCAGCTCGCGGTCGGCGTCGTCCTTCAGCACCGCGTGCTGGTGGCAGTGGGTCTGCACGGTGGCGGCCCGGCTCACCGTCGGCGGGCGCCAGTCGTCCGGGGCGTGGTTGACCATCTGCTCGGAGAACGTACGGAACTGGCCCGCGAGCCTGCGTACGTCCTCGTCCTCCGGCATCAGGTCGGGCGCGTCGGCGCGGAATACCGCGGTGCACGAGGGCTCCAGGCCGATGACCGGGGTGCCCGCCTCGATCCACGGGCGCAGGACACGCACGGTGCGGCGCAACACCCGCTGCGCCACGCCGAGTTGGCCGGTCGAGATCCAGGTGAGGCCGCAGCACACCGGGCGGCTCGGCACGGCGACCCGGAAGCCGGCGTCCTCCAGTACCTTGACGGCGGAGCGGGCGACCGCCGGATGGAAATACGTACTGAAGGTGTCGGGCCACAGCACCACGGCCCGTGGATCTCCGGGCAGGGGCTCGGCCGTCGACCGGGCCTGCCACCACTGGAGGAACGACTGTTCGGCGAAGGCGGGCGCTTCGCGCTCGGTCGCGACACCGGCCAGACGTTTGCCGGCCCGGGCGAGCACGGGGGCCCGCAGCAGCGCGTTGACCGCGCCGGGGCCGATCCTCGAGAGCCGCGCCCACAGCGGCAGCCAGCCCAGCGCGTAGTGCGCGGCGGGGCGCAGCCGGCCTGCGTAGTGGTGCGAGAGGAACTCCGCCTTGTAGGTGGCCATGTCGACGCCGGTCGGGCAGTCGGACTTGCAGCCCTTGCACGACAGACAGAGGTCGAGCGCGTCGCGTACGGCGGTGGAGCGCCAGCCGTCGGTGAGCGGTGTGTCGGTGTGTCCGCCGAGCATCTCGAAGAGCAGCCGGGAGCGGCCGCGTGTGGAGTGCTCCTCCTCACCGGTGGCCCGGAACGAAGGGCACATCACACCACCGGTACTGGTGCGGCAGTTGCCGATGCCGACGCAGCGCAGCACCGCCTGGTTGAAGGAGCCCTCGTCCTCCCGGTAGCCGAAGCGGGTCCGCGACGGGGCGGGGCGCCAGCGCGGGCCGAGCCGCAGGTTCTCGTCGACGCGGTGGGGCCCGCCGGGCCCGGGGGCGACGACCTTGCCGGGGTTCATCCGGTTCCCGGGGTCGAAGAGCGCCTTGACTTCGCCCATCGCGGTGACCAGCTCGTCGCCGAACATCACCGGGAGGAGCTCGGCACGGGCCTGCCCGTCGCCGTGCTCGCCGGAGAGCGATCCGCCGTACGAGCTCACCAGGCGGGCGGCCTTGAACAGGAACGCGCGGAAGTGCGCGACCCCTTCGGCGGTCCTGAGTCCGAAGGGGATGCGGGTGTGGACGCAGCCCTGCCCGAAGTGCCCGTACAGCGACGGGTGGTCGTAGCCGAACTCGTCGAACAGCCCCTTCAGGTCGCGCAGATAGTCACCGAGCCGGTCCGGCGGCACGGCCGAGTCCTCCCAGCCCTCCCAGGTCTCGCGCTCGTCCGGCGGACGGGCGGTCACCCCCAGACCGGCTTCGCGGGCCTTGAGCATCTCCTGCTCGCGCGCGGGGTTGTCGGAGAAGGTGACGGAGTCGTCCTTGGTGTCGCGCCCCAGCGCCCGCAGCAGGTCGTGGGCCTGTTCGTCGACCTCGTCCTGGGTGTCGCCCGCGAACTGCACCAGTAGCCAGCTGCGGCCCGCGGGGAAGCTGTCGAGGGATTCGACGTGGGTGTGCTCCTCGCGCATCAGCTGCGCCATCCGGTCGTCCAACGCCTCCAGCTGGGTGGGTTTGCTGTGGGCGAGCAGCCGGGGGACGTCGTCGGCCGCGTGGCAGATGTCGTCGTAGCCGAGCACCAGCATCGACTCGAAGGGCGGCACCGGCACCAACTCCAGCTCGGCCCGCACCACGGTGACCAGCGTGTTCTCGCTGCCGACCAGGGCGCGGGCGACATCGAAGCCGTTCTCCGGCAGCAACGCGTCCAGGTTGTAGCCGGACACCCGGCGCGGAATGCGCGGATAGCCGCGCCGCACCTCGCCGAGATACCGCCCGATGAGCTCGCGCAGCCCGCCGTACAGCTCGGCCGGGCGTCCGCCCGCCGCCATGATCTCCTCGAACTCGTCGTCCGGCGTCGGCCCGACCCACATCCGGGTGCCGCCGTAGGTGAGGACCTCCAGACGCCGTACGTTGTCGGCGGTCTTCCCGTACGCCTGCGCCGAGGCGCCGCACGAGTTGTTGCCGATCATGCCGCCGAGCGAGCAGTGGTTGTGGGTGGCGGGTTTGGGCCCGAACTTCAGCCGGTGGGGCTCCAGTTGCCGGTTGAGTTCGTCCAGGACGAGGCCGGGCTCGATGATGCAGGTACGCCGCTCGGGGTCGACGGAGACGAGCCGGTGGCAGTACTTGGTCCAGTCGATCACCACGGCCGTGTTGGTGCACTGGCCGCCCAGACTGGTGCCGCCACCGCGCGAGAGCACCGGGGCGTCGTACTCCCGGCACACGCCGATCGCGACGACCGCGGCCTCGACGGTGCGCGGCACCACGACGCCGATCGGCACCTGCCGGTAGTTCGAGGCGTCGGTGGCGTAGGCCGCGCGGCTGCCCGGGTCGAAGCGCACCTCGCCGTCCACCCGGTCGCGCAGCGCCCGCTCCAGCGAGGGCCGGTCCTGCCGCACACCGTCGCGTGAAGTCGTCTCGCCGGTAGCTCCCATCGGACACCCTCTCCGTCGACACCTCTCCAGCACCGGCCCGGCCCGCCGCGGACCGACCGGCGCGCTTGCGCCGGTACCCCTGAGGCGGCGCCTCACACGGCCGCGGGGTGGATGTTTTCTTTCGCGCCCACCGGTCACCCGGCGTGCACCAGCGCGTCCGAAGGGAGCGGCCATGACCGAGTACGGCTATTTTCTGTCGAGCGAGGAGCACACACCTGCCGAGTTGGTCGAGCAGGCCCGGATGGCCGAGCAGGCGGGATTCACCTCGCTCTGGATATCCGACCACTTCCACCCCTGGAACGACAGCCAGGGGCAGTCCCCGTTCGTCTGGTCGGTGATCGGCGCGCTCTCGGAGGCCGTGTCCCTGCCGGTGGAGACCGCGGTGACCTGCCCGACCGTACGCATCCACCCGGCGGTCGTCGCCCAGGCCGCCGCCACCAGCGCCGTACAGCTCGGCGGCCGCTTCCGGCTGGGGGTGGGTTCGGGCGAGGCCCTCAACGAGCACATCCTCGGTGACGCCTGGCCGGAGGCCGCCGTGCGGCTGGAGATGCTGGAAGAGGCCATCCAGGTGATGCGCCTGCTGTTCACCGGTGACCAGATCAGCCATCGGGGCAAGCATTACACCGTGGAGAACGCCCGGCTCTACACCGTGCCCGACGAGCCCGTGCCCATCGACGTGTCCGCGTTCGGGCCGCGGGCCGGTGAGCTGGCGAGCCGCGCCGGGGACGGCCTGATCGCCATGGCACCGGACGCCGCGCTGATCGAGCGCTTCCGGCGCGGCGGGGGCGGCGGCAAACCCGTGCTCGCCGGGCTGAAGGTGTGCTGGGGCCCCGACCGCGAGGAGGCGGTGCGCGAGGCACACCGGCTGTGGGCCAACGAGCAGCTGCCGGGCGAGCTGCCGCAGGTGCTGCCGACACCGCGCCACTTCGAGCAGGCCTCGGAGCTGGTGACGCCCGAGCGCGTCGGCGAGAACGTGCCGTGCGGTGACGATGTGGACGCGCATGTGGCCGCGGTGCGGGAGTACGCCGACGCCGGGTTCGACACTGTGTACGTCAACCAGATCGGAAAGGAGCAGCGCGGGTTCTTCGACTTCTACCGCACCAAGGTCCTGCCGCAGCTCGATTAGGAGCGACCAGCTCGCTGAGGAGCCACCCGATGAACACCCTCATGCTGTCCCAGACCCCGGCCGCGACGACCCTGGCCGCGAGCAGCTCGTCCTCCTGGCTGTTCGTGATCGTGGGCGTCCTCGTCGTGGCCGTCCTGCTCGGTGCCTTCTGGTACGGCAGTCGGCGCGCCGCGCGGCGGCCGAAGCCCCCGCAGGAGCCCCAGCCGCGCGCGAATTCCTGGCAGACGCCGGACGCCGACGGGCCCCCGAGGGCACCGGAGGCGCCGGAGCACGACCACCGCGCGTAACGCGCCCGGGGCCCGGGCGGGGGCGCGGGCCGGGCGTCCGCCGCCGTCAGCGGGCCGGGCGCCGTCGCCCGCGGCGGGCCACCCGTCCTGCCCCCTCAGGCGTCCTCCGCCTGGAACATCCAGGCGTGCTTCTCCAGCTCTCCGGTCACGGTGATGAGCAGGTCCTGGGTGACCGGATCCGGCTTCTCGGTCGCGGCGATCCGCTCGCGCATCCGCTCGATCACCCGGCCCAGGGCGACCACCAGCACCTGCACGGCCTCGTTGTCCTTGATCCAGCCCTCCGGGACGGTGCCGATCGCGGAGGAAGCCGCCACGGTGGCGGCCCGCCCGTCCGGGGCGACACCGAGCGCGGAGGCGCGTTCGGCCACCACGTCGGAGTGCAGGCGCGCCGTGGTCACCACCTCGTCGAGCTGGAGGTGGACCGAGCGGAATCGCGGGCCGACCACGTTCCAGTGCACCTGCTTGGCCGCCAGCGACAGGTCCACCAAATCCACCAGGGCACCCTGCAGCGCGGTCCCCACGACCTTCAGGTCCGCGTCCGGCAATGAACTCTTCACGGCAGCCACTGCGTTCTCCATTCCTGTGTAGTACTGATCCGTAGTACCGCTCCGTAGTACTGATCCCGGTCCACGGGACGCGTACGGGAGGCGTGCGCCGCCCCCGCGCTGCGCCTTCCTTGAAACGCGAGGATCAAACGGGCCGCAGGCCGGAAACCGGGCACATACCTGCCCACCTCCCCGGACACCACCCGCTGCCGGGCCGCCGGGCCCGCGGAAATACCCTGGTCCCCATGGAGCTCTCAGGACACATCGCCGCCGACCGCCCTCTGCTCGTGCTGGCTGTCAAGGAAGAGGCGCAGTTCCTCGACACGGATCTGCCCGTCCTCCTCACCGGGATGGGCAAGGTGAACGCGGCGGGCGCGCTGGCCATGGTCCTGGGGCGCGGGCCGCTCCCCTCCCGGGTGGTCAACCTGGGGACGGCCGGGGCGCTGCGCCCTGGGTGGACGGGCACCCATGTCATCGGCTCGGTGCTCCAGCACGACCTCGACAGTGACGTCCTGGCCGCACTGACCGGCGAGATGTACGGTCCCCCGCTCGACACGTCCGACGAGGGCGGGCCGACGCTGGCGACCGGCGACTCGTTCATAGCGGACGAGGAAGCCCGCGCCCGGCTGGCGCTGCGCGCCCACCTCGTCGACATGGAGGGCTACGCACTCGCCTCCGTCGCCCAGCGGGCCGGGGTCCCCCTCCGGATCGTCAAGCACGTCAGCGACGAGGCGGGCGAGGGCGCGGCGAGGACGTGGCGCGAGTCGGTGGCCGACTGCGCCCGCACCCTCGCGGCCTGGGCCGGGGCGAACATCCCGGAGTACGCCGCCTGATCCCCGGCGTGCCCTACGCCGGACCGGCCGCGGCCCGGCCGGCCATCGGCGGGTTGAGCCGGGCGAAGCCCTCCTGGCGCTCGTACGGGAAGTACGGGTAGGGCGCGGTCCGGGCGCTCGCGGCGTCGAGGCGCGCGACCTGGTCGGCCGTCAGCGTCCAGCCGAGCGCGCCGAGGTTCTGCCGCAGCTGCTCCTCGTTGCGGGCGCCGATGATGACGGAGGAGACGGTGGGGCGGCGGAGCAGCCAGTTGAGGGCGATCTGCGGAATCGTCCTGCCGGTCTCCTCGGCCAGTTCGTCGAGCGTGTCGACCACCCGGTAGAGCAGTTCGTCCTCGACGGGCGGGCCGTAGTCGGCGGTGGTGTGCAGACGGCTCTGCTCCGGCAGCGGCTGCCCGCGGCGGATCCTGCCGGTGAGCCGGCCCCAGCCGAGCGGGCTCCACACCACCGCGCCGACGCCCTGGTCGTCCGCGAGCGGCATCAGCTCCCACTCGTAGTCCCGGCCCACGAGGGAGTAGTACACCTGGTGCGCCGCATAGCGCTGGTAGCCGTAACGGTCCGCCGTGGCCTGCGACTTCATCAGCTGCCAGCCGGAGAAGTTGGAGACGCCGGTGTAGCGGATCTTTCCGGCCCGTACGAGGTCGTCGAGTGTGGACATGACCTCCTCGATCGGGGTGCCCGCGTCGAAGGCGTGCAGCTGGAAGAGGTCGATGTAGTCGGTGCCGAGGCGGCGCAGCGCGTCCTCGACGCTGCGGATCAGGCGCGAGCGGGAGGTGCCCGCGTCGCCCGGGCCGTCGCCCATCGGCAGTCCGGCCTTGGTGGAGAGGATCACCTCGTCGCGGCGCCCCTTGATCGCCGCGCCGGAGCACCTCCTCCGAGGCGCCCGCGGAGTACACATCGGCGGTGTCGAACATGGTGACTCCGGCCTCCAGGCAGATGTCCACCAGCCGGCGCGCCTGCTCCGCGTCGGTGTCGCCCCAGGCGCTGAAGAGCTCCCCGCGTCCGCCGAACGTCCCGGCCCCGAAGCTCAGCGCCGGCACCATCAGCCCCGACGCACCCAGCCGCCTGTATTCCATGACAGATTCCTCTCCGTGCACAGTCGTCGCGGTCACCGGTCGGCGACCACTAACGGTTCTGCGGTTCCGTTAGGATGTGCCCACAACGTACCAGAGCCTCACCCATTAATGGAACAGGAGTCCCGTTATGACGTCGGGAGACGCAGATCCGGGGACCGTCCGGCCCGGCGGACGGACCGCTCGGGTACGGGCCGCGGTGCTCGGCGCGGCCGGTGACGCGCTCGCGGAGGGCGGTCTCGCCCAGCTGGACCTCGCCGATGTGGCCCGCCGCGCCGAGGTCGGCAAGACCACGGTCTACCGGCGCTGGGGCACCCCGGCCGGCCTCGTCGCCGACCTGCTCGCCGACATGGCCGAGCAGTCGCTGCCGCGCACGGAGACGGGAACGCTCCTGGGCGATCTGCGGGCCAACGCCCGGCTCGTGCGGAGCACCCTGGCCGACGCCCGCCAGGGCCCCCTCTTCAAGGCGTTGATCGCCGCCGCGACCTGCGACGGCCGCACGGCGGCCGCCCTGCACCGCTTCTACGAGACACGCGTCGACGAGTGGGCGCCCTGCGTCCAACAGGCCGTGGAGCGGGGCGAGTTGGCGGAGGGGACCGACACCCGCGAAGTGATCCGCGCGGTCTCGGCCCCCCTCTACTACCGCCTCCTGACCACCGGCGCGCCACTCGACGAAGCGGCCGCGGACCGCGCCGCCGAGGCCGCCGCCGCCGCCGCACGCGCCGGGGCTTTCACGGCCGCGCGGGAGTGAGGCGCGCGGCCGGTCGCGGGCCCGTCAGGTGACCGTCCACTGCTGGAGCGCCGTATGGGCGTCGGCCTGCTGCGTCACCAGGCCGCCGTCGGAGCCCGACGACGTCGTCAGCAGCAGCCCGCTGTGCGCGTTGGCGATCGTGTAGGCACCCGAGGCGAGCCGGGTGACCCTCCAGTGCTGGTTGGCGCCGCCCGTACAGGTCCACTGGATCACCGCCGTGCCCGGCGCGGTGGAGCCGCCGTCGTCGTCGGCGCACAGGTTCGAGTAGGCGTTGACGAGGGTGTACGAGCCGTCGGGCTGCTGGGTGAAGTTCCAGGTCTGGTTGGAGCCGCCGTTGAGCGACCAGGTGACCAGCTGAACGCCGGTCGCCTTGGACCAGTTGGGATCGTCGAGCCCCTTGCCGGACACGGAGAGGGTGTGCGGGCCGTTCAGGTTCGCCGGGGCCGAGCCGGTCGCGGTGAGCGTCAGTCTCTGCTCGGCGGCCGTCCGTGAGCCGCCGACGCCGCTGCCCGTCGTGTTGGTCCAGGTCCGGGTGGGCGTCGTCTCGGCGAGGCGCGCGGTGTCCGACGACATGCCGAGCACCAGTCCGCTGTAGCGGTTGACCAGCCGGTACGCGCCGCTGCGCGCGCCGCCGGACGACACCTCCGGGACGATGAACCACTGCTGCCCGACCGTGGGCCCGCCGGACCCGGGCTTGGCGGCGGACGGCTTGGCCGCCCAGGCGCGGCCCGCCTTCGTGGCGGAGTCGACGCCGAGCAGGTTCCCGGTGGCCGCGTTGGCGATCCGGTACGAGCCGTCGCCGTTGCCCGTGAAGGCCCACGCCTCCAGGTTCGACCCGGTCGCGGAGGCCAGGGAGGTGACCGTCGAGCCGCCGGAGGTCTGGGCGAGCACACGGCCGGATCCGCTGCCGATGCGGTAGGTCTTCGCCGGGTCGACGACCGGGGCGGCGGGCACGGACGAGCCCACGGTGACCTCGGCGTACTCACCGTCGGACCGGGCGCACGCGATGGAGCAGTACGACCGGAACGTCTTGCCGACGATCGTCGAGTTCGTCCGGTTCGCGGCGTCCACCATCCAGCGGTACCAGGAGCCGGAGGTGTAGCTGCCCGAGTCCCCGATCAGCCGCCACTTCTGCGTCGACAGGTCGTCGGTCACATAGAAGCGCTGGGGCGCCGTCCCCGAGACGACCTCGGGCTCGCCGATGTAGAGGCCGAGGTGGGCGTCGTAGGCGATGTTCATGATGAACAGGTCGGACTTGGCGGGGAGTTCGCCCGCCGCGACCTGCTGGTCGACGGTTCCGCCGGTCGTGGGGTCGTAGTCGTCGGCCACGGGCGTGTACCCGGTCGGACTGGCCGCGGTCACCGGCACCATGTTGCTCTCCCGGCCGCCCACGCCGGGCTGCGACCAGGAGCCGTCGTACCACTTCGACCAGGAGCCGCTCGCCATCTTCGACGAGATCGGCGCCCGGGCGACGTGCGCCAGTCCGCCCGTGCTGCCCCCGACGCCGCCCTTGGGGACGACCCGCGAGCCGTAGTAGACGTAGAAGTAACCGGAGGCCGGGTCGACGAACAGCCGCTGGTCGCCGTCGCCGTAGTCGTAGGTCTGCTGGGGGAAGGCCGTCGCGTCGTTACGGCTGGTGGCGTACGGCGAGGTGATGGCGTGGCCGAGGATGGTCCACACCTTGCCCTGGTTCTTGGAGACCGCGTAGTCGATGGCGTCGTAGTGCAGCCCGTCGCCGAAGGGCTGCGGGGTGAACTCGTTGTGCACCAGGCCGTACCAGTCCCCCGTGTCCGGGTCGACCCACACGCCGACCAGGTCGCAGAAGTTCTTCTGGGAGTAGCCCGAGCCCGACCCCGCCGACGTCGCCGTCAGGCCGGTCGGGCTGTTGTTGCAGCGCCAGGTGGTGTCGTTGTTCCGGTCGCTGGAGTTGGCGGGGTTGACGGCGTCACTGATCGCGCTCGACCGGGTGGCGTCGTCGAAGTCCGTACCGGTGAAGAAGTCCCAGTACCGGGGCTCGGTCTTGCCGTACAGCGCCGCGGACTGCTGGAAGTAGAAGGTGCCGTCCTTGTCGAGGTAGGGGGCGGCCGGGGTGTCGGTCGGGTACTTGTAGGAGTTCACCGAGCCGATCGAGACCGTGTACGTGGCGCCGGGCGCGGCCGCCGACGCCGCGTCCGGAGCCAGCGCGACGCCGGCGATCAGGGGGATGGCCGCGGCCGCTGCCGCGAGGGCTCTTCGCAGGCGTGACACAGGTCGTCGTCCTTTCTCTCCGAGGAGCGGTGGCCCCGATCCCACTGCCGGGAGCGGCCGGAGTACATGTGTTTTCGTCGCCGCTTCTTGGGTTTTTCTTTCGCGGACGCGGGCGGTCCCCGATGGCGCGGCTGCTCAATCGCGCTCGATACAGCGACGTTTCGAGCATCTATTGACATGTGCGCGTCCCTGCGCTGCACTGGTGCGCCACTTGCCTCGCAAGCCCCCTGCCCCTCCCATGACCAGGGATACGCCATGCGACTGCTCAGGTTCCTGATCGCCGCGGTATGCGTGCCGGCCGCACTCGCCCTGCCCGGCGTCGCCGCCGCCCCCGCACAAGCGGCCGCCGCTCCCCCGCAGACCGTTCCGGCGCTGCGACAGTGGACGGCCGGCTCCGGAACGTACACCTTCACCGCCACCAGCCGGATCGCCGTCGACCCCGCCTACACCGCCCAACTCTCCGACGAGGCCGCCACGTTGGCGGACGACCTGGCCGCGCAGACCGGGCGGACCGTGGCCGTCGTGACGGGAACCCCCGCCACCGGCGACATCGGACTCACGCTCGGCGACACCACGCTGCCCGCCGAGGGCTACCGGATGACCGTCGGCCAGGCCGTCACCATCGGGGCCGGAACCGACACCGGCGCCTTCTACGGCACCCGCACCCTCCTCCAACTGCTGCACCAGTCCGCCTCGGTGCCCGCCGGGACGGCGGTGGACTGGCCGGCCAAGCCCGAGCGCGGCCTCATGATCGACCAGGGCCGGAAGTTCTTCACCGTCGCCTGGGTCGAGCAGCACATCAAGGAGCTGGCCTACCTCAAGCTCAACTACTTCCACTTCCATCTGTCGGACACGTTCGGCTTCCGGCTGGAGAGCTCCACCCACCCGGAGATCGTCTCTACGGACCACTACACCAAGCAGGACATCGCCAGGCTGGTGTCGCTCGGGCAGAAGTACCACGTCACCATCGTCCCGGAGATCGACACCCCCGGGCACATGAACGCCGTCCTGGCCGCCCACCCCGAGCTCAAGCTCAAGAACAGCTCCGGCACGGCCAGCGCCGAGTTCATCGACCTCTCGCTGCCCGGTACGTACACCCTCATCAAAGATCTGATCAACGAGTACCTGCCGCTCTTCCCCGCCCGCTACTGGCACATAGGCGCCGACGAGTACGTCATCGACTACAGCAGCTACCCCCAGCTGCTCAGCTACGCCCGCGCCCACTACGGCGCCAACGCCACCGCCAAGGACACCTACTACGGGTACGTCAACTGGGCCGACGCGCTGGTGCGGGCGGGCGGGAAGACCACCCGGATGTGGAACGACGGCATCAAGTCCGGTGACGGCACCGTCACCCCGAACGCGGACATCGTCGTCGAGTACTGGTACAACTACGGCCTCACCCCACAGCAGCTGGCGGCGGCCGGACACACCGTGGCCAACGAGTCCTGGACACCCACCTATTACGTCCTCGGGGGCGCCAAACCCGACACCAAGTGGATGTACGAGACGTGGACCCCGGACCTCTTCCAGGGCGGCAACACCCTCACCGACCCCGCCAGGAACCCGGGCTCGCTGATCCACGTGTGGTGCGACAACCCCAACGCCGAGACCGAGGACCAGATCGCGGGCGGCATCATGTACCCGCTGCGCGGCCTGGCCCAGCAGACCTGGGGGTCCCCGAAGCCGACGAGCAGTTACGCCTCGTTCACCCCGATCGTCGCGGCCGTCGGCCACAACCCCGCCTGGCCCGGCCCGGCCCAGCCGAGCAACCTCGCCCGCAACCGCCCCACCACCGCCTCCAGCACCGAGACACCGAACTTCCCGCCCGCCTCGGCCACCGACGGCGACGCCGCCACCCGCTGGTCCAGCGCCTACACCGACTCGCAGTGGCTCCAGGTCGACCTCGGCTCCACGCAGAACGTCAACCGCGTGGTGCTGCGCTGGGAGGCCGCGTACGGCAAGGCCTTCCAGATCCAGCTCTCCGACGACGCCACGACGTGGCGCACGCTCTACTCCACCACCAGCGGCACAGGCGGTGTGCAGGACCTCACCGGGCTGTCCGGCTCCGGGCGCCACATCCGCCTGTACGCCACCCAGCGCGGCACCTCGTACGGATACTCGCTGTACGAGTTCGAGGTGTACGGCGGCCAGTTGAGCGGCACCCGGACCCTCACCGCGGGCGGCAAGGCGCTCGACGACCCGGCGAGCTCCGGCACGTCCGGCACCCAGCTGATCACCTGGACCCCGCACGGCGGGCCCAACCAGCAGTGGCAGCTGACCCTCAACGGCGACGGCGGCTACACGATGGTGAACGGCGCCTCCAAACTCTGCGCGGACGTGGCCGGGAGCGCCACCACCGCGGGCGCGGCCGTCGTCCAGGCCACCTGCACCGGCCGCGACAGCCAGCGCTGGCAGCTCACCGCCCTCGGCGGGGGCCGCTACACGGTCGCCAACAAGAACAGCGCGCTCCTGCTGACCACCGCGTCCGGCGCCGACGGCGCCCTGGTCACCCAGCAGGCGGCCAACGGCTCGGCGTATCAGCAGTGGCAGGTCGCCTGAGCACGTCGCCGGCGGTCTAGTGTCCCGATTTCGAGATTCTGCGTCACCGATCGTGTTATCGGCGGTCCGCTAGCCAGTGGCTTGGTGCTGGACGCACCTCACGTGGTGTCGCGGAAACTCAAGACCGGCTCACTAGCTCCTCTCCGGCGGCACCGGCGGGAGCGTGGCGACCCCCGGGGCCGGCTCGGGCCAGACCAGGAGGACCGGGCAGGGGGCGTGGTCGAGGACGAAGCGGGAGGCGGGGCCGAGGCTCTTGGGTCCCAGCCGGGAGCGGTCGCCGTCGCGGGCGAAGACCAGCAGGTCGGCGCCCTCGGCGGCGGCCACCACCTCCCGTTCCGCCCGTCCGCCGCGTTCCAGGCACGTACACGGGCGGCCGAGCCTTTCGGCGGCGGCACGCAGGAGGTCCTGGGCGGAGGCGTCCGCCAGGTGTTCCAGACGGGTGCCGGGGTCGCGCTCGGGGTGGCCGCGGCCGAGGAGCCCCGCGAAGGCGCCGTGGGCGACGGCCGGGACCTCGTGGCCGGTGACGTGGAGGAGCACGATGTCGGCGCCGTCCGCCGTGTGGGCGCGGGCGGCGTCGACACAGGCCGGCCAGGAACCTTCGGTGATCCAGACGACGACGGTCATGGGTGCATCAGCCTCCGAACGCGTGCAGCGACCCCCACAGTGCCAGCACCGCGAGCGCCAGGGCGAGGGGCACGACGAGCAGACCGAGCCGGGTGAACTCCCGCAGGTCGACGTCGCTGTCGTGCTCGCGCACGATGCGCCGCCACAGCAGCGTCGCGAGTGACCCGGCATAGGTGAGGTTGGGCCCGATGTTGACGCCGAGCAGCACCGCGAGCACGGCGCCCGGGCCGGTCGGCGCGGTGAGCGGCAGCAGGACCAGGACGGCGGGCAGGTTGTTGATCACGTTGGCCAGTACGGCGGCCAGCGCGGCCACACCGAGCAGAGCGGCCAGGCCGGTTCCGTCGGGGACCAGATGGGCGAGGCCGGAGGCGAGCCCGTTGTCCACCACGGCGCGGACCACGATGCCCAGGGCGAGCACGAAGGCGAGGAACGGCAGCGCCGCGGCCCCGACGAGGGCGGCGGGCGTGGTGCGGCGCCGCACCAGCGCGCGGGTCGCCAGCACGAGGGCGCCGGCCGCCGCGGCCCAGGCCGGGTCGATCCCGACCGCCGAGGTGAGGACGAACCCGGCCAGCGTTCCCGCCACGGTGAGCAGGGCGAACAGCGGCAGCCCGGGCGGCTCGGCACCGGACGGGGCGGGGGCCCCGGCCTCCAGATCGGTGGCGAAGAACCGCCGCAGCACCACGTACTCGACCCCGATGGCCGCCAGCCACGGCAGCGTCATGAGCGCGGCGAACCGGGTGAAGCTCAGCCCGCTGGCCGCGAACGCGAGCAGGTTGGTGAGGTTGGAGACGGGCAGCAGCAACGACGCCGTGTTCGACAGATGGGTGCAGGCGTAGACGTGCGGTTTGGGGCGCACCCCCAGCCGCGCGGCGGTGGCGAACACCACCGGCGTGAGCAGCACCACCGTGGCGTCCAGGCTGAGCACCGCCGTGATGGCCGACGCGACCACGAACACCTGGGCCAGCAACCGACGTGGTTTGCCTGCGGCCGTACGGGCCATCCAGGCGCCGCAGGCCTGGAACAGCCCCTCGTCGTCGCAGAGCTGGGCGAGCACCAGCACCGCCGCCAGAAAGCCGATGACCGGCCCGAGCCGTGCCGCCTCGGCTCGCGCGTGGTCCAGGGAGATCGCCCCGCAGGCGATGACCACGCCCGCCGCCGGGACCGCCACCACCGCCTCGGGCCAGCCCCAGGGGCGTACCACCGCACAGACCAGCACCGCCAGCAGCAGCCCGGCCGACACAACCTCCGCACCCCAGGTGTTCAGGGCCAACTCCTCGCAGACAACGCCGGTGACCAGCCCCTATGGAAGCAGATCACACGGTGTCACCGCGGCAGCCCACCACCTTGCACCGGCCCCGGCTGCAATCCGCGGCGGCCCGCGGCCCAGTTCTGGAGCTCGGTGGTCGCCACGTCCTCGATCTCCTGTTGCAGCCGTCGGCGGCTCGCCTCGTCCCGCTCCTCCTCCGGGATCAGCCGGTACCGCCGGATCGCCAGTCGCAGCCTCGACCAGGCCTCGGCGGCGAGCACATGCCGTTCGGCGTGGTTGAACACCTGCCGGAAACCGCCGATGAAGACGGTGAGTCCGGCCAGCGTTGCGGTGGCCGCGGCGGGTGCCTGGATGCCCGCCGCGACGACGGTGGCGGCGCCGGTGAGCAGCGCGCCGAGCTCGGTGGCCCAGTGCCACCGCCGGGCCCGGTCACGCGTGCGCGCGTACCAGTCGAGGTCGGAGAGGGCCTGTTCCAGGAGTGGGTCGTCGACCTGGGCTTGCTGCGCTGGTGTTCGTCTGCGTATCGGCACGCCACCATGCTCTCCCGGCTAGACCGCTCCGCGGGCGCGATCTCCTTGATGTCCTTCCCGGTAGCGGCCGGGTGTGGTGCCGAACTCCCGGCTGAAGGCGTGCGAGAGGGCGTACGGGGTGCCGTAGCCGACCCGGGCGGCGATGGCGGCCAGGGGGTCGGTCGTGTCGCGGAGCAGGGTCGCGGCGCGGGTCAGCCGCCACCAGGTGAGGTACGCCATCGGCGGGCGGCCCACCAGCGCGGTGAACCGGCGGGCCAGGGTGGGCCGGGAGACACCGGCCTCGGTGGCGAGCCGGTCGTTGCTCCACGGCGCGGCCGGGTCCGCGTGCAGCGCGCGCAGGGCGCTCGCCACCACGGGGTCACCGAGCGCGGCCGACCACGCCCCGGCCGTGCTCTCGCTCATCCAGGCCCGGATCATATAGACGAGCAGGAGGTCGAGCAGGCTGGGGACCGCGATGCCCGCGCCGGGGCGGGGGCCGCCGAGCTCGCCGCCCAACAGGTCGATGGCGGCGCGGAGTTCGGGGTGACGGCCCACGCGGTGCGGCAGGTGGACGACCTGGGGCAGCTCCGCCATGAGCGGGTGGACGCGGCTGTGGTCGAGCCGGTACTTCCCGCAGAGCACGTGGAGTCGCGGCTCGTCGGCGGAGGCGGGCGTGGGCGTGGGCGTGGGCGCCGAGGACGGATACCCGCCCGCGGACCAGTCGTCGAAGGACGCCGCCCGCGCCACGGTCTCCGCGTCGGCGGCGGAGTCCGCGAGCACATGGCCCGCGCCGTGCGGGAGCAGCACCGCGTCGCCGACGCCGAGCACGACCGGGGCGCCGCCGTCGGGCAGCAGCCAGCACGAGCCCTCAAGGACGATGTGGAAACCGGCTCCGTCGTACGGGGCGAGGCGGGTGCACCAGCTGCCGCTCGCCCGCACCCGGTTGGAGGAGGGCCGTCCGACCCGTACGGCGGAGATCGCATCGCTCACCACGTCCACCCCGGCAGCCTACCGCTGACGCCTGACAGTGAGACGTACACGTATCCGAATGAGCCGAACGGGCATTGAGAAGCTCACTTCCCCCGCCCTAGGGTCGAGGACATGGACATGAAGAGCGAACAGAGCATCACGCTGGGAGACGTCGAGGTCACCCGGGTCGTCGAGTGGCAGGGGCCGTTCGTGCCGGCCCGCGACCTCGTCCCGGCGGTCGGGGCCGAGGTGTGGCGCGAGAACGAGGAGTGGCTGGCGCCCGACCACTGGGAGCCGGAGAGCGACACGGCGGTGCTCGCGCTCCAGACGTGGGTGCTGCGCAGCGGCGGACGGACCGTTCTGGTGGACACCGGGGTGGGCAACGGGCGCGAGCGGCCCGACTCACCGCGCTTCCACCACTGGCAGGGCGACTTCCTCGGCGCCCTGGCGCGGGCCGGTGTGCGTCCCGAGGACGTCGACGTCGTCGTCAACACGCACATCCACAGCGACCACGTCGGCTGGAACACCCGGGATGCCGACGGGGAGTGGGTGCCCACGTTCCCCAACGCCCGGTATCTCCTCCCGGCCGCCGACGACTTCCACTACGGACCGGACAACGCGTACGCGAACGGCGTCCGGCAGGACGACCGGCTGCTCTACGAGGACAGTGTGGCGCCGGTCCACCGGGCCGGGCAGTCCGTGCTGTGGGACGGCTCGTACCGCATCGACGAACACCTCACCCTGGAGTCCGCCCCCGGCCACACCCCCGGCTCGTCCGTCCTGCGGCTCGCGTCCGGGACCGACCGGGCCGTCTTCGTGGGCGACCTGCTGCACAGCCCGGTGCAGATCCTCGACCCGTCCTGCAACAGCAGCTTCTGCCTCGACGCGGAACAGGCGGCCGCCAGCCGCCGCCGGATCCTCGAACGGGCCGCCGTCGAGCGGGAGTTGGTTATCCCGGCACACTTCAGCGGGGCGGGTGTGGCCGAGGTCCGGCGCGAGGGCTCCGGGTTCACCCTCGCGCGGTCGGCCGTCGGCTGAACGACGGACGGGCCGTCAGGGGACCAGCGGGCGGACCTCCTCGGCGGTGAACCGGACGAACGCCTCGATGTCCGGCTCGTCGGCGGTGGGTTCCAGGATCACGCTGTCCGCGCCCGCCTCGGCGAGCCGCCGCACCGCCTCGGCGACGGTTTCGGCGTCCCCGGCGACACCGAAACTGTCGCCGCGCTTCTTCGCCGCGAGCTCCGCGCCCACCCGCGCGGCGGCATCCGGTCCGGTGGCGGCGAGCAGATAGACGACCACGGGGTGGTGGTCGGTGCGGGCGGCGGCGGCCCGGCCTTCGTCGACGAGCGTACGGGCCCGGCGCACCCCGTCCGGGCCGGTGCCCGCCACCAGGACGCTGCCGTCGGACGCCTCGCCGGACAGCCGCAGGGTGCGCGGTCCTGTCGCGCCGGACAGCACCGGTGCGGGCCCGTGCGGCGGGTAGTCCAGCGCGACCGCGTCGAGCCGCACATAGCGTCCGGCGACGGTCACCCTCTCCCCGCCCAACAGGCCGCGCAGCGCGCCGAGATGCTCCCGCAGCAGGGTCAGCGGCGACTCGGCCCGCGCCCCGACCTGCTCCATCCAGTCCTGCACGCCATGCCCCACGGCCAGGGTGACGCGGCCGGGGAAGAGCCGGTGCAGCGTCGCGCTCTCCATCGCCGTCAGCGCCACATTGCGCAGCGGCACCGGCAGCAGTCCGACGCCCACATGCAGCCGCTCGGTCCACGCCAGCGCCGCCGCCGCACTGGCTATGCCGCTCTCCAGGAAACAGTCCTCCCAGAGCCAGAGCTCTTCGAGGCCGGCCGAGTCGGCGGCGAGGGCGACGGAGCGGAGGCGTTCGGGAGCGTTCTGCGGGCGGAAGACAGCGCCAAGTGTGGTCATGGCGAGGTTACTTCCCCTGGGCCCGGTGGGCCGAAACGGACAGGATGGCCCTGGTGTGCCCCCAGGGAGGAGAGTGATCTGAGTAGCGGGTGAGTACTCATGGGTACCGAACTGAGTACGACCACTCAGGTCCGCGCCCGTCCTGAAACCGGAAACTGGGGCCATGACCACACCGCTCTCCGTCAGCCCGCCGCCCTTCCCGCCGACGCCTCCGGCCCAGCCGGGGCCGCCGCGGGCCCGCCGCGCCTGGATCGTCGGCGTCGTCGGCGCGCTGGTCCTGGTGCTCGTCGCCGGGGCGGCGGTGTGGTGGCTGACCCGGGACGAGGACGGCTCCCCGCTGGCGGGGCGGCCGCGCGTGACGGACGAGGCGGCTGGGCTCTCGTACGCCGTACCCGAGGGCTGGAAGCGCAACGACGGCAAGGATCTGATCCAGGCCTTCACCTCCTCGATCACCACGAAGGGGCCCGACGGTCACGGCGGCGCCGCCGTGCTCGCCGGGCGGGGCCGGGGCATCGACGAGTCCGCGCTGAAGCAGCGGACGGAGACGGCGGCCCGGTCCAACGCGGAGTTCTTCTACCCGGACGGCACGTCGACGGTCGAGGAGTCCCGGGCCACGACGGTGAGCGGCCGGCCCGCGTACACCGTGGCGCTGAGCGTGCGGGACGACACCGGCAGGGCGGGCCGGATGCGTCTGACCCTCGTCACGCGCGGCGGTGACCGCTCGGCCTTCCTGCTCGGCGTCACGGAGTCGCCGGAGCCGACCGGCGGCGCCGGCCGTGAGGCCGACGAGGTGGACGCGGTGCTGGCGAGCGCCGCGGTGAGGTAACGGCCCGTGCGGCGCCGCGATGCCCGCCTGCTCGCGGCCGGGGCGGCTGTGACACGCTGCCGGTGAGGAAGACCCGGTATGCCAGGAGGCGCGACACCATGAACACTGCCGAACCGCTCGACCACCGCACGGCCGTCGCCGCCGAGAGCGCCCGGTTCGCCGCACTGCTCAAGGGCGCCGACCTGACGCTCGCCGTGCCCACCTGCCCGGGCTGGACCCTCGTCGATCTGGTCAGACACACCGGCGGCGCGCAGCGCATGTTCACGGCGTTGCTGCGCGGTCGCGTCCAGGAGCGGCCCAAGAGCCGCGACGTGGACCTGCGGCTGCCGGAGCGGGAGGACGGCTACGCCGACTGGCTCGCCGCGGGCGCGGCCGAGGCGGCGGAGGCGTTCGCGGACACCGACCTCGACGCGCCGATGTGGGTGTGGGGCGCGGACGGACATGCCCGCTTCTGGGTGCGCCGGATGCTGTTCGAGACCCTGGTGCACCGCGTCGACGCGGAGCGGACGCTCGGGCTGCCCTCCGAGATCGACCGCGCGCTCGCCCGGGACGGCGTCGACGAGTTCCTCGTCAACCTCCCCTTCGCCGCGTTCTTCGCGCCCAAGGTCGCCGAGTTGCGCGGCGCCGGATCCGTCCAGCACATCCGGTTCGCGTGCACGGACACGGACGGCGACTGGCTCGTCCGGCTGCGCGCCGACGGATTCGGCCTCGTCCCGGACACGGACGGGGCGGCCGCCGACGCCACCGTCCGGGGCACCGCCGCCGACCTCCTGCTGCTCGTCTACGGCCGCCTCGACCGCTCTGCCGGTTCGGTCGAGACCGGCGGGGACGCGGAGCTGCTCGACCGCTGGTTCGCCAACTCCGCGTTCTGAACGGCTCAGCCGATGCCGTAGTGCTTGAGCGCCGCCGTGAGGGCGTCCGCGTCGTAGAGGGCGTCCTCCGGCTCGAACGGCTTGCCGTCACGGTGGGGATGCCCTGGGCGCCGGAGTCCTCGGGTCTTCCAGGATCTTCACAACAGGTGCGCCCGGCCGGCTCGTGGCTCCGCCCCGGACGGGTCGGGTCGGGTCGGGTCGGGTCGGGTCGGGTCAGGCGTCGCCGTCCAGCAGGTGCTGCGCCACCGCGCGGAACGACCGCGTGCCGGCGCGCCGGGTGAACACCCAGACGAGGTCGAAGCGTTCGGGCCACACCGCCGGAACCCCGGGGGCCCGCGCGGCGCCCAGCGCCCGGACGATGTCCGGGATCCTGGAGTGCTCCCAGCAGACCAGGACGGGGCCGGGGGCCGCCAGCGCGGCGGCGGCCAGCGCGCGCTCCTGACCCTCCGCGATGGATGCGTCCACGCGCGCGTGCAGCGCCTGGGCCAGGGGCGCGACGGTCTGCCGCATCCGGTGCGCACCGGCGTGCGGCCCCGTGTCCGCCGCGGCGAAGAGGGTGGCGGGCCGGGGCAGCGCCGGGGCAGGTCGCCCGGGTGCCGCGACGAACAGCCCGGGCAGGGCCTTCGCCCGCTGCCAGCCGCGTTCGGTCAGCGACTTCTTGTCCCGCTTCCCGCTCTCGTCCCTGCCCCGCTCGCTCCCGGCGGGCTTCTCACCGTGCCGAATGATCAGGACGGTGGTGTCGGCCCCGGAGTCAGGGGCCGACGCGGAGGGTGGCGGCGCGACGCCGGCGCGGCGCGCACCCCCGGTGCCGCACCCGCCGAGCGCGAACGGGACGCCGAGCGCCAGGCCCGTCAGTACGGTACGACGGGCCGCCCCGCTCCCCCGTTCCACCGCACCCTCCGACCCGCGAACCGACATCCGTACCCCGGCAGACGGAAGATCCGGGCCGGGGGTTCCCGCGCACCGGAACCCGGCCGGGAGCGCGCGTGATCGCGCCCGGAGGGCCGGGTCGCCGTCGCCCGACGCGGCCGTCCGCACTTCACGAAAACGCCCCTTCCCGGCCCCCCCGCGCGCCCCTCCCGGTGTTTGACCCCCGCGCGCCCAGGGCACGCGGGAACCCTGTCCGCCTGCCCCCAGCCACCGGGAGCCGAACGTGACCACCCATACTCCGGACCGTCCCCGCATCGTCGTCGTAGGAGCCGGGTTCGCCGGGTACCAGGCCGCCCGCACCCTCTCCCGCCGGATGCGCGGCCGCGCCCGGATCACCCTGCTCAACCCCACGGACTACTTCCTCTACCTCCCGCTGCTGCCCCAGGTCTCCGCCGGGATCCTGGAGCCGCGCCGGGTCACCGTCTCGCTCACCGGGACGTTGCCCGGGGTGCGGCTCGTCCTCGGCGAGGCCGGGCGGGTCGATCTGGACGCCGCGACGGTGCACTACACGGGGCCGGAGGGGGTACCGGGTGAGCTGGCGTACGACCGGCTGGTGCTCGCCGTGGGCAGCGTCAACAAGCTGCTTCCGGTGCCCGGGGTCACCGAGCACGCACACGGCTTCCGCGGGATGCCCGAGGCGCTGTACCTGCGCGATCACGTCACCCGGCAGATGGAGCTGGCCGCTCAGGGCACCGACACCCCGGACGAGCGGGCCGCGCGGCGCACCTTCGTGGTGGTCGGCGGCGGTTACACCGGCACCGAGGTGGCCGCGCACGGAAAGATGTTCACCGACGCCCTGGACCGGCGCGAACCGGCGCGGTGGATCCTGCTCGACATCGCCGACCGGCTGCTGCCCGAACTCGACCGCAGGCTGTCCACCACGGCCGACCGGGTGCTGCGCCGCCGGGGTGTGGACGTACGCACCGGCACCTCGGTGAAGGAGGCGACCGAGGACGGGGTGCGCCTGGACGACGGCGAGTTCGTGCCGACCCGCACCCTGATCTGGTGCGTGGGCGTGCGGCCCGACCCCCTGGTCTCGGAGCTCGGTCTGTCCGTGGAGCGCGGACGGCTGCTGGTGGAGCCGCAGCTGAACGTGCCGGGCCGCCCCGAGGTGTTCGCCTGCGGCGACGCGGCGGCCGTGCCCGACCTGACCCGGCCCGGCGAGTTCACGCCGATGACCGCGCAGCACGCCGCCCGGCAGGGGAAGAGGGCCGCGCTCAACGTGGCCGCCTCGCTCGGCCATGGCACCCAACAACCCTACAAACACCACGACTTGGGGTTCGCCGTGGACCTCGGCGGCGTGCAGGCCGCGGCCAACCCGCTCGGCGTGCCGCTTTCGGGCATCCTCGCCGGCGCCGTCACCCGCGGGTACCACCTCGCCGCGATGCCCGGCAACCGGGTGCGCGTGGCGGCCGACTGGCTGCTCGACGCCGTACTCCCCCGCCAGGGCGTCCAGCTGGGCCTCGTGCGGTCCTGGTCGGTGCCGCTGGACACGGCGACGCCGGAGCAGGCCCGCGTCCCCGGCGGCCCCGCACCCACGACCCGAAAGGACTGACCATGAAGAGCGACCAGACCGCCGACCGCATCGAACTCGCCGAGCTGGGACAGCAGTTGAGGGTCGACTCGGTCCGTGCGGCCGATGCCGCCGGTTCCGGCCACCCCAGCTCGTCGATGTCCGCCGCCGACCTGGCCGCCGTGCTCCTGGCCGGCCATCTGCGGTACGACTTCGAACGGCCCGAGCACCCCGCCAACGACCGGCTGATCCTCTCCAAGGGCCACGCCTCCCCGCTGCTGTACGCGATGTACCGCGCGGCCGGGGTGGTCGACGACGAGGAGCTGCTCACCTTCCGGCGGCAGGGCAGCCGGCTGGAGGGGCACCCCACCCCACGGCTGCCGTGGGTGGACGTGGCCACCGGCTCGCTCGGCCAGGGGCTGCCGGTGGGGGTGGGCATGGCCCTGGCGGGCAAGCACCTGGACCGCCTCCCGTACCGCGTCTGGGTGCTGTGCGGTGACAGCGAGCTGGCGGAGGGCTCGGTCTGGGAGGCGGCCGAGCACGCCGGGGACCAGCACCTGGACAACCTGACGCTGATCGTCGACGTCAACCGGCTGGGCCAGCGCGGTCCGACCCGCCACCAGCGCGACCTCGGCGCGTACGCGCGCAGGTTCCGCGCCTTCGACTGGCACACCATCGAGGTCGACGGCCATGACGCCGAGGCGATCGACGCGGCGTACCAGGAGGCGGCGGCCACCCCGCGCCGGCCCACCGCGATCCTCGCGGGCACGGTCAAGGGCAAGGGCGTCGCCTCCGTCGAGGACCGCGAGGGCATGCACGGCAAGCCGCTGCCGGACGCCGAGGCCGCCGTCGCCGAGCTCGGCGGCCCCCGCTTCATCCGGGTCGACGTCACCGCGCCGCCCGCCGCCGGCCCGCCCCGGCCCGCGTCGTCCGGCCGTCTCTCGCTGCCCCGCTACGAGCTGGGCGACAAGGTGGCGACCCGCACGGCGTACGGGCAGGCACTGGCCGCCCTCGGCACGGCGCGCGGCGATGTGGTGGTGCTCGACGGGGAGGTGGGCGACTCGACGAAGGCCGAGCTGTTCGCCAAGGAGCACCCCGAGCGGTACTTCGAGTGCTACATCGCCGAGCAGCAGATGCTGGCGGCCGCCGTGGGCCTCGCGGCCCGGGGCTGGACGCCGTACGCCGCCACGTTCGCCGCGTTCCTGACCCGCGCCCACGACTTCCTACGGATGGCCGCGATCAGCCGCGCCTCGCTCACCGTGGCGGGTTCGCACGCAGGGGTCGCCATCGGGCAGGACGGGCCGTCGCAGATGGGTCTGGAGGATCTGGCGATGTTCCGGGCGGTGCACGGCAGTACGGTGCTCTACCCCTGCGACGCCAACCAGACGGCGAAGCTCGTCGCGGCGACGGCGGACGGCGAGGGCATCCGCTATCTGCGCACCACCCGGGGCGACACCCCGGTCATCTACGGCCCCGACGAGGAGTTCCCGGTCGGCGGAGCCAAGGTGCTGCGGTCCTCGCCGCAGGACAAGGTGACCCTGGTGGCGGCGGGTGTCACCGTGCCCGAGGCGCTGGTCGCGGCGGACGCGCTGGAGGAGGGCGGCATCCCGGTGCGGGTGATCGACCTGTACTCGGTCAAGCCGGTCGACGAGCGGGTGCTCCAGGAGGCCGCCGCGCTGACGGGGTGTCTGGTCACCGTCGAGGACCACCGGTCCCAGGGCGGCATCGGCGACGCGGTCGCGGAGTGCTTCGCCGACGGCCGTCCGATGCCTCGGCTGGTCAGGCTGGCCGTCGAGAACATGCCCGGCTCCGCGACCCCCGAGGAGCAGTTGGCCGACGCCGGAATCGACGCGGCGTCCATCACGGCGACGGTCCGCGTGCTGTACGAGCGGGTCGTCACGAGCTGATCGGCGGGTTTGCCCCGTCCGCACGGGGCTACCCGGAAGACCTCAGACGCGAGGTGACATGGCGAACACATCAGAGAACCAGTCCGACAACAAGCGCGAGCCCGGGGAGAAGGAGCTGCCCGCCGCGATGGACGTGCTGCGCGGCGCACACGCCCAGTTCACCGCACTCACCGGCATGACGACGGAGTCGGTCTCCTCCTTCGAACGCTCGGAGGACGGCTGGGCGCTGTGCATCGAGGTCCTGGAACTCGCCCGGGTCCCGGACACCATGAGCCTCCTGGCTTCGTACGAGGTGGACCTCGACCAGCAGGGCGAGCTCACCGGCTACCGGCGGCTGCGCCGGTACGAGCGGGGGCGGGCCGACCGCAACCCCTGAGACACGACGTCACCCACGACTTCACGACTCACCACTTCACGACTCACGACTCACGACTTCACAGACGCCTTCATAGAAAGGAGGGCTGGACACCATGACGGTTGTCCCGGCACAACAAGGCGGCAGCGGCGGGACCAGTGGTCTCTACGACGTTCTGGAGCTGGTGCTCGACCGAGGGCTCGTGATCGACGCGTTCGTGCGCGTCTCCCTCGTCGGCATCGAGATACTCAAGATCGACGTACGCGTGGTCGTCGCCAGCGTCGACACCTATCTGCGCTTCGCCGAGGCGTGCAACCGGCTCGACCTGGAGGCGGGCCCGCGCAAGAGCCCGGGCCTGCCCGACCTGGTCGGGGAGATCACCGAGTCCGGTGCGCGCGGCAAGTCCAAGGGCGCGCTCTCCGGCGCCGCCCAGACCATCTCCGACGCCTTCCAGCAGGCGCGTGAGGAAGCCGAACCCGAGCCCGAGAAGCGCCCGCGCGCCCGGCGCACCGCCACGCGCCGCAAGGAGGAGCAGGAATGACCACGTACGTCTACGGGATCGCGCACCGCACCCACGCGCACCTGCCCGAGAAGATGGGCGGCGTCGGGGATCCGCCGCGCCCGGTGCGGACCGTCGCCCAGGGCGACCTGGTGGCGCTGGTCAGTGACGCGCCCGAGGACCTGCGGCCCAAGCGGCGCGATCTGATGGCCCATCAGAGCGTGCTGGCCGAGGCGGGCGCGGGCGGCGCGGTGCTGCCGATGCGGTTCGGCGGGGTCTCGCCCGACGACGACGCCGTACGGGCCGCGCTCGCCGAACACGGCGAGCGGTACCTGGAGCGCCTCGAAGCCCTCGAAGGCAAGGTCGAGTACAACATCAAGGCCGCCCACGACGAGGAGGCCGTGCTGCACCAAGTGCTCGCCGACAGCCCCGAGTTGCGGGCCATGAGCGAGGCCAACCGCAAGGCCGGCGGCGGCACCTACGAGCAGAAGCTGCACCTCGGCGAGCGGATCGCCGCCGCGGTCCAGCAACGCGAGGCGCGGGACGCGGTGCTGATCCAGCGGGCCATGGAGCGCGCCGCCGAGGACGAGCGGCCCGGGCCGCAGTCCACCGGCTGGCTCGCCAACCTCTCGTACCTGGTCGCGCGTGAGCGTGCCGACGAGTTCGTGGCGTCCGTGGAGACACTGCGCAAGGAGGCACCGCACCTCATCGTCCAGGTGCACGGCCCGCTGCCGCCGTACAGCTTCACGGACTGACGCGCCCGACCCGGCGCGCCCGACCCGACGGGAGGCTCCGCGTGGGCCTGCTCAAAGAACTGCTGCTGCTGCCCGCGGCGCCCGTGCGCGGCACCTTCTGGGTGCTGGAGCAAGTGGTGGCGCAGGCGGAGCAGCAGTACTACGACCCCTCGGCCATACGTAACGAACTCGCCCTGCTGGAAGAGCGGTTGATGGCGGGCGAGATCGACGAGGCCGAGTTCGACCGCCGCGAGGACGAGCTCCTCGACCGGCTGGAGAACAGGAATCCGTCACGATGAACAACCGGCTGGCAATAGGGCTCGCGGTAGGCGCGGGCTATGTGCTCGGTCGCACCAAGAAGGCCAAGCTCGCGTTCGGCATCGGCACCATGGTGCTCGGCAAGCGGCTCAAGCTCAGCCCCGGGGCGCTCGCGGAGTTCGCCGCCGGGCAGCTGGAGCACAACCCCCAGTTCAAGGAGATCGGCGACCAGCTGCGCCAGGACCTGCGCGGGGTCGGCAAGGCGGCGACCGGGGCCCTGGTCAACCGGCAGCTCGAAGGGATCGCGGACCGGCTGCACGACCGCACCCTCGATGTGCAGGACCGCATCGCCGGAGTAGCACCGGACGCCAAGAGCGGGGACGAGGCGGCCGAGAAGGCCACCGCCCCCGCCCGCAAGACGGCCTCCCGGGCGAAGCGGTCGGCGCCCGCCAAGAAGGCGGAGTCGGCGAAGAAGACCGAGCCGGCGCGCCGGGCGGGCGCCGCGAAGAAGAGCGCGACGCGCCGGGTGCAGGGCACGAAGGCCCGCTCCTCGGAGCGCGCGGAGGCGAAGGGAGGCCGGTCCCGTGACTGAGGCGAAACAGGCGACCGGTCTGGTCGACAGTGCGGTCACGGACCGCCTCAAGTCCGAGCTCCAGGCTCTGGCGCTCGCCCAGCTGGAGCGTGCGCTGGCCGGCCTCGGCCGCAAACTCGGTGAATCCACGGTGAAGTTGAACGACATCGCCGAGGGGCGCAGCCCCGGGTTCTCCGCGCTGGCGCTCAAGGGCGGCCGCAAGCTCACCGAGGGCAAGGGGCCGGTGCGTGCCGCCCTGGAGCTGGGCGCCGGCCACCTCAAGGACAACGTGAGCGGGGCCGTCAAGAACCTGGGCGGCAAGCGGGGCAAGGGCGGCGGCCGCAAGCCCACCGTCATCATGGAGTCGGTGGACGTCGGCGTGCCGGTGCGCGACGCGTACGACCAGTGGACCCAGTACGGGGAGTTCTCCCGCTTCACCAAGGGCGTGCGCAGCGCGGACAGCGCCGACGACACGAGCTCCGACTGGAAGCTGAAGGTCTTCTGGTCGAGCCGCAGCTGGAAGGCGCGCACCACCGAGCAGATCCCCGACGCGCGCATCGCGTGGACCTCGGAGGGCGCCAAGGGCACCACCAGGGGCGTGGTGACCTTCCACCCGCTGGGCGACTCCCTCACCCGGGTGCTGCTGGTCATCGAGTACCACCCCAAGGGGCTCGTCGAGCGGACCGGCAACATCTGGCGCGCCCAGGGCCGCCGAGCCCGGCTCGACCTGAAGAACTTCGCCCGGCACATCAGTCTGCGCGGCGAGGCCCCGGACGGCTGGCGCGGCGAGATCCGCGACGGCGAGGTCGTCCTGAGCCACGAGGACGCGCTGGCCCGCGAGGAGGAGACGCGCGGGGCGAGGACGGGGGACGAGGACGCGTATCACGACGCCCAGGACGACGAGAAGGCGTCCCAGGACACCTACGACGAGGCGTATGAGGACGAGGAGCCCTTGGAGGGCGAGTACGAGGACGAGCCGGAGGAGGACGAGGACATTCCCGAGGAGGACTCCGACGGCGTCGTATACGACGACGAACTCGAAGAGGACGCGGCCGAAGAGCCCGAGCCCGAGGAATCCGGGCGACGGTACGCCAAGTCCGGTACACGGAGGCGCTGATGACGACCCCGGGACGGCTCTCGGATCCGTATGCGTCGGACGGCGGCAGCGCGAATCTCGCCGACATCCTCGAACGCGTCCTCGACAAGGGAATCGTCATCGCCGGGGACATCCGCATCAATCTCCTCGACATCGAACTCCTCACCATCAAACTCCGCCTCATCGTCGCCTCTCTCGACAAGGCGAAGGAAATGGGCATCGACTGGTGGGAGGACGACCCCGCGCTCTCCGGCGCCGCCCGCCGTCGTGAACTCGCCCGGGAGAACGAACAATTGCAGGCCAGGGTCGCCGAACTGGAAAGTCGTCACGACGGTTCCCGGGAGGCACAGCCGGAGGTGGTGCGCGATGAATGAGGCGCTGTGGTACGTGTACGCGGTCGTGCGGCCCTTCGAGGGGGAACTGCCCGAAGACGTACGCGGTCTGGACGGCGAGCCGCCGCGGCTGATCGCGCACCGCGGTCTGTGCGCGGCGGCGAGCCCGGTGCCCCCCGGGGACTTCGACGCCGGCCCGCTCCGCGCCCATCTGGAGGACCTCGACTGGCTCGCCGCCACCGCCCGCGCCCATCAGGCGGTGGTGGCCGCGCTCTCCTCGGTGACCTGCGCGATTCCGCTGCGGCTCGCCACGGTATGCCGGGACACGAGCGGGGTGCAGCGGCTGCTCGACGCCGGGCGGGCCGGCTTCGAGGCGGCCCTGGAGCGACTGGACGGCCGGGTCGAATGGGGGGTCAAGGTGTACGCCGAGGCGGCGAGCGGCGAGCCCGCCCCGGCGCCGCAGGCGAAGCCCGCGAGCGGGCGGGAGTACCTGCGCCGCAGGCTGGGGCAGCGCCAGGCCCGCGAGGACACCTGGCGTCAGGCCGGCGCCCTCTCCCGCACCCTGCACCAGGAGCTGTCCGGGCACGCCGAGGCGCAGCGGCTGCACCGGCCGCAGAGCGCGCGGATCTCCCAGCAGCCCGGTGAGAACGTGCTCAACGCCGCCTATCTGGTGCCGCGTGAGCGCGGCGCGGAGTTCGTCGCGCTCGTCGAGCGGCACCGGTCGCGGGCGGCGGGGGTGCGCGTGGAGGTGACCGGGCCCTGGGCACCGTACTCCTTCGCGGGCGCGGCGGACGCGGACGGAGGAGGCGCGGACGAAGAGGCGGACGGAGGAGGAGCCGGTGAGCCCGACGCCATCCGCTGACGGCGCGTACCGCCCGCACAGCGAGCGCCAGGTCGCCCTCGTCGATCTGCTCGACCGGCTCCTCGCCGGAGGCGTGGTCCTCGCCGGCGACCTCACCCTGCGCATCGCGGACGTGGACCTGGTCCGGATCGACCTCAACGCGCTGGTCAGCTCGGTGAGCGCGAGGGTCCCCTCGCCGTTCGAGAGCGCGTACGACGACACGTACGAGAGCGTTGGCCCGAGGGAGGGCGCATGAGCGGGCGACGGCGCGTGGAGCTCGACGCGGACACGGTGGAGCGCGATCTCGCCCGGCTGGTCCTGACCGTGGTGGAGCTCCTCCGGCAGCTGATGGAACGTCAGGCACTGCGCCGCGTCGAGACCGGCGAGCTCACGGGCGAGCAGGAGGAGCGGATCGGGCTCACGTTGATGCTCCTGGAGGACCGGATGGGCGAGCTGCGCTCGAAGTTCGGGCTGCGGCCGGAGGACCTCAACATCGACCTCGGACCGCTCGGCCCGCTGCTGCCCGTGGAGCCCTCCGGCGCCGACCCCGGCGAGGAGCGCGGACAGTGAGCGGGAACTCGGAGGACATCAGGGCGCCGGAGACGGACGGCGGCGCCAGGACACCGGAAGCGGGCGGCGGCAAGGACTCGGGTACGCGTCTCACCGTGTTCGTGGCGCTGGGCGCGAATCTGCTCATCGCCGTGGCGAAGGCGGCCGGCGGCGTCATCGCCGGTTCACCGGCGCTGCTCTCCGAAGCGGCCCACTCCGTCGCGGACAGCTTCAACGAGGTCTTCCTGCTGGCCGCGCTGCGCCGCAGCCGCCGCCCGCCGGATCGCCGCCACCCCTTCGGCTACGGCAAGGAACGCTTCTTCTGGTCCCTGCTCGCGGCCGTGGGCATCTTCGTCATGGGCGGCTGCTTCTCCGTCTTCCAGGGCGTCGAGGCGCTGCGCTCGGGCGCGGACGAGTCGCACTCCGGGTACATCGCCGGGCTCGCCGTCCTCGGGGTCGCCTTCGTCGCCGAGGCCGGGTCCCTGCTGCGGGCCCTGCATCAGGTGCGCGGGCAGCCGGGCGGCATCGGGAACGATCCCGCGCTGCGCACGGTGGTCGCGGAGGACGGGACGGCCGTGCTCGGCGTCGCCCTCGCGATCGCCGGCATGGCCCTGCACATGACGACCGGTCAGCCGGTGTGGGAGGGCTCGGCCTCGCTGGCCATCGGCGTGCTCCTCGTCTACGTGGCGTACCGGCTCGGCAAGGAGGCCCGCGACCAGCTCATCGGGGAGGCGGTCGACCCCGAAATGCGCGACCGCATCCGGGCGTTGCTGGACGCGCAGCCGGAGATCGACAGCGTGGAGGCGCTGCTGACCATGCGGCTCGGCACCGACTCCGCGCTGGTCGCGGCCCGTATCGACCTGGCGCCGGGGATGGAGAGCGAGGGCATCGAGCTGGTCTGCGAGCGCATCAAGGCCTCGGTGGCCAACATCTGGCCCGACGCCGACCAGGTGTTCCTGGACGTGACGGACGCGGCGGCGGCCGGGGGCCGTACGTCCGCCGACCGCACGCGCGGGGACCGCACGCCCGGGAGCCGTACACCGTAAGCGGATCTCCCCCACCACGATTCTCGATGGATGAATCCTGCCTGCCCGGAATCCATCCGGGGCCTGTCCGGAATTGGCCGCGCATGACACGGCCCGACAGGGGAACTCGTTTTTGTGGAGGTGCATAGCATGGTTCCCCTGCTAGTCGTTCTGCTGCTCGCGCTGCTTCTCTTCGGCGCCGGATTCGCGCTCCAGGTTCTGTGGTGGGTCGCCCTTGTCGTCCTGGTCCTGTGGCTCGTGGGTTTCGTCGCGCGCCCGGCCGGCGGTGGTGGACGGCGAAGCCGCTGGTACCGATGGTGAATGCAGCACCGAAAGAATTCTCGACGGGCTGAGCAGACGTTTGAGAATCCGCTGAACGGTCAGACTCGGACGTGACCACCGAATTCGGAAAGATCAGGGTGTGAGTACCGTGACCGCAAAGAACGAGAAGGCCAAGGCAAAGGCCGAGCAGGCCAAGGGAAAGGCCAAGGAGACCGTGGCCCGCGCGGTGGGCAATGAGAGCAAGGCGGCCGAAGGCCACGCCGAGAAGTCGAAGGGCGACCTGCGGCAGGCCAAGGAGAAGGCCAAGGACGCCTTCAAGAAGTAACCGGTCTCCCCAGCACTGCGGGGCCCGGCGGAGCCACTCCGCCGGGCCCCGTTCCGCTGGGTCGTCACGGAGCGCAGTCCTACGGCTCGCGCAGGTCCTCCGACCCGGTCAGGATGGGTGGGCTGGGCCCGTCCCACGCTCAGGAGGACATGATGCTGCTGCCCGACAAAGCGACTCTCGCGCGGCTGCTCTCGCATTATCGGGCGCACGAACGCGCGGTCCTGGCACAGCCCCACGAGCCTGCCCTGCGCAGACGCTTCGAGGACTGCGCCTACACGCTCTGCGTGCTCATGGGAGAACGCACCGCACGCGAGGCCGTGCACGCCGCCGAGCGGTATCTGAACCACGGCCGCCCGGCGGACCGCAACCGCGTCTCCCCGGCCGCTTCCCCGCCGTCGCAGTCCAGCTAGTGACCTGGTTTGGAGATCCTGTCGCAGTAGCGGCAGATGCGGTCGAGGATCTGGTCGGCGGTCTTGGTCCATTTGAAGGGCCGGGCTTGGT